>JAQFVI010000339.1 GCA_029439495.1 Caballeronia sp. BR6202001590007
CGGGCGATCGGCCGCCATGAGCTTCGCGCAGCATCGCCTTCGAGCCGATGCCGAAAAATATCTAGCAAAATCTAGCAAATGCGATGCCCATACGTCGCGCGCTGTCGGAAGACACGTCGCGAAATGGCACTCGGGGTGAACCAACATCAAACGAATTTGACGTGCGGACGGCGAGTGCGCGAGGGGGAAATTCACGCTCTGCCGCGGGTGGGCCGCGACGTCGGACAAAACCAAACTTGAGACGAAAAAGGCCGGTGTTATTGCTGAGAAACCGACGCGCCTGCCTCTTTGTATAAAAACTGTCACTGCCGCATGCGATTCGATCGTTGCGCCCGGAACCTCACACGTAAATGAGGTGATTTACTGTTGATAACGACTAAGATGGTAACATGATGACTGACGATCTGCAAACTGCCCAAACCGCCCTATCGACGGCCAGCGCCGATAGGGCCTCGAACCCTTGCCCCGCCTGGGATTAACCCCTAATCGTCGCACGTCGCGGGCAATAAAAACCGGCTGCGCGAGCCGGTTTCTGGAGTGCCGAAAAACGTCGGTTTCAGCTTTGCGGCGGCACATAGCCTTGCGCCGTGTCGGCGCCTTCGCCGAAGAAGTACTTCTCCGTCTGCTTGATCAGATACTGGCGCGCGCGCGGATCGGCCATGTTGAGGCGGTTCTCGTTGATAAGCATCGTCTGCTGCTTGAGCCAGCCTTGCCAGGCTTCCTTCGAGATCGTTTCATAGATGCGCTTGCCGAGTTCGCCCGGCAGCGGCGGGAAATCCAGACCTTCGGCTTCCTTGCCGAGTTTCGCGCATTGAATCATTCGGGCCATCGTGTGTTTCTCCTTCCTGAGCGGGGTAGCGGGGCGCGTTCGTATCGTGCGGGGAATAAGTGGGTACGCGCCGCGGGAATTAAAGTTGTTTCATCAGCACGAGCGACTTGCGCTGCCAGTTATAGAGGCGGCGGCGATCCTCCGGCAGATCGTCGACGGTTACCTTGACGAAGCCGCGCTTCAGGAACCAGTGCTCGGTGCGCGTCGTCAGCACGAAAATGCGTGTGAGGCCGCGCGCGCGGGCGCGTTGCTCGATGCGCTTGAGCAGGCGTTCGCCGTCGCCGGAACCTTGCGCTTCCGGCGCCACCGTGAGACACGCCATCTCGCCGATGCGCTCCTGCGTGTACGGATAGAGCGCCGCGCAGCCGAACAGCACGCCATCGTGCTCGATGACCGAAAAGTGATCGATGTCGCGTTCGATCTGGTGGCGTCCGCGCCGCACGAGCGTGCCGTCGGTTTCGAGCGGCTCGATCAGCGTGAGAATGCCGCCGACGTCGTCGGGCGTCGCTTCGCGCAGGCTTTCGAGGTTCTCGTAGGAGATCATCGTGCCGACGCCGTTGTGCAGGAACAGTTCGAGCAGCACGCTGCCGTCGAGACGATACGGAATGGTGTGCGCGCGCGCCACGCCGCCGCGGCAGGCGCGGATCGCGTGCTTCAGATAGAACGCGGTGTCGCCCTGAAGCTCGCCGGATTCGTGCAGGCGATACGCGTCGTCGAGCGACATTTCCCGCACCAGTTCGCCTTCCGCATCTTCGAGGCCGGGGATTTCCGTGACGAAGATGATCTTGTCGGCGCGCAGCGCGATGGCCGCCGCCGACGCCACGTCTTCCATCGACAGATTGAACGCCTCGCCGGTCGGCGAAAAGCCGAGCGAGGAGAGCAGCACGAGCTTGTTCGATGCGAGCGACTGGCGGATCGAATCGCCGTCGATCTTGCGCACGACGCCCGTGTGCTGGAAATCGACGCCGTCGAGAATGCCGACTGGACGCGCCGTCACGAAATTGCCCGACACGACGCTGATGTGCGCATGCGCCATCGGCGTGTTCGGCAAGCCCTGGCTGATGGCGGCTTCGATGTCGAGGCGCACTTCACCGGCGGCTTCCTTCGCCGATTCGAGCGCGCGCGCATCGGTGATGCGCAGGTCGTGCGAGAACGACGATTCGACGCCGTGCAGACTCAACTGCTCGTCGAGCTGCGGTCGCGAGCCGTGCACCAGCACGACGTGGATGCCCATCGCGTGCAGCAATCCGACGTCCTGTACCAGCACATTCAGGCGGCCTTCCTGCACCAGTTCCCCGCCGAACGCGACCACGAAAGTCTTGTTTCGGAACGCGTGAATATAGGGTGCGACGGAGCGCATCCAGTCGACGAACTGGGCGTGGGGATTCGGCGCTTCGGGCTCTGCGACAGCCGGTTGCGACGGTACGGTGAGGTCGGTTTGGGAATTCATGGCGGGATTATAATGCGATGCTATGCTGAATGTTTCCCGACCCTCGCGTCCCTCCCGGACGGGTCAGTTCCGGTCCGCTTCCACTGATCAATCACTCGATACGCAGGAGCAGGCGGATCAGGCGCATCGGCAGTTCGTCGACGAGCGCTCCGAGTTTTTGCAATGGACGCGCATCTGGAAGTGGTTCGAAGAGGCCGTCGCGCACAAGAAGTCGAACAAGCAGCTCGCCGATGCCTGCCGCGCAAACTTTCTGTCGCATCTGCGTCTGCGCGAATGGCGCGACGTGCATTCGCAACTGCTGACGGTCGTGCGCGAGCACGGCTGGCGCCTGAACGAATCCGATGCGACTTTCGAGCAGGTGCATCTGTCGCTGCTGACGGGCCTGCTCGGCAATATCGGCGTGAAGGCCGACGACGAGCCGTATTACCTCGGCGCGCGCGGCATCAAGTTTCATCTATGGCCGGGCTTCGCACTCCTGAAGAAAGCGGGCCGCTGGGTGATGGCGGGCGAACTCGTCGAAACGAGCCGCCTCTATGTGCGCACGATCGCGAAGATCGAGCCGGAATGGCTCGAAACCGTCGGTTCGCATTTGCTGAAGACGTCGCTGTCGGACGTGCACTGGGAAAAGAAGGCCGCGCAGGTCGTCGCCTTCGAACGGCGACGCTCTACGGCCTGACCGTCTATGCGCGCCGCCGCGTGAGTTTCGGCAAGCAGGACGCAAAGTACGCGCGCGAACCTATTCATCCGCGGCGCGCTGGTCGAGGGCGAATTCGACACGCGGCTGCCGTTCTTCGCGCATAACCGCAAGCTGGTCGCGGACATCGAACAACTGGAACACAAGTCGCGCCGCCAGGACGTGCTGGTCGACGACGAACTGATCTACGGTTTCTACGATGCGCTGATTCTCGACGGCATCTGGACGGGCGCGGCGTTCGAGCGCTGGTATCGCGACGAGCAGAAACAGGCCGGCAACGACAAGCTGCTGTTTCTGTCGCGCGACGATCTGATGCGTCACGAAGCGGCCGGCGTCACGACCGACCTGTTCCCGAAGCGGATGACGATGTCGGGCATCGACATATCGCTGACGTATCACTTCGAGCCGGGCGCGCCGCGCGACGACGTCACGCTGCAGGTGCCACTCTACGGTCTGAATCAGGTCGATGCGCGGCGCGTCGAAGGCTCGTGCCGGGGATGATCAAGGAAAAGACGCAACTGCTGCTCAAGTCGCTGCCGCAGAAGCTGCGCCATCACGTCGTCCCGCTGCCCGAGTTTGCGGCCGGTTTCGCCGAGTGGCACGCGGGACCGAAGTTCAGCGCGGGCACGCTCGTCGATGAGCTGATCGCGGACATCCGCGAACAGACGCAGGTCGCCGTGAAGAGCGCGGACTTCAAGCTCGAAACGCTGCCCGCGCATCTCTTCATGAATTTCAAGGTGATCAACGAGCACGGCCGGCAGCTCGCGATGGGCTGCAATCTCGCGCAACTGCGCGCGGAACTCGGCGGTCAGGCGCAACAGCATTTCCAGAAGCTGACGGCGAGCGCCGCGCTGGACGCGCTGTCGGGCGACGCGAACGCGCCGCACACGCAGTCTCAAGCGCAAGGGCAAATTCCGTCGCAAGGGCAGGTGGGCAGCGAAAGTACCGCGCTTTACGAAAACCTGACGACGTGGAATTTCGGCAAGCTGCCGGAACTACTTGAAATCCGCCGGCGCGGACAGACGCTGTTCGGCTATCCGGCGCTCGTCGATCGCACGACGCATTGCGACGTCGAGGTGTTCGATTCCCCCGAGGAAGCGGCGCGCATCCATCGGGCGGGGCTCAGGCGGCTGTTCGCGCTGCAGTTGCGCGAGCCGATCCGCTTCTGGAGAAGAACCTGCCGGGATTGCGTGAAATGTCGATGCAGTTCATGGCGCTCGGCAAAAAGCTGGCGCAGGCCAGGCCGTTCGCGCAGGCTTCGTCGGACTGCAGCAGCAACTCGGCGCGCTGATCGGCAAGCGCTTCGTGATCGACACGCCTTACGCGCAACTGGCGCATTTTCCGCGCTATCTGAAAGGCATCGGCTTGCGGCCGACTTGCTGCCGCTCGCGCAACAGTATCAGCGCGCGCTGTCGCAGTGTGGCGGCGTCGCCGATGCGCGGCTCGCCGAATATCGGTAGCTGCTGGAAGAACTGCGCATTTCGCTTTTCGCGCAGGAATTGCGCACGCCAATGCCGGTGTCCGTCAAGCGCCTTCACAAGGTCTAGGAATCGATGCAGCGCTGAGGCGCGCGGCCGCGTGCCCGCGCGGTCGGGAAAGCCGGAATTTCTTGCGCGGATTCAAGCCATTACGCAAAAAGAGACGCCGCGTCAACGCGATTGGCGACGCAAACGTTTTACTAAAATAACGCCTGCTTTCCGACTCGACTTTTTCATGCGCATTCCATTCTTTTCCGGCCACCTGCGCGCGTCCGCAGCACGCGCGGCCATCGCGGCCATCACGGCCATCACGGCCGGCGCGGCATTCGCCAATAACGTCATCGTGCTCAACTCGGCGGAAGCGACGCTGAGCCTGATCGACGAAAACACGCGTCAGGTCGTCGGCACCGTGCCGACCGGCAAAGAGCCGCATCACCTGATGCCCACGCCCGACAATTCCGCCCTCATCGTCGCCAATTCAGTGTCGAACAACCTGATGTTCGTCGACCCGAAAACTGGCTCGTTCCAGCGCTGGGTGCAGGAGATCGAAGATCCGTATCAGATCGGCTTTTCGCCAGACAAGAAGTGGTTCGTGTCCACCGGCCTGCGTCTGGACCGGCTCGACATCTATCGCTACGACGGCAAGAACCTGAGCATCGCCAAGCGCCTGCCGCTCGCGAAAATGCCGAGCCACATCGCGTTCTCGAACGACAGTTCGACGGCGTTCATCTCGCTGCAGGTGTCCGGCGAAATCGCCGCGATCGATCTGACGACGCAAACCGTCAAATGGAAAATGAAGGTCGGCGAAGTGCCGGCGGGCGTCTGGATGACGCCGGGCGACAAGTATCTGCTCGTCGGCATGACTGGCGCGGATTACGTCGCCGTCGTCGACTGGCGCAACCAGAAGATCGTCAAGACCATCCAGACGGGCAAGGGCGCGCACAATTTCCGCTCGATGGTGGACGGCAAGCATGTGCTGGTGTCGAACCGGGTCGCGAACACCATCAGCATCATCGATGAGGACGCGCTCACCAATGTCGGCAATATCACGGGCCTCCTGCCGGGCCCAGACGACATGGAACTTTTCGCCGACAAGAAGACTCTGTGGGTGACATTCCGCTTCGCGAAGCATGTCGGCATCATCGACCTCGCGAATCGCAAACTGGTGCAGACCATCAAGGTTGGCCGTTCGCCGCACGGCATCTACTTCTTCAATCGCGCGCCGGTCACGGCGCCGAACGGAGCGTAAGCAGGCGCAGTACTGCAGGGCGCGCTGCGGCAACGGGCGCTCCGCATCCGGCTTGAGAAACCCGCTCGCCGGACCTGCCGCACGCAACACGGACTACTATGTTTCATTCCATGCTCTCGTCGCTCGATACGTTCGTTTCCTGGATCCAGACGATGCTCTACGTCGACGTCGTCCAGCCACTGCTGTTCAAGGTCGGCATGATGGATTACGACGAAGACACCTACGACGCCCTGTACTGGGTGATCGTCGGAGTGCTGGAAGTGCTCGCGATGTACGCCATCCTGCGGCCGCTCGAAGCGCTGCGCCCGGCGGAAGAGTGGCAGGACCGCAAGGGCGTGCGCGTCGACGTGCTCTACACCTGGATCGTCAAGCTCGGCATCCTCAATCTGTTCTTCTTCTTCACATTCCAGCCGCTCTTCGATTCGCTGCAAAGCTGGCTGCGGCTCAACGGCGTGCCGAATCTGGAGATCGACAATCTCTGGCCCGGCGTGACCACGCAGCCGGTCGTGACCTTCGTCATCTATCTGCTGATCCTCGATCTCGCGGGCTACTGGTATCACCGGCTCGAGCATCGGTTCGGCATTTGGTGGGAACTGCACGCGGTCCATCACAGCCAGCAGAAGATGTCGCTCTGGACCGACAACCGCAACCATCTGCTCGACGACGTGCTGCAGGCGAGTTTCTTCGCGTGCGTCGCGCTCGTGATCGGCGTGGAGCCGTCGCAGTTCGTTGTGCTCGTCGCGATCACCAACTTCATGCAGAGCGTGCAGCACGCGAACATCCGCCTACATTTCGGCTGGCTCGGCGAGCGGCTCGTCGTCAGTCCCGCATTCCACCGGCGTCATCACACGATCGGTTACGGCCACGAAGGCACCGCCTATGGCTGCAACTTTGGCGTGCTGTTCTCGTTCTGGGACATCCTGTTCCGCTCGGCGTCGTTCGACCGCACCGTCGAGCCGACCGGCATCCGCGATCAGCTCGGCGCGCCGGTGCGTTACGGCGACGGTTTCTTCGAGCAGCACAGGCTCGCGTTCAGGCGCATCGCCGCGCGTATCGCCACGCGCCGGGCGACTGCCGCGCCTACCGACTCGGCCGCGGTCTGACGCGATTCGATTCGATTCGATACCGTCCGTTGCCGCTTCCGGCGCCCAATCCGGGCGCTGGTTTATCCTTTCGGTTCCTCACACTCCTTCGATCGATGACGCATGAATGATCTGCTGCGTTCGTTCGTGCGCACGCTTGCGAACGTCTTTCATCCGCGCATGCTCTGGCTGATGGTGATGCCGTTCGTCGCCGCCACGCTCGGCTGGGGCGCGATCCTCTGGTTCTTCTGGGAAACGCTCACCAGCGCCGCCGGCACGTGGACGCTGACGCGCTGGATCACGAGCCTGTCGGACACCTTCGGCTTCTCGTCGCTGCACGCGGTGATCGCGCCGTTTCTGGTCGTTATGACGGTGCCGCTGATCGTCGTGACCTTGTCCTTGTGGCTGATTCCGCCGTTCTTCGCGCTGATTCCGCCGCTGCTGTGGGGCTGGCTCACATATCGCGTGATGACCTACGACGCGCTCGCCCACGCGAGCGCGGACGAACGGCGCATCATCGTGCGCGAGGCGCGCTGGTAGTTGCTGACCATCGGCATCGTCAGCGGCCTGCTGAGTTCGGTGCCGACGATGTTGTGGGCGTGGTCGGTATGGCTGCTGCCACTCTTTCCCGTCGTCGCCGCGGTAACGATCTGGGCATACGCATTCATCCTCGTGTTTTCGGCGCTCTGGTTCGCGCATTTCTGTCTGCGCGCACGCGAACCGCAGTTCGCCGTGATCACGGTCGAATCCCGCGAAGTAACCATCAAAGAATAAGGGGCACTCATGGGTATTGGCGTCATCATCATCGGCGACAAGATTTTGTCGGGGCGTCGTACCGACGAGCATCTGACGAAGGTCATCGAACTATTGGGCGCACGCATCACAGCGACGCTCGTGCGCACCTTCGCGTCCGGCGACATCGTGTTTTCGACGGGCAGCATCGGCGCGACGCCGGACGATCACACCCGCCAATGCGCGGCGAAGGCGCTCGGCGTGCCGCTCGCGCTGCATCCCGAAGCGGTCGAACTGATTCGCGAGCGCATCCGCGACACGGCGGCGCAGGCCGGCGACAAGCCGGCGGATCTGGAGTCGCCCGAGAATCTGCATCGGCTGAACATGGGCACGTTTCCCGAGGGCGCGCGGATCATTCCGAACAGCTACAACAAGATTCCGGGTTTTTCCGTCGGCGATCACCATTTCGTGCCGGGCTTTCCGGTGATGGCGTGGCCGATGATCGAATAGGTGCTCGACAACCAGTACGCGCATCTGCATCACGCGAGTCCGCACGTCGAGCGTTCGCTGCTGGTGTTCGGCCTGCCGGAATCGCGCATCACGTCGCTGATGGAGCAGATCGAGCGCGCGTTCAGCCTGCCGAGCGTCGGCGATCCGGCGCGCGCGGAGGCCGCGTTCGCCGTGCTACGCGACGGCGTGTTCGCGCTTGGTGGCGAGATCGTCGACGCGCCGGCCGAGGACACGAAGTGACTTTGCTGGAAGTCATCGCGACCACGGTCGCCGATGCGCGCGCCGCCGAGCGCAGAGGCGCGGATCGCATCGAGCTGATCTCGGCGATGGGCGAGGGCGGCCTGACGCCGAGCCTCGGGCTGATCGAGACGGTGACGGAAGCGGTCGCGATTCCGGTGAACGTGGTCGTCCGCCCGCACAGCCGTTCGTTCGTCTACGACGCCGACGACTACGCCGTGATGCTGCGCAATGTGCGCGCGATCGATGCCGCCGATGGCTTGCCGCTCACGTTTCATCGCGCGATCTGCCTACCGCATTCGAGACGCTGCTGCGTTACGAATCGGTGACGAACGTGCTGACCTCGGGCGGTGCGCCGTCGGTGCTCGACGCGGCGCCAGCGATCGCGCGAACGGCACACACTGCACCGTGCTCGCGAGCGCGGGGACTGACCGTGGGAAGCGGTGGCGCCGTTCGTGGCGTCGACGCGCGTGCGCGCGGTGCACTTCGGCTCGGGCGTGCGGATCGAGGGGAAGGGGTTCGCGCCGGTGGAGGAAGCACGGGTTGCGCGGGTACGGGTGATGTTGGATGGGTTGCCGCCGCAGTAAATACGGTGCGACTAAGTACGCGGCCGAGCAGGATCATTTGAAATCCACCGGCCTCGCTGGCTCCGGTCGCGCACGCCGTCGACGATGGCGAATTCCTCGTCCGACAGACCGTCGACGTGCCGCGTGTCCGCGAGCAGTGAGCCAAGCTTGATGCCTCCTGGGGGGTCTGCCGCGGCGTGAGGCGCTTCATCAAATGGGGTGAAAGTGGGTATTCGCATCGTCGGAATCGTGTCGAAGCAGGCCTTTCATTTTCATTTTATGGAAGGCAAGCACGTCGAGCGCATGCCCCCTCACGCCCCCACCCAAGGCAACCCGCGAAAGCACCATCCCGACACCGTTTTCCGATGTCCCTCACCATCCTTGTCGCCTTCAAAACCTTCCAGAAAATCGAACGCCTGCGTGAAGCCTTCTTTCTGCGCGGCGACGGCTGCGAGCTTCGAGCGTGCCGCGCTTCGGCACAGAAAAAGGATCGGCGTATCTGGGGTGGCAACCTGTCGCAATTGTTCGATAAACTCGCCGTTCGGTACCGAACCGGGGTAGCGAATCCATTCGACATGCGCGTACTGCACGCCGTCGACCGCCGGCCGGCCGATCCAGTCGAGTTCGGCGCGGGTGCGCACGTCGACGATGCGCGCGCGCGGATCGAGTTGCAGCAATTCGAATGCTTCCGCGGGCGTAAAGGCGCCCGCGTAGGTCAGATTATTTTCTGCCGCACGCGATGCGGCCTGACTATAAAGTTGTTCGGGCGTGGTCATGGCAAGGATCTCCGTGGAAGCGCAAGCGGTCATTCTAGCGTGGCGAGAAGGCGGATTGAAAGCACGGGAATGGTGCACAAGACGACAGGCGCACAACAATCGTGCATCTTCTTGGTGCATTTCGCGGGACCGCACCGAAACAGTGCAAGACACATCGACGACGCCCGATTCGTACCCAGCAAGCCAGCAGTCGTTTCACTGAAAACGCGCGCTGCTTCAAGCACTTAGCGCAAAGTTGGTGCGCTTGGCACGGAAGCTGCTTTTTTGATCCTCGATTAGTAGCGGTGTAGGGAATTGGTCGAGGCGGCGAAGCGATTCGCCGACTTTTGTTAATCGGAGATAGTAATGAGTAAATCCGTGGCCGATGTCATGCAACTTGTCAAGGACGAGGACGTCAAGTTTGTCGATTTCCGCTTCACCGACACGCGTGGCAAAGAACAACACGTTTCCGTGCCGGTTTCGGCATTCAACGAAGACAAATTTGAAAGCGGCCACGCTTTCGACGGTTCGTCCATCGCCGGCTGGAAGGGCATCGAAGCGTCGGACATGCTGCTCGTTCCGGACGCGAACACCGCCTTCATCGACCCGTTCTTCGAGGAATCGACGTTGGTGTTCTCCTGCGACGTCGTCGAGCCGGCTGACGGCAAGGGCTACGAGCGCGATCCGCGTTCGCTCGCCAAGCGCGCGGAAGCCTATCTCAAGAGCTCGGGCCTGGGCGACACCGCCTTCTTCGGTCCGGAACCGGAATTCTTCATTTTCGATTCGGTGCAGTGGAACACGGACCAGTCGGGCACCTTCGTGAAGATCGGCTCGGAAGAAGCGCCGTGGTCGTCGGCGAAGGAATTCGAAGGCGGCAACACGGGTCACCGTCCGGGCACGAAGGGCGGCTACTTCCCGGTCGCGCCGGTCGACACGTTCCAGGACATCCGCTCGGAAATGTGCCTGCTGCTCGAACAGATCGGCATTCCGGTCGAAATGCACCACCACGAAGTAGCGGGCCAGGGCCAGAACGAAATCGGCACCAAGTTCTCGACGCTGGTTCAGCGCGCGGACTGGCTGCAGCAGATGAAGTACATCATCCATAACGTCGCGCACACCTACGGCAAGACGGCGACGTTCATGCCGAAGCCGATCGTCGGCGACAACGGTTCGGGCATGCACGTTCACCAGTCGATCTGGAAGGACGGTCAGAACCTGTTCGCGGGCAACGGCTACGCCGGCCTGTCGGAATTCGCGCTGTTCTACATCGGCGGCATCATCAAGCACGCGCGCGCGCTGAACGCGATCACGAACCCGGGTACGAACTCGTACAAGCGTCTCGTGCCGCACTTCGAAGCGCCGGTCAAGCTGGCTTACTCGGCTCATAACCGTTCGGCATCAATCCGCATTCCGCACGTCAGCGACCCGAAGGGTCGCCGTATCGAAACGCGCTTCCCGGATCCGCTCGCGAATCCGTACCTGTGCTTCTCGGCGCTGATGATGGCCGGTCTCGACGGCGTGCAGAACAAGATTCATCCGGGCGAAGCCGCGGACAAGAATCTGTACGACCTGCCGCCAGAAGAAGACAAGAAGATCCCAACCGTGTGCGCGGGCTTCGACCAGGCACTCGACGCGCTCGACACGGATCGCGAATTCCTGACGCGCGGCAGCGTGTTCACGGATTCGATGCTCGACGCCTACATCGAACTGAAGACGCAAGAGCTGCAGCGTTATCGTCAGTCGGTGCATCCGATCGAGTTCGAGATGTACTACTCGCTGTAAAGCGACGCTCATCCGCATGAAGTGCGCGCCGCAGGTTGTGCGATTAAAAAAGGGACGGCGTGCCGTCCCTTTTTTAATCGCCGCAGAGTCCCGAATCGACGAGAAGATCGGTATCACGAACGATCTCATTCATTGCCGATGGTGCTAAAGAATCTGATCAAGGCGCGCAAGGGCCACGCCGACTCGCTCACCGACGACACGCAACTTTCGGCCAGCGGTCTGCTGCCCGGACTCGAAGCGCTGCCGACCGTCGTGCTCGTGCTCGACATGCGTACGATGCGCATCGCTTACGCGAATCCCTCGGCCGAACAGATGCTGGAGATGTCGCGCAAGCAACTGACGCAGACGCACTGGTCCGATCTCTTCGCCGATGTCGACGAAATAGCGACCACGGTCGCCTCGATCGCCGAGAACCGCTTCAACGCGACGCGGCTCGATACCACGCTCAAACGTGCGGGACACGATGCCATGCATGTGCATGCGATCGTCGGTTATCTGGAGGCCGCGCCGGACTACGTGCTGCTGGAACTCATCGAAAACGAGCGCTATCTGCGCACGGATCGCGAAGAACGACTGCACGATCTGACGGCCGTCAACAAGCAACTGATCCGCAATCTCGCGCACGAGATCAAAAACCCGCTCGGCGGCATACGCGGCGCGGCGCAATTGCTCGAATTTGAACTCGGCGCGCGCGAACGCGACGAGCTGCGCGAATACACGCAGGTCATCATCAAAGAATCCGACCGCTTGCAGACGCTGGTCGATCGATTGCTCGAGCCGCACCGGCATCCGCATATCGTCGGCGATGTGAACATCCACGAAGTCTGCGAGCGCGTGCGCGCGGTGATCCTCGCGGAGTTTCCGCGCGGGCTCACCATCGAGCGCGATCACGACGTCAGCGTGCCCGACCTGCGCGGCGACAAGGAGCAACTCATTCAGGCGCTCTTGAACATCGTGCGCAACGCTGCCGAAGCGCTCAGGGAACGTATCTCGCAAGGCGACGCGAAGATCGAACTGCGCACGCGCATCGCGCGCAAGGTCACGATCGGCAAGAAGCTGCACAAACTGGCACTGGACTTACGTATCACCGACAACGGGCCGGGCATTCCCGCCGAGATCCGCGATCGCATCTTCTTTCCGCTCGTATCGGGCCGCGAAGACGGCAGCGGACTCGGTCTCACACTCGCGCAATCGTTCGTGCATCAGCACGACGGATTGATCGAAGTGGAGAGCCGGCCCGGCTGCACCGAATTCGCCATCTTGTTGCCGTTTGAGAATTGATCGAGATCGACCATCGACTTCACGACAAGGACCTGACGCTTAACGCTTTGATGCCTGACCGTTTCGACGGGCTCACACCGGACCACACGAAGACTTTTCGCCGAACGATATGAAGCCGATCTGGATAGTAGACGACGACCAATCCATCCGATGGGTGCTTGAAAAGGCCCTCGCACGAGAGAACTTCACGACGCGCAGCTTCTCCGGCGTGCGCGATGCGCTCGCCGCGCTCGAACAGGAAAGCCCGCAGGTGCTGGTGTCGGACATCCGCATGCCAGGCGGCTCCGGACTCGAATTGTTGCAGACTGTGCGCGATCGCCTGCCGGGTCTGCCGGTCATCATCATGACCGTGTTCTCGGACCTCGATAGCGCCGTGGCCGCGTTTCAGGGTGGGGCGTTCGAATATCTCGCCAAACCCTTCGACGNCGAACGCGTGACCGAGACACCCGAGATGCTCGGACAGGCGCCGGCGATGCAGGACATGTTTCGCGCGATCGGCCGGCTGTCGCATTCGGCGGCGACGGTGCTCATCACGGGCGAATCAGGCACCGGAAAAGAGCTTGTCGCGCGCGCCTTGCACCGACATAGCCCACGCGCGAACGGACCGTTCATCGCGCTCAATACGGCCGCCATTCCGAAGGACCTGTTGGAATCCGAACTATTCGGTCACGAGCGCGGCGCGTTCACTGGCGCGCAGGCGATGCGTCAGGGACGCTTCGAGCAGGCCGAAAACGGCACGCTGTTCCTCGATGAAATCGGCGACATGCCCTTCGATTTGCAGACGCGCTTGCTGCGTGTGCTGTCGGACGGGCAGTTCTATCGCGTCGGCGGTCATAATCCGCTGAAGGCCAATGTGCGCGTGATCGCGGCGACGCATCAGAATCTCGAATCGCGCGTGCGGCAGGGACTGTTTCGCGAGGACTTGTATCACCGACTGAACGTGATCCGGCTTCGACTGCCCGCATTGCGCGAACGCAGCGAGGACATTCCGCTGCTGGCGCGTCACTTCCTGCAGAAGAGTGCGCGCGATCTGGGCGTCGAGCCCAAGCGCGTATCGGACGAAGCACTCGCGTATCTCGCGTCGCTGCCGTTTCCGGGCAACGTCCGTCAGCTCGAAAACCTCTGCAACTGGCTGACCGTGATGGCGCCCGCGCAAGTCATCGAGCAGAAGGACCTGCCGCAGGATCTCGTCTCGCGCACGGAAGTCAACGCCGAAAGCCTTGCGGTATCGACCGACGGCGCGGTCGCAGCCACGCCGATGGCGACGAACGGCGTCGCGGCGAGCGTGTGGGAAAACGGCCTGCGCACGGAAGTCGCGCGCCTGTTGCGCGAGAACTCGGCCGACGTGATGGACGAACTCGCGCGCCGTTTCGAAGCCGCGGTGATTCGCGAAGCGCTCGACTTCACGCGCGGGCGGAAAGTGGAAGCGGCGGAGCGGCTGGGAATCGGCCGCAATACGATCACGCGCAAGATTCACGAGTTGCATCTCGACGCGTGATCTTCTACGCGTAAAGGGTCAGCCGATGGTCGCGATCACCGGCGTGTGATCCGACGGCTGATCCCACTTCCGCGGCGCTTTGTCCACTTCGCATGCAGTGCAGAGCGCCGCGAGTTCCGCCGACAGCAGAATGTGGTCGATGCGCAGACCCATGTTGCGGCGGAACGCCATCATCCGATAATCCCACCACGTAAAGATCTTGTCGGCTTGTTCGAACTTGCGGAACGCGTCCGTCAGGCCAAGTTCGATCAACTGCTGAAAGTGCGCGCGTTCCTCCGGCGACACGAGGTTCTGGCCGATCCAGGCTTGCGGATCGTGCACGTCGCGGTCGTCCGGCGCGATGTTGTAGTCGCCGCATAGCGCGAGTTTCGGATGGCGCGCCATGTCTTCGCGCAGCCATTCGCGCAGCGCGTCGAGCCAGCGCATCTTGTATTCGAACTTCTCGGTCCCCGGCGCTTGTCCGTTCGGGAAATACGCCGACACGACGCGCATGCCGTTGATCGTCGCGGTGATCACGCGCTGCTGCAGGTCTTCGAAGCCGGGAATATTGCGCACGACGCCGATCTCGTCGACTTCGAAGTTCGCTGCCGTGCGCACGAGGATGCCGACGCCGTTATACGTCTTCTGTCCCGCAAACCAGCTTTTGTAGCCGGTGGCTTCGAGTTCCGCGCGTGGAAACTTCTCGTCCGGCATCTTGAGTTCCTGCAGGCAGAGGACGTCGACTTGCGAGGTGGTTAGCCAGTCGATGACGTGCTGCTGGCGGATTTTGAGGGAATTGACGTTCCAGGTGGCGATTTTCATGGGAAGGATCGAGCGCTAAGCGGCGGCGAATAAGCGGGGTATGAGATTCGGCCTATGCGTGGCAACAGATTTTTCGAGATCGACGACACGAGAACGCCATACGCGATACCGAGCAGCATCGAAAACATGAGGCGAAGTGGTCCGCTCGACATGGCGACGGCCAACGTCGACATCCCGCACGCATACAGCCAGACCGACGATGCGCGCACCGTCGATGCCGGAATCGCCCGAGCGCCGAAAAACAGAAGGAGGAGCTGCGTGACAAAAAACGCGACGTACAACGCCGAGATCTCGTTGATGATCGAATGCTCCTGCGTTTGTAACGCATCAAGAGGAGCGTCACGCCCGCGAGCGACAGATTGCTCAGCAGCGTAAACAGAATCCCCCAACGTGTGAATACGTTGGATAACAGGCCTTCGCGAAGATCGGTCGGGCGCTCGTCGTTATCCTGCGGAACGGGAACGTCTGATCGGTCGGCAAAGAACAAGTCCTTCGCAAACCACATGGCTGCGACATGCAACGAGCAGGCAAGCAGAATGATTCCGCCGGTCATTGCGCTGGAATGAAGGATGAGGATCGAAAGTGCGGGCGCTATCGTCGTCGCACC
>JAQFVI010000340.1:0-2136 GCA_029439495.1 Caballeronia sp. BR6202001590007
GGGCTTGCTGACCGGCAGCGCCTTCGGCGTCGGCGCGGCACAGACCTCGGGCTATAACGTGCAGCAGCGCTACGACTCCGCATATCTGCAATGCATGTATGCGGCGGGCGACAAGGTGCCGGTGCACGCTCCGTTGCGTACCGTGCCGCAGCAACCGGCGGGCGCCTATTACACGCCCCCGCCGCCTCCGCCCGGCTGGCAACCGCCGTCGGGAAGTTACTGACGCGCCGGGCGTCGTCGACGGCCGGCAGCGACGCATCCGGCACGAACGCAGGCGCGACGAAAAGCCCGACGACCCATCCCGCATAGAACCGCAAGTCGCTCCAGAACTCCGCTTTCTCGTAGACGCGAAACGCATCGACGTTCGCGATCGGATCATTCCCGTCGCGCACGCGCAGCACGCGCCGCCGAACGCGACCGTGCGCGTATTCGACGATGCCGGGCATATGAGTCAGATGGAAAAGGCCAACGAGGTGAACGCCCTCGTGAAGGAGCACGTCGGCGCGAACTGAAGTCCCGGCGCATCGCGTTGCGCCTCGCCGGAGCGGCGTTCAGGCGGGGCGCGTTCGTGTTCGGCGCTTCATTCGTGCTTCTTCGCTACCATGCACGGGACGCGTTCACGAGTCGATGCCATGCCCTTCGAACTGATCGATCCCGCCGCGCTCGCCGGCGACCCGCTCGACGCCGAAGCGGCCCTGCTCGAGCGCGACGCCGCCGGCGACGCGGTCGCGCATGTCTGGCAGGCGCCGGTCTCTCTGATCGTGCCGCGCGCAGTTATCAGCGCTATCCGTCGCTGGCCGAGGCGCGGGCAGAATTCGCGCGGCGCGGCTGTCCCGCCTGGCTGCGTCTGTCGGGCGGCGGACTGGTGCCGCAGGGACCGGGCATTCTGAATCTGAGTCTCGCGTATCCGATGCGCGCGGCGATGGGCGCGCTGTCCGAGCCGGTCTATTGCATTTGTGCGGACTGATCGCGGAGTCGCTCGACTCGCTCGGCATACGGACGCATTGGCAGGCCGTCGAAGGTTCATTCTGCGACGGCCGCTTCAGTCTCGCCTGGGGGCCGGCGGCGATGCGCGCAAGATTGCCGGCACCGCGCAGTACTGGCGCCGCGTGCCGCACAAGGACGATGCGCCGCGCTACGCCATGCTGGCCCATGCGGTATTGCTGGTCGATGCCGATCCCGTCGAAATCAACGCGCGCGAACGCCTTCGAGGCGATGATCAAAAGCGGCAGGCGTTACGAGGACATGAAGATCGATTTCGTCGTCGCCGACGCTCGACGGCGCGAGCACGCCGAACAGCGCCTTGACAGGCAAAGTATCGCCCGCCGAGGCCACGTGCCGCCGCAGGAGGCCCGCGTCTGGCGCTTCGACGGCATTGGCGATCTTGTCAGTTTCGACATCGAGGAGGCATGCCGACGGTGATTTCGGTGCCTTCCTCGACGAGCCACTCGTTGACCGTGCCTTCCTTCATCGACAGGCCCCACTTGGGCATCACGATCGGTGTGATTGCGGACATCAGTGCTTTCCTCCCTTCATGGTTTTTCGGGCGGCATCGGCAATCTGCGCGGCGCTCGGAATGTAGAGATCTTCGAGCGTCGGCGAGAACGGCACCGGCGTGTGCGGCGGCGTCACCATCTCGATGCCCGCCTTCAGCGCGCCGAACGCCTGCTGCGCGACCTGCGCGGAGATATCGGTGGCGATGTTGCAGCGCGGATTCGCCTCGTCAACGACGACCAGGCGGCCGGTGTTCTCGACGGTTTCGAGCACGGTGTCGATATCGAGCGGCGACAGCGAGCGCAGCAAATCGATGACTTCCGCCTCGATGCCTTCCTTCGCGAGCGTCGCGGCCGCCTCCAGCGCGCGATGCACCATCAGTCCGTAGGTGACGATCGACACATCCTTGCCGTCGCGCACGATGTTCGCCTCGCCGAACGGAATCGCGTACGAGTTCTCGGGCACTTCGCCCTCGAAGCCGTAGAGGTTTTTGTGCTCGCAGAAGATCACCGGATCGTTGTCGCGGATCGCCTGGATCAGCAAGCCCTTGGTGTCGTAGGGCGTAGATGGGCACACGACCTTGAGGCCGGGAATATGCGTGAAGATCGGCGTCAGCATCTGGCTATGCTGGGCGGCGGCGCG
>JAQFVI010000340.1:2144-15574 GCA_029439495.1 Caballeronia sp. BR6202001590007
CGACATACGCGGACTACGACAGCGGCGTGTCGAGCAGCCGGTCGCCGTGCTTCGCATACAGGCCTTTGGTCACGCCGAGCACGCCGCCCCACGCGTCCTTCTCGCCGTCCACGCCTGCGCTGCCGACGATGTCCTCGCCCAGCACGATCACGCTCGGATCGCGCTGCATTTCCTGATCGAGCGCTTCGTTGATCGCCATCTTCATGCTCAATTTGCGGGCCATAATTGTCGTCTCCAGGAATCAATATTTGACGTAGACATTGGTGAGCCGATCGGCGGCGCCCGGCAGCGGCGCGTCTTTCGCCNTTCGGCGGGCTGGATCACGTCGGCGGTGGTCACCGCATGAGCGAACTTCTTCAGGCAGTTCTTGTTGTTGCGGATGTCGTCGAGTTCGCCCGGCGCGCGATAAGTCTGCGCGTCGTCTTCGAAGTGACCGTAGAAGCGGATCATCTTGCATTCGAGCACGCGGGGCCGCCGCCTTCGCGCGCGCGCCGGATGACTTCGCCCGCGGCCTCGTAGACGGCGAAGAAATCGGTGCCGTCCACCGTCACGCCCAGAATGCCGAAGCCCGCCGCGCGATCGACGTAGCTGTCGACCGCAGTGCCGTAGTCGCGTGCGCAGTCGATTCCGCGTAACCGTTGTTCTCGATCACGAGGATCACCGGCAGATTCCACACCGCCGCGAGATTCATGCTCTCCAGAAACGTGCCCTGATTCGACGCGCCGTCGCCCGTGAAGGTGATGCCGACTTCGCCCTTGCCGCGAAACTTCGCCGCGAGCGCGGCGCCGCAGATGAGCGGCGCGCCCGCGCCGAGAATGCCGTTCGCGCCCATCATGCCTTCGAGAGATCGGCGATATGCATCGAGCCGCCCTTGTCGTTGCACGAGCCGCCCTTCTTGCCGTAGATCTCCTTCATCATCGCGACCGGATCGACACCCTTGGCGATGCAGTAGTGCGTGCCCGCGATGCGGTCGCTGTCGTTCAGGTGACTCATGATGCCGACGCCTGCCACTTCCTCGCCCGCGTAAAGGTGCACGAAGCTGGGAATGTCGCCGCGGCCGAAATCGACGTGCAGACGCTCCTCGAAATCGCGGATCGTGCGCATCTTGCGATAGACGCTCAGCAGTTCTTCCTTCGAAAGCGGTAAGCCACCCGCGTGTTGCGTAGCCGTCGTTGCTGTCTCCTTCGTTGAGTGGATTTAGCGAGTCATGCGGGTGAGCTGACACATCAGCCCGGACGCCGCCGCGTGACGCATGCAGGCGGCGACGTCGATACTGCGAAAAGCGTTTTCCCTGAGCGGGACGATGACCTCGTCGTCCGGACCGAAGGCGAGCTCGCGTTCGCCGTCGAGCGCGACGATGCCCTGGCGCTGTCTCACGCGATGCGGCACGCCGTCGGCGAGACGCGTCCAGCTCGCGATCGGCACCGGCTCGATCAGGCCCGGCGCGATGGGCGCGTGCAGGTCGAATTCGCCCTTGCCGGGCGCGGCCAGTTCGACGGCGAGACCGCCCGCTTCGGCGCGGCCGAGCGGTTCGAGCAGGCCCGCGATCGCGGACATGCCGATCGCCTGCGGATCGGCGTAAGACACGTAGACGGCGGCGAGCGTGTCGATCTTCCACAACGCGTGCGCGCCGATGAAATGCTCGTGCGAAATGACCGCGTCGACGAGCGCGATGTCGCGTCGCACTTCGCCGTGTCGGCCGCGAATTTCGATGTCGAGCCGCTTGTTCGACGCGAGCGCATGCCGCGCATCGACGCGGCCCGACGCATAGAGGCCGGTGGCGAGGCCCGAAATGGTCGCCTCGCGCATTTCCGGATAGGCGTTGTTGGTGCCGGTAGACAGGCCCGCGAGCGGCACGTCGCCGCATTCGCGTACGACCGCGCGATGCGTGCCGTCGCCGCCGAGCACGATCAGCGCGGTGGCGCCCGCTTCTCGCATCATGCGCGCGGCGCGGAAGGTGTCGTCGACGCGCGCGGTCACCGGCATGTCGAGAAATTCGACGGTGGCGAGTTGCGCATTGGGGCTCTGCTTGCGCGCCAGATGACGCATGAGCATGACCTTGAGACCTTCGCGGTCCGGCATCATCGAGACGCGCTCGATGCCGCAGGCCGCGAGCGACGACAGCAGCCGCAGCACGATATTCACGCGATCGGCCAGTTGCAGGCTGTTCGCGTTGGCGATCACGCGCCGGATATTGCGCGCCGAAACCGGATTCGCGACGATGCCGACGAGCGGCTGCTTCGCGCCTTCACGCATGCCGGTGTCTCCGTTGTGTGTCTTGTGCGGCGACTAAAAGCAACTTCCATGCCGCTCAATCCACAGTCGTCGCTCGCTCGTCTGATGATTGCGCCCGTCAAGCCCGGCGAGGTCGTCTGGATCGGCTTGCGCGAAACGCGCAGCATGCTCTTGCGCGAAGTCGCATCGGCCGTCGCCGTCACGGACGAAGGGCTCGCCGGCGATCACTACAGCCGCAAGGGCGGCAATCGTCAGGTGACGCTGATTCAGGCCGAAAGCCTGCGCGCGATCGCGAGTCATCTCGGGCTCGATGAGGTGTCGCCGCTGGACTTGCGCCGCAATATCGTCACGGCGGGCATCAATCTGCATGCGCTGAAGGACCGGCGCTTCCGCATCGGCGATGCGGTGCTCGAAGCGAGCGGCGAATGCCATCCGTGTTCGCGCATGAAAGAGACCTTCGGCGCGGGCTGCTAGGCTAACGCGGTGCGCAGCTTCGGCGGCATCACGGCGCGTATGCAGGGCGGTGGCATCATGATCGCGAGCCGCATCGAGCCGATCGTTTAAGATACGCTGCCTCGTTACTCAATCCATGACCCGGAGTTTTTCGTGATTCAGCCGACCCGGGCATTCAAGGACAACCTCGCGCAACTGCCCACGATCGACGGCATCGAACGTATCGATCTGGTGGATGCATCGGGCACGATGCTCGCGAGCATCGAAAACAAGCCCGGAAAACAGGGCTCGCTCGCGGTCTACCACTACCTTCAGCAGACCTTCGGCACGCTCGATGCGAAAGCCGCCGAACATGGCCTCGCGGGTATTCGCGGAACATACGGCCGATGCCCGCAACCGGCTCGGCGCGCATCCCAATGTGGATCGCCTGCTCGAAGTGATCGCGAACGGCGCCGCGCTGAAGATCGAAGTCACGCTGCGCTGAAAACACGAAGGGCGGCCTCGCGGTCGCCTTTTTCGTATCCGGAGCCTGCAAAACAGGCTTCCGGCGCAGGTCACATGGGCTTCAGTTCCACGCGCCTGATGTCCTTCACGATCACCCAGATAGCTGAACACCGTGATCAGCGCATTGACGCCGACGAAGGCGAGCGCGCCGTTGAACGAGCCGGTTTCGGCGACCAGATAGCCGATCACGATCGGCGTTACGATGCCCGCCACATTGCCGAACATGTTGAAGATCGAGCCGGAGAGACCGATCACTTCCTTCGGCGACGTATCCGCGACTACCGCCCAGCCGAGCGTGCCGATACCCTTGCCGAAGAACGCGAGCGACATCAGCGCGACGACCACTCAGTCCGTGTTCACGTAATTGCAGCCGATGATGCACGACGACAGCAGCATGCCGCCGACGATCGGTATCTTGCGCGCGACCGNGCCCGCGAAACCGCAGATGGCCGGCAGCGACGCGATCACGCTCGCTTTCAGGATCGTCATGTCACGCGCCTGCACGAGGTAGATCGGGAACCACGTCAGGAAGAAGTACGTCAGCACGTTGATGCAGTATTGCGCGAGATACACGCCGAGCAGCATGCGGTTCGTGAGCAGTTGCCTGACCACCGGCCAGCCGATTTTGCTGTTGCTTTTAGTGCCGACGCCCGCCTGAGCACGCGGCTTGTGCCCGTGCACGAGGTCGCCGCCTTCCTCGATGTACTGCAGTTCCTGCTTGTTGACGCCCGGATGATCGGCCGGGTACTTCATCACCTTGAGCCAGGTCAGCGCGAGCAGCAAACCGGCCACGCCCATCGCGACATAGACGTGATGCCAGCCGAATTCGTGCGTGAGCCAGGCCATCAGCGGCGTGAAGACGACCGCCGCGAAATACTGCGCCGAGTTGAAGATTGCCGATGCCGTGCCGCGCTCGCTCGTCGGGAACCAGCTCGCGACGACCTTCGCATTGGCCGGGAACGCCGGCGCTTCCGCCGCGCCCATCATGAAGCGCAGGACGAAGAGGGCGGTCACGGCTGCCGCCGCGCTGCCGAGCAGGCCGATCGAGCTTTGCGGCAGCGTGAAGAGCGACCACAGGAAGGTGTTCGCGGCATACACGCGGCGCGCGCTGAAGCGGTCGCAGCCCGCGGGCACTTGCGAGAGCACGTAGGCCCAGCCTGAAGGCCGAGAAGATGTAGCCCATGCGCACGGCGTCGAAGCCGAATTCGGCGCGCATCGCGGTGCCGGTCACGGACAGCGTCGCGCGGTCCGCATAGTTGAAGGTCGTGATCACGAAGATCAGCAAAAGAATGACGTAACGGCACCTTCGTGCGCTTCATGACGTCTGCTGGACTGGCAGCGCGGCTCGTGGACATGCGACTTCCCCTGATGGTTCTAGCGTGCCGAATGCACGACACGCGCTTGCCGGCGCATCGCATCTCGCCTCGAAGCGCTGCGGCTTACTGCGTGCCGAGCTTCTTGATTAGCACGTCGAGCTGCTCGAGTTCTTCTTCCGTCAGATCGGTCAGCGGCGCGCGGACCGGACCGGCATCGTGGCCGACGAGCTTCGCGCCCGCCTTGACGATGGACACCGCATAGCCGGCCTTGCGGTTGCGGATCTTCAGGTACGGTAAGAAGAATTCGTCGATCAGCTTGCCGACCGTCGTGTGGTCGTCGGCGGCGATGGCGCGGTAGAACTCCATCGCGGTCTTCGGGATGAATTGAACACGGCCGACGAGTACACCGGCACGCCCAGCGCCTTGTAGGCAGCCGCGTAGACTTCGGCCGTCGGCAGGCCGCCGAGGTACGAGAATCGATCGCCCATGCGGCGGCGGATCGTCACCATGTTTTCGATTTCGCCGACGCCGTCCTTGAAGCCGATCAGGTTCGGGCAGGTGTTCGCGAGCTGCTCGAGCATGTTCGCGTTGAGCTTTGAATTCGCGCGGTTGTAGATGATGACGCCCATGTTCGGCACGGCGCGGCAGACTTCTTCCGCGTGCGCGCGGATACCGTCCTGCGAGGCTTCCGTCAGATAGTGTGGCATCAGCAGGATACCCTGCGCGCCTTGCTTCTCGGCTTCCTGCGCGAAGGCGATGGTCGTGCGGGTCGGGCCGCCCGCGCCCGCCAGGATCGGCACCTTGCCCTTGCAGACTTCGGTCGCGGTCTTGACGATCTGCGAATATTCCAGCTGCGTCAGCGAAAAGAATTCGCCCGTGCCGCCCGCCACGAACAGCGCCGACGCACCGTAGGGCGCAAGCCATTCGAGGCGCTGCGCGTAGGTGTCCGCGCGGAAGTTGCCTTGCTGGTCGAAGTCCGTCACGGGGAAGGAGAGCAGGCCTTCGGAAACGATTTGCTTGAGTTCTTGCGGTGTCGTCATGATGTGTGTCTCGGTTGAAGGGAGGCCGACGTGTTCGGTCAGCGTTTATAGGTCATCGTACAAAATGATGAATTTTCGTTGAACAACAAGAACTCTGCGTCGAATCGCTTTTAGAGGGTAAACACCCAACCACGCGGGCCGCGCTATGTTGTAAAATGATATAATTACAGAAACGAGCCGTGCCTGGTCGTATTTCGCGAAGGAATCAAGCAATGAATCAGTCTCCCTCTACATTCGTGTCCATCCGGACGACAACGTCGCGATCGTCGTCAACGACGGCGGTCTCGGGGAAGGCGCCACGTTCGCCGACGGCCTTGTGCTGCGCGAACGCGTGCCGCAGGGCTACAAGGTCGCGCTCGAGGATCTGGAAGAAGGCGAGGCGGTGATCCGCTACAACGTCATCGGCTACGCGAACAAGCCGTTGCCCAAGGGAAGTTGGGTCAACGAGCATGTGCTGCGCATGCCGACGCCGCTCGAACTGCACGACCTGCCGATCGCGACCATTAAGGCGCCGGACGAATCGCCGCTCGAAGGCTTCACGTTTGAGGGCTATCACAATGCGGACGGCTCGGTCGGCACGCGCAACATCCTCGCGATCACGACCACGGTGCAGTGTGTTGCCGACGTCGTCTAGCACACGATCACGCGAATCAAGGCGAATCAAGGCGGAACTGCTGCCGCGCTATCCGAACGTCGACGATGTCGTGAGCCTCGGCCACACCTTATGGCTGCGGCGTCGCCATCGACGCGCCCGACGCGATGGTGTCGATCCGCACCGTGCGCAACATCGTGCTGAATCCGAACTTCGGCGGCGAAGTGATGATGGTGAGCCTCGGCTGCGAGAAGCTGCAGCCCGAGCGCCTTGATGCCCGTGAGCACGATTCCCATCGCCGCAGCGGCGCAAACGGAAGAAGTGGCGGATATCGGCGATCTCGAGGGCGACGAGAACGGCGGCGCGGTCGTGCTGCAGAACGAATCGCATTTGAAGCGTCTGAATAATCGTCGTCGCGAGACCTGTCCGGCGGCCGATCTCGTCGTCGATGTACAGTGCGGCGGCAGCGATGCGTTCTCCGGCTTGACGGCGAATCCGGCGGTTGGTTTCGCGACTGACCGGTGCGCGCGGGCGCGACGGTCATGTTCTCCGAAGTCACCACCGAAGTGCGCGACGGCGTCGCCTGACTGACTGCGCGCGCGGCCAACGGCGAAGTGGCGGCGGCGATCATCCGCGAGATGCAGTGGTACGACGATTACCTGAAACGCGGCGGCGCGGATCGCAGTGCGAACACGACGCCGGGCAACAAGAAGGGCGGCCTGTCGAACATCGTCGAAAAGGCGATGGGCTCGATCGTCAAGTCGGGTTCGTCGACCATTTCCGGCGTGCTGTCGCCGGGCAAGAAAGTGAAGCAGAAGGGACTGATCTACGCGGCGACGTCCGCGAGCGACTTCATCTGCGGCACCTTGCAGCTTGCTTCGGGCATCAACTTGCACGCTTCACGACCGGATGCGGCACGCCGTACAGCCTGGCCGAAGTGCCGTTGCTGAAGGTCGCGACGCACTCGGATCTGGCGCGCCGCTGGCACGACCTGATGGACGTCAACGCGGGCACCATCGCGACGGGCGAGGCGACGATCGCGAACGTGGGCTGGGAACTGTCCCGCCTGATGCTCGACGTCGCGAGCGGCAAGAAGTAGACGAAGGCTGAAGCGCTGAAGCTGCACAACGCGCTCGTGCTGTTCAATCCGGCGCCGGTGACCTGATTGGGCGCTGGCCCCGTGCAACGCAACCCCTTCGGCGATGTCTTGCCGGCGGGGTTTTGTTTCAGCGCACGTATAAGCTGCCTGTTTTCGGAAATACCGCCGCCATGACCGAATCCGACTCCCCGCTCGCCGCGATCTACCGCGCTTACATCGATTGCCTCAATCGCCGCGACTGCCGAAGCTCGCCGACTTCGTACACAACGATGTTTGCCACAACGGCAAGACGCTCGGCGTCGCCGGCTATCGCGCGATGCTCGAGCGCGACGTCGACGAGATTCCCGATCTGCGCTTCGAGATTCAACTGCTGGTCGCCGATACGTCGCAGGTGGCGAGCCGTCTGTGGTTCGACGTGACGCCACGGGCGCACTTTCTCGGGCTGGACGTCGACAGCAGCGCGTGAGCTTCGCGGAGAACGTGTTCTATCGTTTTCGCGCGGGGCGCAATCGAGGAAGTGTGGTCGGTCATCGACAAGGCGGCGATCGAAGCGCAACTCTGAGCGGCGACGCACGCGCTGCGTGGCTCAGAACGAGCGGGCAGCCCGAGGATATGTTCGGCCACGTAGGACAGGATCAGGTTGGTCGAAATCGGCGCGACCTGATAGAGCCGCGTCTCGCGAAACTTGCGCTCGACGTCGTATTCGGCAGCGAAGCCGAAGCCGCCATGAAACTGCAAACACGCGTTGGCCGCTTCCCACGATGCATCCGCCGCGAGCAGCTTGGCCATGTTGGCCTGCGCGCCGCATGGCGCATGCGCGTCGAACAGCTTGCAGGCCTGGTAGCGCATCAGGCTGGCGGCTTCGACGTTCACATAGGCGCGCGCGATCGGGAACTGCACGCCCTGGTTCTGGCCGATCGGCCGCCCGAACACCACGCGCTCCTTCGCATACGCGCTCACCTTGTCGATGAACCAGTAGCCGTCGCCGATGCATTCCGCCGCGATCAGCGTGCGCTCGGCGTTCAGGCCGTCGAGGATGTACTTGATGAAGCCCATGCCTTCCTCGCCGATCAGGTTCTCGGCGAGAATCTCCAGATTGTCGAAGAAGAGTTCGTTGGTCTCGTGATTCACCATGTTGAGGATCGGCCTCACGGTGAGGCCGCGGCCGATCGCGTCGCGCAGATCGACGATGAAGATGGACATGCCCTCGCTTTTTTTCTTCACGTCGGCGAGCGGTGTGGTGCGCGCGAGCAGGATCATCAGATCAGAATGCTGCACGCGCGAGATCCACACCTTCTGGCCGTTGATGACATACCGATCGCCCTTGCGCTCAGCCGTCGTCTTGATCTTCGTGGTGTCGGTGCCGGTGGTCGGCTCGGTCACGCCCATCGACTGCAGACGCAATTCGCCAGTGGCGATCTTCGGCAGATAGCGCCGCTTCTGTTCGTCCGAGCCTTGGCGCAACAGCGTGCCCATGTTGTACATCTGCCCGTGGCATGCGCCGGAGTTGCCGCCCGAACGATTGATCTCTTCCATGATGACTGACGCTTCGGTCAGGCCGAGTCCGGAGCCGCCGTAGTCCTGCGGGATCAGCGCGGCGAGCCAGCCGGCTTTGGTGAGCGCATCGACGAAGGCTTCGGGATAACCGCGCGCCTCGTCGATCTTGCGGAAGTATTCGCCGGGAAACTGTGCGCACAGCGCGCGCACGGCATCGCGGATGTCCTGGTATTCGTCTGCGGTGGTGTCGATCATCGTGTGTCGGTGTGCAAAGTCAGGCAACGGTGGCGCGCGCGGTCATGCTGAGCCAGCCTTCGTGGTCCTTCGACCAGAGTTCGACGGTCCTGCCGTCCGCCGACGGCCGCCCGCGCAGATGCAGGGCATTGCCGGCGAAACAGGGGCGCATCGCCTTGAACGAGAACTCGACGATGCGCGCATCGGGCCGCTCGCGGCGCAACAGGTCTATCAGCAGCGTGGCGATCAGCGGGCCGTGCACGACGAGTCCGGGATAGCCTTCGACCTGCGTCACGTACGGATGGTCGTAGTGGATGCGATGCGCGTTGAAGGTCAGCGCCGAATAGCGCAGCAGCAGCGTCGCATCGGGGACGAGGCTGCGATGCCACGCGGCATCGGCGGGCGCCGATGTCGGCGCGGGCGCGGGTGCGCCGGGTTCGGGCGGCGCGCGATACACGATGTCGTGTTCTTCCTCGATGGCGAGCGTGCCTTCGCACGCGATCCGATGCCCGACCGTCACGAAGCCGAGCCTGCCGCTGCGGCCGTGCTTCTCTTTAACGTCGACGATGCGCGAGTCGCGCGTGATACCGGAACCGACCATCACCGGCGCCGGGAAGCGCAGGCGTCCGCCCGCCCACATGCGGCGCGGCAGGCCGAGATCGGGCAGAAAGCCGCTCTTGCGCGGATGCCCGTCTTCGGCGATCAGCGACTGCTTGACGACCGGCCTGAAGAAGATCCAGTGCCACAGCGGCGGCAGCGGGTTGCTTTCGGCGGGGCTGTCTTCGTAATAATCGAGCGTCGCGGCGAGCGCGGCGACTGAAGACGGCGTGACGATATCGTCGGCGTGTTCTTCCATGCGGCGTTTCTCCTCGGTTCTGATTCGATTCGAATCGCAACACTGTAGGGGAAAGCGCCCGAGGGCGCAGCGGGCTCGCTATGCGCATCCATGACGCGACGTCATCGATCTAATACCCTTGCCGTCATTTTTCGCATCGATGGATCGGCCTAACATGCAACGCATCGCAGCGACCGAACGAACGCGTGCGGCGCTGGTAACGCATCTTCCATCCATTCGAGGAGAGACGCACATGTATGCAATCACCGGAATCACAAGGCAGGTCGGCGGCGAGGCGGCGGATGCATCGTGGCCGCGTGCGCGGTTGCGTCGCGCGGCGGTATGGCTGAGCAGGCGGCCGACATAGGTGTAGAACGAGGCGTTAAGCATGGGCATGGGATCGACTCGTCGTGGAAAGTGTACTGTACAGTATACTTTAAGTCCGCGCGAAAAGTAAACCGGCCGGTGTAGATAAGAATGAAAGCAAGCCTCGTCTCTCCCCGACTGACCGACCGCAAGCGCGCCGCCATCGGGAGCGCGGCGGTTGAGGAATTCATCGCGTCCGGCTTCGATGCGACGAGCATGGACCGTATCGCGGCGCGCGCCGATGTCTCCAAGCGCACCGTCTACAACTATTTCCCGAGCAAGGAGGCGCTGTTCGCCGAAATCCTGCATCAGCTTTGGGATGCGAGCCGCGTGACCGATACGCCGGTGTATCGTCCGGACGAACCTTTCTTTGCGGGCGCAGTTGCTCGACCTGCTAATGCGCAAGCTCGGCGACGAATCGACGATGGCGCTCGCGCGGCTGAACGAGCGCGAGGAAGACGTCGGCGTATGGATACGCGCGGCAAGCGCCGACGGCAGATTGTCGGTGCAGGATCCGGTGTTCGCCGCGCAGCAGTTGCACAGTCTCGTCAAGGGCTTCGCGTTCTGGCCGCAACTGGCGATGGGCCAGCCGCCGCTCACGAAGCGCGAGCAGAAGCAGGTTGCGGAGCCGGCGGCGGACATGTTTTTCGCGCGGTACGAACGTCGGACATGACACTTCGGCCGCCGGCCGCGCATACATCGATCACACCCACGAGAGCCACGCCATGCATATCGCCATCCTGACTTTCGACGGCTTCAACGAACTCGATTCGCTGATCGCGCTCGGCATTCTCAATCGCGTGAAGAAGCCGGACTGGTGCGTGTCGATCGCGTGTCCGTCGCCGGAGGTCACGTCGATGAACGGCGTCACGCTTGAGGCGCAATGCGCACTGGAAGACGCCGCGCATGCCGATGCGGTGATCATCGGCAGCGGCATGAAGACGCGCGAGGTCGTCGCGGATGCCGCGCTGATGGCGCGTATGAAGCTCGATCCGTCGCGTCAACTGCTCGGCGCGCAATGTTCCGGCACGCTGATCCTCGCGAAGCTCGGGCTGCTGCGCGACGTGCCCGCGTGCACCGATCTCACCACGAAGCCGTGGGTCGAGGAAGCGGGCGTGTTGGTGCTGAATCATCTTTTTTTCTTCGCGCGTGCGAACGTGGCGACAGCGGGCGGCTGTCTCGCCTCGCAGTATCTGGCGGCGTGGGTTATCGCGCAGCTGGAAGGCGTGGACGCCGCGCGCGATGCGATGCACTACGTCGCGCCCGTCGGCGAGAAAGAGGCGTATGTTGAGCGCGCGATGAAAAAACATCGAGCCGTATCTCACGGCGAGCGCCGTCGCATGATGTGACGTGGCGCGACGCGGATCTTTCGGCAAAAGCGTGCTATGCCTTGCGCCGATACTTTACCCACACCACGTCGTGCTCGAGCTTCTCGACCGAATCGAGCGTGAGGTAAGCGGGTTGGGTCCACTTGTCCATCGCCACTTCGAACGACGACGTATGCGTCTCGCGTCCGTCGACGAGCGGAATCAGCAGCACGCTGACTTCATCGGCGAGGCCGGCGTTGACGAACGCGCCCGACACATGCCCGCCGCCCTCGACGATCAGCTTGCCGATCTTCAGTTCACGCTCGAGCGTATCGACGACGTGCTTCAGATCGATGTCGGTCTTGCCTCCGAACACATACGACACGCCGATCGATTGCAGATACGCGAGATAGTCGTCCTCGACGTTTTCTGCGAGCACTTCGACGATATGCGAATCGAGCGCGGTGTCGCTCTTCCAGCCGACGCGTCCTTTCGGATCGATCGACAGCGCGTACTGGCTCGCGCCGCGTTTCGCGAAATGATCGGTCGGCGCGATCTGACCCTTGGCTATTCCGCGCGGATAATCGCCCTCGCCCGCGTGCGAGATTTCCTGCATCGTCACCCGGCCGCATGCCCAGGCATCGGCCTTGAAGCGCGCGGCGGTTTCCTCATATAAAGGATAAGGGCGACGCGAATTTCAGATTCCAGTTGTCGGTGAGGCTGCGGCCATCGACCGACGACATCATGTGGCAAACGATATGCATGCGTTTTTTCCGGACGGTTTCGTCGGAGAGACGGTGCAAAAGCCATGCCTCAGCGAGGCGCATACCTGCAAGGCGTTTTGAAAAGCAGGAAAATAACGGATTTTCCACGCATCTTTTACGGCAGCTCTCGTCATGTCCGATTTAGCCATTCCTCTTCCCCGCCGCGCGGATATCGATCCCAAGCCGCTCGGCATCGCGTTCGTTCTGATCGTGCTCGGTGCGGTGTATCTCGCGCAGAGCGTCGGCGCGCGTCAGGCCACGCTTTACGTGACCGGCGCGTTGCTCGGCGTCACGCTTTATCACGCGGCGTTCGGCTTCACGTCCGCATGGCGCGTCTTTATCGCCGACGGACGCGGCACGGGCCTGTGCGCGCAGATGCTGATGCTCGCCGTCAGCGTCGCGCTGTTCTTTCCGGCGCTCGCGGCCGGCGAACTGTTCGGCACGCCTGTGACCGGCCTCGTGTCGCCCGCGGGTACGTCCGGGTGGTCGGTGCTTTCCTGTTCGGCATCGGCATGCAACTGGGCGGCGGCTGCGCATCCGGCACGCTGTACACGGTCGGCGACGGCAGCACGCGCATGATCGTCACGCTCGTTGCGTTCATCGGCGGTTCGGTGGTGGCCACGGCGCACATGCCGTTCTGGACCGGGCTGCCGCAGTTGGCGCCGGTGTCGCTCGTTAAGACGCTGGGCGTCGCACCCGCGCTCGCGGTGAACTGGATCGTGTTCGGCCTGATCGCCGCGCTGACGGTGTTCGTCGAGAAACGCCGCCACGGACGCCTCGTCACGGCGCGTGCCGCTGCGTTTGCTCGTCGCGGCCGTCGTCGTCGGCCTCCTGCTCGGCTACGCCGCGCGCCTCGCGTACGGCTGCAACATCGGCGCGTACTTCAGCGGCATCGTGTCGGGCAGCCTGCACGGCTGGCTGTAGCTCGTCGCCGCGTTCTTCGGCAACGTGCTTGGCACGCGTCTGCGGCCGTTGTTCGGCCTTGAAGTGGAGCGCGTGCAGCCGACTTCGTGCTGACGCGCGGTCAAACCTGCTTTAAGGCGCGGTCGTCGCCGTCGCGGCTACCGCTTCCCCCTTTTGCGGTGCGGCGATCGATTTTGCCGCATCGAGCAGGCTGCGCCACGTTGAACGTCCGGCGGCGGGCGCTTCGCTCCTGTCGTCGTTCTTCGCGATCGCCGCAGCCGCTTC
>JAQFVI010000341.1 GCA_029439495.1 Caballeronia sp. BR6202001590007
TGGTGTTCGGTTGAATCGACATGAGTGTGATCCTGTGAATGAAGTGAAGCGATGAACGTCAGACCGCGCCTTCGGCCTCGACATACAGTGCGTACAGCGAATGCGAATTTGCCATGTAAAGGCGATTGATCTTCGGTCCACCGAAGACGAGGTTCGGGCAACGCTCCGGCAAATGAATGAAGCCGATCGGCTTGCCCTTCGCATTGAAGACCTTCACGCCGTCGAGATCGGCGGAATTGACGCCACCGCGTCAGTCCGATCCCCAGCCGCACCAGAGATTGCCGTCGCGGTCTACCTTGAAGCCGTCGAGCGCACACGCGCCGTTGGCATCGAACAGTTTGGTCTTGTTGGACAGCGTGATGCCCCGTCCGCGCCGACGTCGTAGCTCCACATGATGCGGCTGGGCGTCGCGTGGCTCTCGATCACATAGAGCCTCGATTCGTCCGGCGAAAACGCCAGACCGTTCGGACCCGCGAGATCGGTGATGATCGCCTGCAACTGTCCGTCCGACGATATATGATACACTGATTGCGGCAGTTCCGGCGTCGCCTTGTCGCCTTCCAATTGTCCGCGATGCCGAACGGCGGATCGCTGAACCAGATCGAACCGTCGGACTTCTTGCACACGATGTCGTTCGGCGAGTTTAGCCGCTTGCCCTGATAGTTGTCCGCTAGCACCGTGATCCTGCCGTCGTGCTCCGTGCGCGTGACGCGCCGCGTCAGATGCTCGCAAGTGACGAGACGTCCCTGCAGATCGCGCGTATTGCCGTTGCTCTGATTCGACGGCTGACGAAAAACGCCCCAATTGCCGGTCATTTCGTCGTAACGCATCATGCGATTATTGGGGATGTCGCTCACCACCAGATAACGTCCCGCCGGAAAGTACACCGGCCCCTTGGCCCAACGCATGCCGCTGCCGAGCTTGCTTGACCGAAGCGCTATAGAGTTGGTACTTCGCGAAGCTCGGATCGAGAATTTCGATCGATACATCCGGATAACGCGTACTCGGCTTGAACGGCACCGTGTTCGCATCCGTCGATGCACCCAGCGCTTGCGCCGCAGCCACGTTCGGCAGACCCGCCGCAACACCCGCTGCCGATGCCAGTCCGCCCGCCGCCGCGGTCTTGAGGAAAGTACGTCGCTTGCTCATGTTTTTTAATCTCCGTTTTTTTATCGATGTTTTCTCAGGCGCCCGGCTTGAATTCGAAGCGCTGAATCTTGCCGACCACGAACAGGTAGCAGACGATCGCGATCAACGCGTTCGCACTGACGAACACGAGCGCCGCCGCAAACGAACCCGTGCCCTGCACGAGATAGCCGACGACGATCGGCACCTTGCGCGCCGTGATCGGCGATGAAGCGCACTTCCGCATCGTTCGCGAGCGGATGCCGGCGCGGCGCGTAGATGGTCTTCAGCCACACGCCGGTGATGACGACGCCGAGCGCGCCCATCGCATAGAACACATGCGGCCAGCCGTACGTGTGCGTAATCCAGCTCATGATCGGCGTGAACAGCACAGCCGCGAAGTACTGCGACAAGTTGAAGATGACCGATGCCGTGCCGCGCTCCGCCGTCGGAAACCACGTCGCGGTGAAACGCGAATTGCCCGGAAACGCGGGCGCCTCGGCCGCGCCGACGAGAAAGAGCAACGCGAACAGCGTCACCACGGCGATGCCCACCGGCAAGGCCACGACGAAACCCTGGAACGCGGTCAGGATCGACCAGAAGAAGATGCTGCACGCATAGACGCGCTTGGAGCCGAAGCGGTCCAGCAGCCAGCCGCCCGGAATCTGCGCGATCACATGAAGATGTAGCCCATCTCGACCGGCGAAATGCCTATCGCCTTCTGGATGGACGAGCCGGTGATCGACAGCGTCGCGCGGTCGGCGTAGTTCACCGTCGTCACGAGGAACAGCATGAAGACGATCAGAAAGCGCGCGCGGCTGCGCCCGCTGTAATCCGCGCCCTGATGTGTCGGGGACGCGGCGAGCGATGCGCTCGCCGCGTCCCCGGCCACCGCATCCCGGGTGCGCGAAATGCCTTTGTCCATCACCGTCTCCATATCCATGTTATGCGACGTCTCATGGAAACGGATGGTATGTTAGCGCAAACATCAACGAAACTGGGGTTTTACCGGCGATCGTCGATACGATGTCTGATGTCTTGGCCGGTTGATGGGCTAGGTAAAATGTCGGCACCAAGGAGCGGACAGGACAAGCAATCAGGGGACGAGGCGGACGGTTTCGCCGAAGAAGCTGGCGCGAGCGTCACGCTCGAAAACGTCGCGCGCGTGGTGGGCGTGACCGCGATGACGGTGTCCCGCGCGATGAACCGCCCCGAGCTCGTTCGCGAAGAGACGAGGCAGCGCGTAATGGATGTGGTGCGCGCGACCAGCTACGTGCCGAACCTGCTTGCGGGCGCGCTCGCAAGCAACAAGAACCGGCTCGTCGCGCTGCTGTTGCCGACCATCGCCACGTCGATCTTCACGGACATGGTGCAGGCGATGATGTCCACGCTCAGCGCCTCCGGCTACCAGACGCTGCTCGGTCTCACCGAGTATCTGCCCGAACGCGAGGAATAGATCATTCAGACGCTGCTTGGCCGTCGTCCCGATGCGATCGTTCTGACCGGCACGGATCACACTGCGCTCACGCGCGAACGGCTGGCCAAAACGCGCGTGCCGATCCTGGAAATATGGGACCTCGTCGACGATCCCATCGACATGCTAATCGGTTTCTCGCACGAAGCGATCGGCGTCGAAGTCGCGCGGCATCTGTTGCGCAAGGGCTATGCGCGTTTCGGCGTGGTGTCGGCGAGCGATCCGCGCGGCTTGCGGCGCAGCCGCAGCGTGATCGAAGAACTGCAACGGCAGGGCGTGCGCGACGTGCCGCTCGAAATCCTGCCCGCGCCTGCGACGCCGCAGTCGGGCCGCGACGGTTNNGTGATCTCAGCACGGCCGCGCATGTGTATCCGGCACTGTCGACCGTGCGCANGGCAAAGGCCGCGCCCTTGCGCATCGACGCGGGCTTTACGATCGTCGATCGCGAGAGCGCGTAGTGTCCCTCACTCCATTCCTACCGACCACTCCTTCAGCTCAGATTCGCCTTCGTGCCGATCGTCAGGAACGACGGCTGCGGGCAGCAGACGCTTCGGCGCTGCGAAACCCTTGAACACGCGCACCATCCACGAATCGAGGCCCATCGCCGCTTCGGCTGCCGCGATGCCCGATGCCGTCGCCTTGGTCGCGCCGACGCCATTGCAGGCGATCGCCGCGAACATGCCCGGCTTGATCTCGCCGAACGCGGGCACGCCGTTCCAGGTGAGCGCCATCGCGCCGGCCCAGCGATACATGCAGGTGAGCGAAGGCGCGATCGCGCGTGCGGGCCACGTACACGACCGCAAGTTCGAAGCGCGCTTTCCGATGCTCAAGGGCCGCCGATGGAATATCGGTTGTACGTGTAGCGCGAACGGATCAGGATGCGATTGCCGTCGCTGCCTTCGACGCGGCGCACCGTCATGCCCATCGGGAAGGCGGGCGTCGCGGCCCACGAGCGATGGCCACCCAGCAGCGTCGGATCGAAGGCGCGCGTCATCGACACATACGTGTCATGCAGCAACTGGTCGCGGAAGAGACCGAAGTTCTGCGCCTGCCCGTCGTTCGCAAGAATGATCCTGCCCGCGTTCACGACGCCGTTCTGCGTCTTGATGCGCCACGACGAACCCTGACGTTCGAACGACATCGCAGGCGAGTGCTCGAACAACTGCACGTTGCCGTCGGACGAATCCGCGAGGCCGCGCACGAAGGCCGCCAGCTGAATGATGACCGTATCTGGCGTGTAGATCGCCGAGGTGAACGAACGCGTGCCGGTCACGGCGGCGATCTCCTGCGCATCGAGTAGACGATACGGTTCAGACGATACGGTTCCTTCACCTTGTCGAGCTGTTTCGCATACGACACAACATGGCCGTCGCCCTGCGGACCAAGCGCCACGTTGTACTTCCCGCACGGTCGAAGATCTCGCGGCCCCAGCCCTTTTGCTTCGCGAACTCGGCGAAGAGCGCGATCGCGGTGCGATGCACCTGGATGTCGTGACGGCGCGCATCGTTGTCCGAGCCGCCGTAATCCTCCGACGACACCTCGTGCTGCAGATCGATGACGAAACCCGAATTGCGCCCCGTCGCGCCCTCCGCAACCTCGCTCGCCTCCAGATCACGACCTTGAGCTTCGGATCGATCTGCGACAGGCTTCGCGCAGTCGCCAGCCCCGCGAAGCCCGCGCCGATGACGGCGATGTCGGCATTCACGGTGCCGCTCAGCGCGGGACGCGGCGTGCGCTTTGGCAGCATCGATACCCAGCCGGATTGGCCGAGATGTTGAGGGAGTTTGCTCGTGACAAACATGATGTGCGCTCGCTGTTGTATCGGTGGTCGTTCGTTCAGGCAGCGAAGCGCTCGCGTTCGACGAGTTCGCCGAGCGCGCTCTGCAGCGCATCCTTCTTCGATGCTGACAGCCGCGCGAGCGGCCTGCGCGGATTGCCCGCGCCGTAGCCGGTCATCTCGGCGGCGGCATAGACGGATTGCACGTAGTCGCCTTCCTAGATCAGCGACATCGACGGTTCGAGCAGACGCCAGAGTTCGCGCGTATCGTCCCAGCGATGCTGCTCCTGCGCCGCCGTCACGCATTGCAGGCAGGTCTTCGGTGCGAAGTTCGCGCCGCCCCAGATCAGGCCCGCCACGCCCGCATACAGCGAGTACGGCACGAAGGGATCGGCGCCGTTCCATGGGCAGGCCGATGCGCACGAGCGAGGCCTGCTTGGCCATGTCGCCGCTGCTGTCCTTCACCGCGAGGAACTGCGGAATCTCGCACAGACGCCGCAACAGCGACGGCGTGATTTCGACGCCCACCGCATGGCACGTTATAGCCGACGATCGGCAGGCCGGCGCTCGCGACCGTCGCGTAGAATTCGAACACGCCGTCGTCATCGGTCGGGACTTTGAAGAACGGGGCGGCAGGACCATCACGCCATGCGCGCCGCAGTTCGCCGCATGACGCGTGCGCTCGATCACTTCGTCGGCGAGCAACGCGGAAGTCTGCGCGATGATCTTCGCGCGCCCGTCGATCACTTTCGCACCGAACGCGACGAGGTCCATCGACTCCTGCTTCGACAGATAGACGTGCACGCCCGTGCCGGAACTCAGCACGAAGCCGCGGATGCCCGCGCCGCGAGATAGCGTTCGATCAGCGCTTCGAGGCGCGCATTATCGAGCTTGCCGTTCGCATCGAAAGGCTTGGTGATCGCGAGGTTGATGCCGGGGAAAAGAAAGTCTTTCATGTCTTCAGATTTCGTCGGATTCGTCATCGTTGAGGTCGAGCCACAAAGTCTTGAGTTGCGTGTACTCTGATCGTGCGCGTGCAGCGAGTTGNCAGCGCACGCTTGCCGTTGCCCGCGAACACCGAGGCACAAAGGCCGTATTCGGTGTCGTTGGCGACTTCGACCTCCTATTTCAGGCTGTCCACGGTGATAGCCGCGAGCACCGGCCCGAAAATTTCCTCGCGCGCGACCTTCGCGTCGTTGCTGTCGACGTCGACGATGGTCGGATGCACGTAGCGTCCTTCGCTCGTCTCGCCGCCGTAAATGAGGTCGAGATCGCCGGTGAGATACGACGCGACCTTGTCGTAGTGCTGCTTCGACACGATCGGTCCGACGCGATTGGCCGGATCGAGCGGATCGCCGACGCACTATTCGGCCTCGAGCGCCTTGATCTTGTCGAGCAGCGCCGCCTTGATGTCGCGATGCACGATCAGCCGCGAGATCGCCGAGCAGTTCTCGCCCATGTTCCACAGCGCGCCGTTGACGATATGAGCCGCGACGGCATCGATGTCGACGATGTCGGGCATCACCACGCACGGGTTCTTGCCGCCCATTTCGAGCACGACTTTCTTGAGATTGCTTTCCGACGAATACGCGAGAAACTTGCGGCCCGTCGCCGTCGAACCCGTGAACGACACCATGTCGATATCCCGATGACAGCCGATCGCTTCGCCGACCGCGCGGCCCGAACCGGTGACGACATTGAAGACGCCCGGCAAGACGCCAGGCGGAAGGCAGCGCGAGATCGAGGCGATAGTCTTCATCGGACTCGATGAGATCCGGCAGCGGCGCTTCCTTCTTCTTGCGGAACCGGTCGACGATCCGGTGCCGATCTGCTCGATCGGATCGGTCAGCCGATACGCTTCGACGAGTTCCTCGAAGACGTCCTGCAGTATGTCTTCTGCATCGTCCTGATCGATCACGCGCCGTCGAATGAAATTGCGCAGGCGCGATCGCTCGCGCGCGACGGCCGTGGCGATATCGCGATCCTGTTCGGGCAGTGGGCTCGGAGTGGGCGGCGGTTCCTTACCCGTGATGACGATTCGGGAAGGAAAATATTGTCTTGTGCGCGAAAAAACTTGCGAGATTCGCGGGGACGTCGTTGACGGAGAAAGTGCTCGCGGTCCGGCGCGAACGACCGGACGCGCGCGCCGTCGACGCAGGGTCAGCCTGCCATGTCGCGCATGCGGCGGCCCTTTTGTTCTTCCAGCCAGCGCAGCGATTCCTCCACGACTTCGGGCGGCACGCCGCTGAACGACGCATCGCGTATCAGCGTCTCGCTCGCGGCGATATCGTTGAACTGGCCGAGCTTGTTCTGCACGGTCGTCAGCTTCCTGATGACACGGCCATGTCCGCCCTTGATGACCGGCTGAAAGAATTCGAGCAGATAGCGCAGCTTCTTGCCGGCCTTTCTGACGTCGTGCAGATCTTCTTCGTGCGCGGTTTCGCTGCGCGCGGCGCGGCAGCTGCGCTTATGCAAAGCGCGTTGCGCAAGACGTACGCGTTCTTCGGCGAAAGCGCGGATCGGCACATCGTGGCAGTTCGATTGCAAGGTGGCTTGCGCGTAACTCAGCACCTCATTGAGAAAGCCTTCGACTTTGTCGCCCTTGATCATCGTCTGGCTGTGAACGACCGCCTGCGCCCGCTTCTCGCGCGCGGCCGCGACGAGCGGCTCCACCGATGCGCCTGCTTGCCGGGCCGAGGCAAGCAGGTCGCCCGCGATATCCCAGTCACGCGGCCCCCCGCGACCGCGGCAAGCCGCTTGAATTCCTCGGTGGCCTGCGCGGTGGCTTCTTCGCCGAGATAGGGCGAATAGGCTCAGCACAGCGCGCGCAATTTTCTGAAGGCGACGCGAAACTGATGGAAGCCTTCGGCATCGCTTTGTTCCGACAGCGCTCGCGCGTGTTGCACCGCGTCCGCGACGACGAGCATCGCCAGCGACGAGAAGGTGCTGGCGATAGAACTCTTTTTCGAAAGCGTCGAACCGGCATGGGCCCGGTTCTGTTTGAACAGCGTGTTCGGACGCGGCAACAGCCAGTCGCCATCCATATCCATTGCAGCCTCGGGTCGGACGAGTGGAACAAACAAGCGGGGTGAAACCAGGCTGCCGGAACCATACCACAGAGGCCTGCGAAAACACCTTGTTTATGACGATTTGATGACGCGCGTGACAGTGTGGCGCGCATGCCGCCATCGAGTCGATACGTGATGGCATGTCATGGCTTCTGTATTAAGATAGCCAGTTAGCCGAAGCGCCAACCCTGCAATGCAAGCCCGAGCGCCGGCCGCTTTGAGCCGCATCGACGATACCTGCAACACAAGTGGGAGTCCGGTTTGAAAAAACGCGCTACGGTGATTTGTCGCAGAGGTAAGCGAATCCTTCTGGTCGCACGCGGCGAGTCGCGCAGTCAATCGAAATGGGCTTTGCCAGGCGGCATCCTGAAGCGCGGCGAGCATCTGTCGGATGCGGTCATTCGCGAACTGAAGGAAGAAACGCGGCTGTTCGGCAATCCGCCAAATACCTCTTCGACTTTCGCGGCAAGCAGAAACACCATCATGTGTTCTCCTGCGAGATTTCCAGCCGCGCGAAGGCGCGTCCAAGCAACGAGATCGCGAAGTGCCGCTGGGTGCATCTCAACGACATCCCTCGCCTGATGACGAGCGGCCCGACCAGCGACATCGTGAAGCTGATGGGACAGCGCCGCAGAAAATAAGTAAGGCTTCAGCGCAACGCTACAGCGCCTTGCGATAGACGACGAAGCCCGACTTCGTCGCCACCTGATCGTAGAGCTTCATCGCCGTTTCGTTCGTTTCATGCGTCTGCCAATAGACGCGTTCGGCGTTGTCCTGTTTCGCTTGCGCATAGACCGCCTCGATCAACGCGCGGCCGACGCCCTTGCCGCGCTCTGAATCCAGCGTGAACAGATCCTGCAAATAGCAGATCGGCCCGGTCATCGTCGTATGGCGATGGTAAAGAAAGTGGATCAGCCCGACGAGCCTGCCCTCGCGCTCGGCGACGATCGCATGCATCGGCTCGTAGCCGTCGAAGAAACGATTTCAGGTGATATCGGTGATTTCCCTCGATAGCGCCGTCTCGCCCGAGCGTCCATAGAATGCGTTATAGCCGTCCCAGAGCGGTAGCCAGGCGTCGAAGTCCGTGCGCGTGGCAGGGCGGATCGTCAGTGAAGGGCTCATTCTCGTGGTCCTCGTTTTTGGTCGTGATCGGCGCTTCAGTATAAGCGCCGCATCGCGGCGCAATCAGGGCCAGTGCATGCGAAGGGATGGAACCACTCGTGGGCGTGACGACTGCATGGACCACCGTGCGGGCTGCGTCAGCCACTCGTGTATTGCGCGCCAGTGCTTCGTAGAGCGCGGGCGCGAAGAGCTTCGACACCTGACTCGCGATCAACGCGGTCGCCATCAAGGAAATGACGAGCGCATGGCCGTCGATCATCTCGATGACGATCACGAACGAGGTGATGGGGCTTTGCGTCACGGCGGCGAGATAGCCGACCATGCCGAGCGCGATCAGCATCGGCAGTTGCATGTTGCCGAAGACGAGATGCAGCGCGTTGCCGATGCCCACGCCGATGGCGAGCGACGGCGCGAACAGTCCGCCCAGCGCGCCCGGCAGATACGAGCCGATCATCGACGCCATCTTCAAGAGCGGATAACTCGCACTGAGGCCCGAGTGACCTTCGAGCATCGCGCGCGCTTCGGCATAGCCGCTGCCGAAGGTTTGGCCGCCCGCCAGTACGCCGACGACGGCGATGAACAGGCCGCACGCCGCGCCGAACGCCACCGGATGCGAGCCGCGCCAGTGCTGCACGGCGGAAGGCATCCAGCGCGACGTATTCAGCAACAGCCAGCAGAACACGCCGCCCGCGATACTCGTCACGATGCCGAGCAACAGCACCGCGAGCGCGAGCAAATCGGGAAAATGCCGGTCGAGCACAATGGTGCCGAAATACGTATAATTGCCCCGCAGGGCCAGTGACACCAGCGACACGATACCGGCGAAGATGATCGTGGTAATCAGCACGCCGCTCGTGCGTTGTTCGAAGCTGCGCGTGAGTTCCTCGATGGCGAACACAACGCCCGCGAGCGGCGCGTTGAAGACGGCGGACAGGCCCGCGGCCGCGCCCGCCAGTGCGAGCATGCGCTCGAGGCTCGCGCCGCGAATCGCGCGAAAGCGGGCCGGATAGAAGCGCTGCAGGTTGACCATCAGCGCCGCGCCGACATGGATCGCGGCCCTTCGCGGCCGATGGTGAAGCCGCCGAGAATGGAAAGAAACGACAGTGCGATCTTGCCCACCAGAATGCACAGCGTCAGCAGACGCGACCCGAGGTTCGTGCTGTCGTGCAGCACGGCGATGACCTGCAGGATGCAGCTGCCTTCGGCGCCCGGACAAAAGCGCCGCGTCGCCCACACGCAGAACGCTGCAATCGCTGGCGTTACCAGCAGCGGCAGCCACGGATAGAGCACGACGCAGCGAACGAAGGTGTCGTAGCCCGGCATCGATGAGTCTAGCCCGCCTGCCGCGCCATAACGTACGCCGATCGAAGAATCCCGAAACTTGCATTTTCCAGCGGATCGAAAGGTTATTAAGGCACATTGTGACATAACCGACCGAATTACGGCTGTGCAGGCTCAATCGGGCGGTATCGCCTGCTCGCCGAAGATCCAGCCAAACGCGCCGTAGTGCGACTTGTGCTCGGCGGCGAGTTGCAGCAGACATTGCTCGCCCGCTTCCGTCAGATGAACCTGAACCTGCCGGCGGTCGGTCCGGCCCGTCTTGCGGACGACGAGCCCCGCCGCCTCGCAGCGCGAAACCAGCGCGGCGGTGCCGTTGGGCGCGGCCTGAAGCCGTTCCGCGAGTTCGCCGACGGTCGCCCATTGCCGTCCGGGAAAGCCGCGCACATGCAGAAGCAACTGGTATTGCAACGTCGTGATGCCCGCCGTATTGGCGATCTCCTCCGACACGCGCAGAAACTTGCGCAATTCATAGCGGAAGGCCGACATGGCTTCGAGATCGTGCTTGTCGGGGATGGGGCGTTTCCTGCTGGTGTTCGATGACATCGGCGCTCATCGCGCGCGTGAGAATCTTGATGCCGCCCTTCGCCGCCGTGTACGGCGCGACCGACGCGCGCCCTCGCTCGTCAGCGAGCCGATGTTGATGATCTTGCCGCCGCGCTTGCGCTCGATCATGCGGCGCATCGCTTCCTTCGCGACGATGAACGCGCTCGTCAGATTGGTGTCAATCACGCGTTGCCAGTCGGCCAGCGCGCAAGTTCGATCATCGGCTTGCAGAACTGGATGCCCGCATTGTTGACGACGATGTCGATTTCGACGCCCTGCGCGTCCCATGCGGCGAACGCATCGGCGACGGCCGCTTCGTCGGTGACGTCGAAGGCGCGTCCGTGCGCCTCGTAGCCCTGCGCTTTCAGCCGCGCGACGGCGGCATCCACGGTATCGGCCTTCGTACTGTTAACGACGACGCCGACGACGCGCGCGCCCGCCGCGGCGAGCCCTTCCGCGAGCGCACGTAGCCGATGCCGCGCGCCGTGCGGCCGCTCACATCGAACAACTTGGTCATGCCGGTCTTCCTTTGTCGATGATGTTGAAATCGCGGGCGCGAACGCACCCTCGCCGCGCGTTTCCTGCGCGGCGAACGTGTCTTGAAGCGGTGAAACCGCGCTAGAGCGGCGTGTCGTTGACCGGTCGCGCCAGCGCCTCGCGATCGTCGAAGTCTTTTGCCGCGCGTGCGACCAGCGTGAGCACCGCGCGTTCGGCGGCATCGGCGTCGCCCTGCTCGATGGCCGCGCACAGCGCTTCGTGCACGGCAGCGAACGGGCCGGTCCGCCTTCGATCTCCGAACTCAATTCGAAACTTGTGCGCAGGATCGCGGACAGCGCGTTGTGCATCTGTTGAATGAACTGGTTGTGGCAGGCGACGAGGATCGCGCCGTGAAAAGCGAGATCGGCCGGCACGTATTCGCCTTGCCCGGCGACCGCCCGCTCCATCGCCTTGAACGCGCGGCCAGCTTCGCCGCATTCGGCTCGATGATCGTGCGCAACTCCATCAGATCGCGGATCAGATCGTCATCGACGGCGCGCGCCAGGTGATGACATCGGGATCGAACAACTGCCAGTGCGAACGTGGCAAGACGATGGTGCCGTGACGCCGCCGCACCTGCAGCATGCCTTTGGCGGACAGCGACTTCATCGTCTCGCGGATCGTGATGCGGCTCACCTGCATCATCTCCGCGAGTTCGGCCTCGGCGGGCAGGATGTCGCCCGGCACGAAGCGGCCCGCGCAGATCTGCTCGCCTATCTAATTCAAGACCTGCCAATGCAAGATCGGCATGAGCATCGCCTCCTTCTAAATCATACGTATAATTTAGAAGATATCAGTCGGACTTACGTCGGAACAATCATGGTTGACCACTAGCAAACGTTTGCAGATGCGGTCTGCCGCACGACCGTCACAGCCGTGGACAGCTGCGCTACGCGCGTCGAACGCCGCACAACCCGCTCGCGCGCAGCACGCAGGCACGCACCGCCTGGTCGACGACAACCTTGCCGCCCGCGCTTGCGATGGTCAAAAAACGGCGCGCGCGCGTGATGCCCGTATAGACGAGTTCGCGCGTCAGCACGGGGCTGACTTTGTCCGGCAGAACCAGCGCCGCATGCGTGAACTCCGATCCCTGCGACTTGTGGACCGTCAGCGCGAACACGGTTTCGACGGCCTGCAGGCGGCTCGGCAGCACCCAGCGGATGCGCGGCGTGCCGTCGCCCGCGGCGAACGCGACGCGCAGCGTCCACTTGCCGTCGGCGCCGGGCAGCGCGAGCGCGATGCCGATATCGCCGTTCATCAGGCCGAGTTCGTAGTCGTTCTGCGTGACGAGCACGGGGCGTCCCGCGAACCACTCGGCATGCGCTTGGATCAGGTTCTCTTCCTCCAGCATCCGCGTGATGCGGCGGTTCAGGCCTTCGACACCCCACGCGCCGCGTCGCAGCGCGCACAGCAATTGAAATTGCCCATGCGCGGCGAGCACCGCGCGCGCCCAGTCGTCGAACGCATCCTGGCCGGCGTCGTGGGCCGGGCGGGTGTCGCGCATGGTTTCGAGATAGCGGCAATAGCCGCGACGCGTCGAATGCCCGCTCGCATCGGTCGCGAAGAGGTCGTCGCTAGTGCCGGGCAGCGCCGCGTCGCCATCGACGGCGAGCGCCTTGAGCACGGCCTCGCCGCGCTCCGGACACTCGACGAAGGCGATGTCCTCGTAACCCTGCTTCCAGACCTGCGCGATCCGCTCCAGCTTGCCCGCGTTGACGGCCTCGGCCAGCTTGCCGATGCCGCTCGTCGCCGAGAACCGGTGGCTTTCGCGCAGCATCGCGATAGCCTGATCGAGCGGCTGGCCGTCGGCATCGACGAAGGCGGCATCGATGCGCTCGCCGCTCGCGGCTTCGAGCCATGCCTGCGTCGCGGGCGTGTAATGCGCGTCGCCGGCGCGGCGGCACAGTTCGCCGAGCACCGCGCCCGCCTCGACCGACGCGAGCTGATCCTTGTCGCCGAGCAGCACGATGCGCGCGTCGGGCGGCAATGCGTCGAGCACCGCATGCATCATCTCCAGATCGACCATCGACGCCTCGTCGATCACCAGCACGTCGAGCGACAGCGGCCGGCCCGCGTGATGCCGAAAACGCCGCGAATTCGGCACCGTGCCGAGCAGCCGGTGCAGCGTCGTCACCGCGACGGGAATCGCCGCACGCACCGCCTCGGCCTGCGCGAACGCGTCGAGCGGTAGCTTCGCGACCGCGCCCGCGATCGATTCGTTCAGGCGCGCGGCCGCCTTGCCGGTCGGCGCGGCGAGCCGGATGTGCAACGGCCGGGGATCGTCGGCGCGCGCGAGCGCCTGCGATTGCAGCAGCGCGAGCAGTTTGACGACGGTCGTCGTCTTGCCGGTGCCCGGCCCGCCCGTGACGATGCTGAACGCGCTTCTCGCGGCCAGCGCGCAGGCGATCTTCTGCCAGTCGGTACGCTGCGCGGACGATGGAAACAACGCATCGAGCGCGGCGCGCAGACTTATCGCGTCGGCAGCATCCGGCGCCTGCTCCGGCCGCGCGAGGCGCTCGCGGATCGCGCGGCAGACGTCCTGTTCGTATCGCCAGTAGCGGCGCAGATAGAGCCGCGTGCCGGACAGCACCAGCGGCGCGCTGCCGTTTCCGTCGTCCGGCGTGCCGACCAGCGACGCATGCGCGAGCGCCGCCCGCCAGCACGCGAGCGTGACGCCTTCGAGCAGCACGGACGGCAGCGCGGGCGCGTCGTCGTCAGCGGGATCGCCGTGCTCGCCGAGGCCGTCCGGCGGCAGCGACAGCACGAAGGTCGGGTCTTTCAGCGTCGCGTCGAGATCGAGGCACGCGTGACCACGCCCGAGCTGATGGCTCGCGAACGCAGCGGCGAGAATCAAAAGGCCGCTCGCATCGGCGGATTCGCGCGCGAGAAAGGCGGCGAAAGCGGCATCGACTTCGCGCAGCCAGCCGCGCTCGACCCAGCGCGACAACAGGCGCACGGCATCGCCCGCGCCGTCGAGCGCGCGGCGAGCATCGGAAACAACATCGGCCGAAGCGGATGGAAACAGCGTGCTCATTCGGCCTCCAGGTCATCGGCGCCGGCGAGCGCGTAGGCATCGCCGGCGAAAAGCGCATCGAGCGCCTCGATCAGCGCGCGCGGCGGACGCTCGGCGCACACGCCCTGCGACGGCGCGCTCAGTCCGCGCACGAACAGATAAACGGCGCCGCCCATGTGGGTGTCGTAGTCGTAATCCGGCAGGCGTGCCTGCAATAGCCGATGCAGCGCGAGCAGATACAGCACGAACTGCAGGTCGTAGCGCGAACGCAGCATCTGCGCGCGAATGCGCTCGGGCGTGTAGGCGGCATCGTCCGGGCCGAGCCAGTTCGACTTGTAATCCGCGACATAATAGCGGCCTTCGTGCTCGAACACCAGATCCATGAAGCCTTTGAGCATGCCGTTGAGCGTCGTCGGTTCCAGCACCGGACGCGCGGCGGCATCGAAGGTATGGGCGCACACGAGGCGGTCGAGCGCGCGCGTATCGACGCGATCCGCCGCGAACCAGAACTCCATCTCGCCGATCGCTCCCGGCAGCTTTTCCAGCGCGATCGTGGTCGCGTGCATGCCGCGCGCGGCTTTCAGCGCGAACGGCGTGCGGACGATCTGCAGCGTCCAGTCCGTCAGCGTGTCGATCCAGCGCGACCAGCCGCGCACCGCGCAGCGCCGCGCGACGAGTTCGCGCAGCATCGCGCGATCCTTCGCGACGACGTCGAAGCTCTGCTGCGCGGCCCATTCGAGCAAGTCGTGCAGAAAGCTGCCCTGCTCTGAGCCGCGCGGGAATTCGTGCAGCGCGCAGCCGTCGGCGCTCGGCGAATGCAACGCGGCTTCGTTCGCGACGTCCGGTGCTTCGGCGGCCTCGTCGCTTTCCTCGGCCTCGTTCTGCGCATCGCGCGTTTCGATGAACACGTCCTCGTCGGGCGTCTGCGGCTCGGCCGCGTGCGCATCGTCGTCGGTCGTCTTGAGGCTCGAATAGCTCGCGATCCACCACGGCTCGCGCACCACGCGCGTCGAGATGCGCGCGGTGCCTTCGCGGATCGCTTCTGCGTTGCCCTCGAAGCGTTCGCTGCCCGCTTCCGGCGCGGGCAGCACCGCGATGTCGCCGGATCCGCCGAAGCCCGCATCGAGCGTCTCGACGAAGCCCGTCACAGCGATCGGCGCGCGTCCGTTCAGCAGATAGCCGATCGCGCTGCGCTCCAGCGCGTCGAGCGGCGCCATGCCGATCCACGTCGCATAGCGCGCGCGCGTGAGCGCTACGTAAAGCTTGCGCAGATCTTCGCCGAGGCGCTCGTCGTCGGCACGCGCGAGCATGTCCGGCTCGGCGTCGACGGCGACGTGCAGACGCCGCTCGGCGTCGTGCCATTTGATCGGCGTGTCCTTCGCGTCGACCGGACGATGCGCGCACGCAAACGGCAGAAACACCAGCGGATATTCGAGGCCCTTCGACTTGTGGATGGTCACGACCTTGACGAGATCGCCGTCGCTTTCCAGGCGGATCTGCCGCGCATCACCGCCGCTGCCTTCCTGGGCGGCCTCGCGTTCTTCGAGCAGATGGCGGATCAGCCCGTGTTCGCCGTCGATCAGCGTGCTCGCTTGTTGCAGCAGTTCGGCGAGATGCAGCAGATTGGTCAGCACGCGCTCGCCGTCAGCGCTCGCCTCTGCGCCGCGCGCGTCGAGTCCGAGCAGGCGCGCGGGAACGTGGAAGTCGTTGAGCAGACGCCGCAGCATCGGCAGCACGCCCTGGCGGCGCCAGCATTCGCGATAGCCGCGAAACTGCAGCACGCATGCTTCCCAGCGCGTCTCGCTGCCGAACAGCGCGTCGAGTTCGGCGAACGACATGCCGAGCGTCGCGGTCGCCAGCGCGCTGCGCACGAGGCGACCGTCCTCGGGTTCGGCGCAGGCCGCGAGCCAGTGCGCCAGCTCGCCCGCCTGCTCGCTCAGATACACTGAATTCTTGTCGGACAGATACACCGAGCGCACGCCGCGCGCGCCGAGTTCGCGCCGGATCGCCTCGGCTTCGTGGCGATTGTTGACGAGCACGGCCATGTCGGCGGGACGCAAGGGGCGCCGCTTCGCGCAACCGCCGGGCCCCGTCGCGACGTCGAAACCCGCCGCGCCGCACAGGCCGAGATTGAGCAGTCGCACCATCTCGGTCGCACAGCCCTGCGCCATGCGCGCGATGTAATGCGTCTTGCCGGTCGGCTTGCCGTCGGCAGCGGGCGGCAGATGCCACACCGTCAGCGCGCGCGGCGTCTCGCCGTCGATGGCGAACGCCTCGGCGTGCCCTTGCGCGCTCACGTCGATGAACGGCACCGGATTGCCGCTGTCGTCGCGAAACAGGAACGCACCCGCGCCGTCCGCGCGCGCCTCGGCCATGTCGAAGCAGCGATTGACCGCGGCGACCATCGCGCGCGTCGAGCGGAAATTCTTCGCGAGCGTATAGAGACGCGGGCCGCACGAACGGCGCGCATCGAGATAGGTGTAGATGTCCGCGCCGCGGAATGCGTAGATCGCCTGCTTCGGATCGCCGATCATGATGAGCGCCGTGCGCGCGCCGGGTTCGATCGACGTCGAGTCGGTAATTTCGTGCGCCTGCGCGTTCGCGCCGTAGACCGCGTCGAAAATACGGTACTGCACCGGATCGGTATCCTGAAACTCGTCGATCAGCGCAACCGGAAACTGGCGGCGGATGACTTGCGCGAGCCGCGCGCCGTTCGGCCCGTGCAGCGCGGCATCGAGACGCGTGAGCAGATCGTTGAAGCCCATCTGCGCGCGCCGCGTCTGCTCGGCGACGAAGCGTTGCGCGACCCAGCGCGCCGCGTGCGCGAGGATGTCGGCACGGCTTCTTTCGAGCGCGTGGATCTGCGCCTGCAAGGTGAGCAGCGCCTCGAAGCCATCATGCGACGGCGGCATGCCCTTCACGCAATGCGTCGCGAGTTCGCCCGGCGTGAGGCGGCTCCAGGCGGCCGCGCTCAAGGCGGGCGTGAGGGTGTGCGGATCGTGCGCCCAGTCGGT
>JAQFVI010000342.1 GCA_029439495.1 Caballeronia sp. BR6202001590007
ATAATGAGCGATAGCTTGAAGCACGGCATCGTCCTCCCCGACAGCCTTCATGCAGCGAATAGCCAGATGAGGAAACGCAGCACGGCATTGCTCGACGACAGCGGGCAAATCCTTCCGTACATGTCCGCCTTGCCCAAAAAACACAGGCACGACGGTAACCTCATCACAGCCAAGCGCAGCCAAAGAAGCCACAGCAGAAAACAACCCCGGCTCCATCAATTCAAGAAACGCGAGCATGACAGGCTGCTCATCCCCGCGCATCGCGCACAACTGAAGAGCGAGTCGTTCGAAGGGCTCGGCCCATCGTGCATCGCGTGCACCGTGTCCGAACAGAACGATCCCATGCCGATTGCCCATCGCAAGTCTCCCGCGAGAAAAGACGAAGCTCTCAGTGCCGCTCGACCCACTTGAGCCCGATCAGCCCGATCACGAGATAGGCGAGTGCGGGCGCCGCCGCCGTAACCGGCGCAGGCCACGTATTCAGGTTCCCGATGTGCGAGAACAAAGTATTGAGCAACTGGAAGCTCATGCCGATCATGATCCCGCCGAACACCTTCACGCCGACCACGCCCGCGCGCGTGTGCAGATACGCGAACGGCAGCGACAAAATCAGCATCACGAACACCGCGAACGGATACAGAATTTTCCGCCAGAAGGCGATCTGATAACGCTGCGTGTCCTGATGGTTTTCGGTCAAATGCTGGATGTAGCGGAACAGATTGAACATCGACATCCGGTCGGGCGACACCAGCAGCACCGAAAGAATCTGCGGCGTCAGCTCCGAACGCAGCGAATACGACGGCAGGCTCACCTGCTTTGCACCATACACGGAATTGAGCGCATCGCCCGGATCGACGGTCGCCGGCGGCGGCGCCAGTTGTGTGTCGGTCACGCCGGTCAGCTTCCAGTGGCCCGGCGGCTCGTAGACGCCGCTCTTCGCGATGCGCACATTGGTCAGGCGGAACTTCGAATCGAATTCGTAGATGCGCACGTCGGCGATCGTCGTGTCCGGATTCAACGTGCCGACGTTGACGAAACGCGTCACCTGCTCGCCGTTTTCTTTCGCCGTCAGCGTGTCCTTAACCCATACGCCCGACTGGAAATTAGACGAGACCGACGACCCCAGCGCCTCCAGCCGCACGCGCTCGGACAACTGGTCCGCATACGGCCCGACGACCTCGCCGATGATGTACGTCACCAGCACGAGCGGAATGCCGATCTTCAGCAACGAACGCAAGGCCGTGCCCGTCAACAGCCCCGACACGCGGAAGATCGTGAACTCGGATGCCGCCGCCATCTGCGCGAATACGTAGATCGCGGAGATCAGCGCGGCAACCGGGATGATCTCGTAGAAGCGCGACGGCGTCTGCAACGCGACGCGCAGCACCGCCAGCGTGAACTTGTAGTTGCCGTGGCCGACCGTGTTCAACTCGTTGACCAGATCGAAGAAGAAGAACAGGCCGGAAAACGCGAACAGGATGAAGATGAATGCGAGATAGATTTGGCGCGCGAAATATCGTTCGTAGATGCGCATCGCGTCAGGCTCCCTTCGATCGCGTCAGCGACGAGAGCGTGAAGAGCGGTCGGTTGGGCATGCGCAGCCAGAAGATGAACGCGACCAGCAGCGACATGACGATATGCAGGCCCACGATGCCCACGCCGAACGACAGCTTGCCCTGCTCGATCCACGATTGCACGACGTTCAGCAGGTTCGAATACGTGAGATAGATGAGCACGGCCATCACGAGATTGATGGTGCGGCTGCGGCGCGGATTCTGATACGACAGCGGAATGGCGAGCAGCATCAGGTTGATGGCGATGAGCGGCAATCCCATGCGCCACGCGAATTCGGCCAGATTCTCCTTGGTCGGATTCGCAAGCAGCCCGCGCGTGGAAATGCCGGTGGTGGTCGGCGTATTGATGACCTGATGATTCAATATCTTCACGCCGTAACGCTCGAATTCCATGATGCGAAAGTTCGGCTGCCCCGGCTCGCCGTCATAGCGACGGCCGTCCTCGAGCACGATGAAGCGGTCGCCGTTCTCGTGCGTTTCCGTATGGCCCATCTGCGAGACGATCACGTTGACCTTGCCGCCCTCGGTGCTCGTCACGAACACGTTCTGCACCTTGCTCTGATCGGGCGTCATCTTCTCGATGAAGAACACGCGATGGCTCGACGGCGATTCGCGGAACTGGCCTGGCGCGAGCAGCGACACTTCATCGCGCTGCTGAAAACGCGCCTTGATGAGCTTGCTCTGCTGATTCGACCACGGCCAGCCGACGAACGCGAAAAACACGATGAGGATGATGATCGGCGTGGAAAAGACCGCAATCGGCTTGATGAGCTGCGTCTGACTCACGCCCGAGGCGAGCCACACAACCATCTCTGAGTCGCGATACCAGCGCGTGAGCACGAAGAGGATGGAAACGAACAGCGTCACGATCAGCATGACCGCGAGATAACCGATGACGGTCAGCCCGATTAGCACGACGACGTCCTTCGGGTCGACCTGCCCCTGCGCCGCGAAGCCGACGATGCGGATCATCATCGTCGTCAGCATGATCGTGAGCAGCACCATGAACACGGCGCCGGCCGTGTACACGAGTTCGCGCTGCAGGGAGCGTTCGAAGATCATTGATATTTGCTTTGAGCCGGCGGGAATGCGGAATGATCACGCATCTCATGCCCACGGGAAGGGTGACGTACGACTTCGCACTCGTCCTCGTGCCGCGTGCCTGTGACCGCCGCGGAAAAATAGCGGATAATTGCGGCTTTCATCCTTCAGCCAAGATTTTATCCGAGGATAAGCGCGATGGACTTTAGCATAAAAGCCTGTGATTGGAGCAAAGGCGAGGCAAATGGTTTCCTTACCGGGAAGTCGGATGTCATCGTGCTCGGCATTTTCGAAGCACAAACGCTCACGGGCGCGGCGCGCGACATGGACGTCACCACCAAAGGTTTGATTGTGCGCATCGTCAAGGCTGGCGACATGAGCGGCCGTGCAGGCACGACACTGCTCGTGCCGGAAGTGACGGGCATCGGCGCGTCGCGCATCCTGCTCGTCGGGCTCGGCAAGCAGGACGCATTCAATCAGAAGGCCTACGGCGAAGCGGTACGCGCTGCATGGCGCGTGATCCTCGGTTCGAAGATCGGCCAGGCGGCCTTCACGCTCGCACAAGCGCCCATTCAAGAGCGCAGCGGCGACTGGGCCGTGCGCGCCCTGCGGAAACTGACCTACAAGTTCACGCAGATGAAGAGCAAGCCGGACAACAGCGTACGCGCGCTCAGGAAGGTCGTGTTCAGCGTCGACAGCGCCGACGAGAAAGCCGCGAAGCTCGCGCTCAAACAGGGCGTCGCCATCGCCAACGGCATGGACCTCACGCGCGATCTCGGCAATCTGCCGACCAATGTCTGCACGCCGACCTATCTCGGCCAGACCCCGAAGAAGCTCGGCCACGACTGGAAGCTCAAGGTCGAAGTGCTCGGCCAGAAGCAGATCGAAGTGCTCAACATGGGCTCGTTCCTGTCGGTCGCGAAGGGCTCGGTCGAGCCGCCGCAATTCATCGTCATGCAATACAACGGCGCGGGCGCGAGCGATGCGGCTGGCAAGACCAAGGGCAAGAATGCGCCCATCGTATTGGTCGGCAAGGGCATCACGTTCGATACCGGCGGCATCTTGNGGTGTTCGGCACGCTGCGCGCGGTCGCCGAAATGGGCCTGAAGCNCGACATCGTCACCGCAATGAACGGCACCACCATCGAAGTGCTCAACACCGACGCCGAAGGCCGTCTCATCCTGTGCGACGCGCTGACCTACGCGGAGCGCTTCAAGCCCGCGGCCGTCGTCGATATCGCGACGCTCACGGGCGCGTGCATCATCGGGCCATCACAACACGGGTCTCTTCTCGAAGGACGACGCGCTCGCGGACGAACTGCTCGACGCATCGCGCGAAGCCGTCGATCCGGCCTGGCGTTTGCCGCTCGACGACGAGTATCAGGATCAGCTCAAGTCGAATTTCGCGGATGTCGCCAACATCGGCGGGCGTCCTGGTGGGCAGCGTGACGGCGGCGTGCTTCCTGTCGCGCTTCACGACGGTATCCGTGGGCGTACCTCGACAGCCGGCACCGCATGGAAGAGCGGCGCGGCCAAGGGCGCGACCGGCCGTCCGGTGCCGATGCTCTCGCAGTTCCTGATCGATCGCGTGGGCGTCTGAAGCACGCATGACCCGTATCGACTTTCACACGAACGTCGGCGATCCGCTCGCATACGCCTGCCGCCTCGCGCGCAAGGCGTATGCGGGCGGCCACGCGCTCGTCGTGCTTGCCGAGCCGTCCACGCTCGCCGCGTTCGACGAGCAGTTGTGGACCTTCCAGCCGCTCGAATTCGTGCCGCACTGCATGGCGAACAGCCCGCTCGCGCAGGAAACGCCCGTTGTGCTCGCATCCGGTCTGGACGATGTGCCGCATCACCAGATCCTCGTCAATCTCGGCGCGCCGGTGCCCGCGCAGTTCGCGCGCTTCGAACGCCTAATCGAAATCGTCGGCAGCGAAGAGGATGAGCTTCTGTCCGGCCGAGAACGGTTCCGCTTCTATCGCGATCGCGGCTACAAGATCGAAACGCACAATCAAGGCAAGGCGCGCGCGAAGGGGCGTAAGCGCACATAGCGCGCGAAGTCACCACGCTAACCTCGCCCCTTGGAGACAAAGAAGAGGACACCATTCCGATGACGAAAACGCCAGATTCCTTCGATTCGTCCATTCCGACGCTCACCGATGTCGTTGTGCCCAGCAAGNCGTCGCGGAGCATGTGCAAAGTCGCATCGGCGATCTGCTTAACGGCGAGGCGCGCTGTCAGGACGTGCTGCGCGAGCATTCGGCGAAGCTCGTCGCCGAGCTGACGCGCGAAGTGTCGTCCGCGCTCGAAGGCCTCATGAGAACGTGGATCGGCGAGGCCGTCGAAGCCGAACTGCGCCGTCAGCGCGAAGCCTGACCTGACAGTTCGGCCTCTCTGCTGCCTGCCTTCAGCCCGTCGCCGCGCCGCGGTTCGCGGGCAGCGCGAGCGTCGCGAACTTCGCCAGCACGCCGCGCGTGTATTTCGGCGCCGGCTGTTTCCAGGCGGCGCGGCGGCACGCGATCTCCGCGTCGTCCACGTTCAGTTGCAGCAGCAGCTTGTGCGCGTCGATGGTGATCGAGTCGCCTTCCTCGACGAGCGCGATGGTGCCGCCTGTGAACGCTTCCGGCGCGACGTGGCCGACGACCATGCCCCAGGTGCCGCCCGAGAATCGCCCGTCGGTGATCAGCCCGATCGTTTCGCCGAGCCCCTTGCCGATGATCGCGGAAGTCGGCGCGAGCATCTCCGGCATGCCGGGTCCACCCTGCGGCCCGAGATAGCGCAGCACGACCACGTCGCCTGCCTTGATCTTGTCGCCGAGAATGGCGTCCATCGCGCTCTGCTCGTCGTCGAAGACGCGCGCCGGCCCGGTGATGACCGGATTCTTCAGCCCCGTGATCTTGGCGACCGCGCCGTCGACCGCGAGGTTGCCGCGCAGGATCGCCAGATGCCCCTGCTTGTAAAGCGCCTGGTCGATCGGAAAGATCACCTTCTGATCCGCGCGCGGCTTCGACGGCACGTCCTTCAGTTCTTCGGCGATCGTGCGGCCGGTGATCGTGATGCAGTCGCCGTGCAAGAGGCCCGCGTCGAGCAGAATCTTGAGCACTTGCGGAATGCCGCCCGCCTTGTGCAGATCGGTCGCGACATATTGCCCGGACGGCTTCAGATCGCAGATGACCGGCACCTTCTTGCGCATGCGCGCGAAGTCGTCGATGTCCCATTCCACTTCGGCCGCGTGCGCGATCGCGAGATAGTGCAGCACGGCATTGGTCGAGCCGCCCGTCGCCATGATCAGCGCGACCGCGTTCTCGATCGACTTCTTCGTGATGATGTCGCGCGGCTTGAGATCCTTCTTCACCGCTTCGACCAGCACGCGCGCGGATTCGGCGGCGGAATCGACCTTCTCCTGATCCGGATTGGCCATCGTCGACGAATACATCAGCGACATGCCGAGCGCCTCAAAGGACGAACTCATCGTGTTCGCGGTGTACATGCCGCCGCACGAACCGGTGGTCGGGCATGCGTTCTGTTCGACGCCCTTGAAATCTTCCTCCGACATGCGCCCGGCCGTGAATTCGCCGACCGCCTCGAACGAGGACACGATGGTCAGATCCTTGCCCTTCCAGTTGCCGGGGCGAATGGTGCCGCCGTAGACGTAGATCGACGGCACGTTTATGCGCGCCATGCCGATCATGCCGCCCGGCATATTCTTGTCGCATCCGCCGATGATGACCGTGCCGTCCATCCATTGCCCCTGCACGGCGGTCTCGATGCAATCCGCTATGACTTCGCGCGATACCAGCGAATACTTCATGCCTTCGGTGCCCATCGACATGCCGTCGGAAATGGTCGGCGTGCCGAAGATCTGCGGATTTGCGTCGGATTTTTTGATGGCTTCGACGGCGGCATCGGCTAAGCGCTGCAGGCCCGCGTTGCATGGCGTGATGGTCGAGTGTCCATTGGCGACGCCGATCATCGGCTTGTCGAAGTCTGCTTCCTTGTAGCCGAGGGCGTAATACATCGAGCGATTCGGCGAGCGCGCGACGCCTTGCGTGATGTTCTTCGAGCGGCGATTGAAAGCCATGGTGTGCTCCTGAGGGGATGTTTTCGATGTTGTGCGCACAGGATGCAACCGCGCCGATGTGTCTGTCCAATATATTATTCAGGGTCTAATTAGGTCGAAAGACATATCGATGGATCTCCGGCTCCTGCGCTATTTCGTCACCGTCGCGGAAGAAATGCACTTCGGCCGCGCCGCCGCGCGTCTCGCGATGACCCAGCCGCCGCTGTCGCAGGCGATTCGCGCGCTCGAGGACGCGCTCGGCGTCGCGCTGTTCGTGCGCACCAAACGCACCGTCGAACTGACGCCGGTTGGCAAGGACCTGCTGCCGGAAGTGCGGCGTCTGATCGCCTCGGCCGATGTGCTGCTGCCGCTCGCGTTCGTCTCGACGGCCGATTACGGCTTGCTGCCCGCGTTGCTGCGCGCGTTCGGCGTGCGCCATCCGGGCGTGCGGCTGCAACTCGTCGAGGCGACCAGCGACGTGCAGATCGACGAACTCGTGGCCGGCCGGATCGACGCGGGCCTCATGATTCCGCCGCTGCCGCCGCGCCACGTGATGTCGCTGTCCTACCTTCCGATCGCGCGCGAGCCGCTGATCGTCGCGATGTCGGGCGACACCGCCCGCGAGCTGGGGCAGAGCGCCGCCGAATGGGACGACACGCCCGTCGATCTCCACGCGCTCGCCGCAGCGCCGCTCGTCGTCTTCCCAAGACGTCTCGCGCCGGGCTTGTATGACATCATCATGGGTTGCTACGGCGCGGCAGGGCTCACGCCGCGCATCGGGCAGGAGGCGATTCAGATGCAGACCATCGTGAGCCTCGTCTCGGCAGGCATAGACGTCGCGCTCGTGCCGCAATCGCTGCGTCATCTGCGGCGCACGGGCGTGGTGTATCGTCCCTTGCTCGATGCCGGCCCGACCGTCGAAACCGGCCTCGTCTGGCGCACGGCGGAAGTGAGTCCGGTGCTCGCCGGCTTCATCGAAATCGTGCGAACGTAATGCGACTGCGCGCGTGCTTTATGATTAGTCCCTGAAGTTCGCTCTCTGACTACACGATGCTCATCCACCCAAATTTCGATCCCGTCGCGATCCATCTCGGACCGCTTGCCGTGCGCTGGTACGGCCTCATGTATCTGGTCGCGTTCATTTCCGCCATCGTGATCGGCCGGTTGCGCCTGCGTTTGCCGTATGTCGCGACGCAGGGCTGGACCGCAAAAGACATCGACGACATGCTGTTCTACGGCGTGCTCGGCACGATCCTCGGCGGGCGGATCGGCTATGTGCTGTTCTACAAGGCGAGTTATTACCTCGCGCATCCGCTGCCCGACGTGTTCAAAGTATGGAAAGGAGGCATGTCGTTTCACGGCGGCTTTCTCGGCGTAACGCTCGCGGTGGTGCTGTTCGCCTACCAGCGCAAGCGCACCTGGCTGCAGGTGACCGATTTTGTCGCGCCGATGGTGCCGCTCGGGCTCGCGGCGGGCCGGCTCGGCAACTTCATCAACGGCGAGCTGTGGGGCCGCGTGACGGATCCGAACGCGCCGTGGGTGATGCTCTTCCAGAACTCGTCGAACGACGACGCCGTGTGGCTTTCGAGGAATCTGCAACTCGATGCGCAATGGCATCTGACGGAGATTTTCGCGCGCTATCACATGCTGCCGCGCCATCCGTCGCAACTCTACGAGATCGCGCTCGAAGGGCTCGTGCTGTTCATCGTGATCTGGACGTTCTCGCGCAAGCAGCGCCCGGTCGGCGCGATCTCGGCGCTGTTCTTGATCGGCTACGGCCTCGCGCGCNGATGATCGTCGTCGGCGTGCTGATGATCGTGTGGGCGTACAAGCGCAATCTGCGCATGCCGCCCGAATCCGCCCACACGTAGTAAGGCCATTCTGCCAGGCGGCCTTGCTTAGCGGCCCATCTGCACTGAGCCGGTACGTCAACCGTAACTGTCGACAACCGGCTTCCATCGCGAGGGGCGCGGCTGCACGCCGCCGCGTCCGACGTTCACTTCCCGAATCGTGAAATTGCTGTAGCCGAAGGCCTGTGCCGCGGTCTGCGCCTGCTTGCGGAACGCGTCGATCGCCTGCGTGACGAGCTTCTGCTCGGCGGCGCGCTGTGCTTCGGGCGATAGCGAGAACTGCACGCTGCCGACCTGCATCGACGACGACATGCGGCCCGCGAGCTTCGATGCCGCGGCGAAATCGTGCGATTCGAGCACGACCTCCGTACGGCTGCGCCATGCCGAAATCTTGCCGTCGCGATCGGTGGACGGATACACGCTGAACGAGCCGCTCTTCGCGGTCACGCCGTCGACTTTTTTGGCTTCGCGCAGCGCGGCACTGGCGCGCTGATTGAGTACGTTGGTGAGCGACGAGGGATCGCTTGCCTCCTGTTCATAGAACAAGGTGATGAGGACGGACGACATCCTGCGGCACTTGCGAGCTTGCCTGCGCCGACAGCGACATGACGCCCGATGGCTGCGGGTTGATCACCGTTTGCGCGGCGGCGGACGACGGCACGCCGAGCGCGGACCCGAACATCGCGAGCAGGGCGAGGGTGGCGGCGGTTCTCTTGTTGATCATCGAAGGACTCCGGTACGCGTCGCGTGATTCGCGACGGGATTTAGGCGTGGCCTTCGAATCGTAAGTTCCGCGTCTAGACGAGCGTCTCGGTAATGAAGCGCCATTGCGCATCGGTGACGGGCGTGATCGACAGCCGGTTGACGCGTGCGAGCACCTGCATGTCCGCGAGTTCGGCATGTTCGCGCAAGGCGGCGAGCGGAATCAGCGGCGTCTTCCTGACGAACTTCACGTCGACGAGCATCCAGCGCGGTGTGTCCTGCGTGGATTTCGCATCGTAATAATAAGGGTTGGCCGGATCGAACTGCGTGGGATCGGGATAAGCCGTCGAGCACACTTTTGCGATGCCCGCGATGCCCGGCTCCGGACAACTCGAATGATAGAAGAGCACGCCGTCGCCGATCTGCATCTGGTCGCGCATGAAGTTGCGCGCCTGATAGTTGCGCACGCCCGTCCAGGGCAGCGTCTTCTTCGGTGCCTTCGCGAGATGATCGATGCTTGCCTCGTCCGGTTCGGACTTCATCAGCCAGTAGCGCATGAGTGTGCGAATGCTTTGAGAGGAACGCGATGGTGGACGCACAAACGAAAACGGCACCGGAAGCTCCGATGCCGTTCTCACTCGATTAGGTCCCCGCCACGGCCGCTAGGCCGGCATCCTGAACCTGGGTTCAGATTGGTCGCGGTAAGCAACACTTCGGATACATCGAACTAGCGACGCGCGCCCGTGTTACAAGGTTCCGCAACCATACCAATGTAGCATTGTTCAAGGAATATATGACCTTAACATACCAGGCAAGAAAACGACACTCTACACCAATTGCTCGTCCTTTGCAGCCTTCGACAAGCATGTGACGGTTTGTTTTTTCGATGGCGATACGCTGCGCATAGCCGCACTCGGCGATGCGCCCGGCGCGTTGCGCTCAATGCGTTTCGTACTGCGCGATCACCGCGCCGAGCTGCTCGTTCATCGAATGCATCGTGCGGCGGATTTCTTCGGCGGGGAAGGTTTTGCCATGACGCACGCTGTCCTGCAGCTTGAGCAATTCGGACGCCAGCGAAAGTGCCGCCATCACCGCGATGCGGTCCTGACCGCGCACGCTGCTTGCATTGCGCACCTTATTCATTTCCGCGTCGACGCGCGCGACGGCTTCGCGCAGTGCGCCTTCGGTTTCCGGCGAGCACGCGAGTCGATACGGCTGGCCGAGAATGGATACTTCGATCTGCTTGGTCGTCATGCCTTCCCTCCGTGATGATGCTCGCCGTTCATCTCCGCGTGCGCCGGCTCGTGCGCGCCCGAAGATTCGGTTTCGAGGAAATCGAGCTGATTCTCCGCGTCGGCGTGTTGCGCCGATTTGCCGCGCGGCAGTTTTTCGAGGATCGCGTTGAGGCGCACTTGCGCATCGTCGATCTTCGCGGAGAGGGAGTCGCGTTCGCTTTGCAGCGCGTCGCGTTCGGCGCGCATCTGCACAAGTTCCGCCTGCACGTTCGCGTAGTCGGCGCGCACTTGTTCGAGTTGCGATTCGAGCGCGGCACGCGCCTGATTGTGGCGCTCACTGATCTGGATCAGCCGGCCGATGTTTCCTGACAGTGATTCGAGTTCGTTGAGCATGTGCTGCGTCCTCTAAAGACTTCGCATTCTAGCGCTATTCGATGGTGCTTCCGATAAAAGTCTCGTTTCGATACGTAACAGCACGCGATCGTGCATGGATCGCGATGCATTCGTGTACTGAAAGCGCGTGCGGAGTTCGACTCGGCCGCAGCCGTTCTGGTTCGCTTCGTTTTGAGTGTGCCGCGCGTGTCGAAGTCTGCCCCGATGATGCGGCCTCACTTCTTGACGGTCCCCACCCGCGCTCCTACACTTCCTGCACTTTTGGTGCTCGCGTTTGCTCGTCGTGGCGAACGCAGTCAAACGGGAAACAGGGCGCGGCGTCCGGCGCGCAGATCTCGGCAACGGCGGTCCCGGCTCGAATGCGAGCGCGTTCATTCGCGGCGCATCGTCGACGCAGTCGCTCGTGTTGATTGACGGCGTGCGGGTCGATTCGGCGGGACTCGGCGCGGCGCAGTTGTCTCAACTGATGTCCGACCAGATCGAGCGCATCGAAGTCGTGAACGGCAACGTGTCGGCNCGAGCCGCATCCGCCGCGCTTTCACTTCGAGGCGGAATACGGCAGCTATCACACGCAGCGTCAGTTGGCGGGCGTCGAAGGCGCGCTCGACAAGGAAGGCCGCACGACCTTCAGCTTCGACGTGTCGCGCGAGAAGACCGATGGCTTCTCGTCGATCTATCCGGCGAAGTCGCTGGGCGCCAATTCGAACGCCAACGGCTATCTGAACGAAAGCGTGTCGGCGTCGCTGCGTCACCGCTTCACCGACCGCTGAGACGCGGGCGTACGCTTCTATCAGTCCAACGGCATCGACAGCTGCGACGACGCGTTCGGCGCGCCCACCGATCTGAACGAATTGCACAATCGCGTGCGCTCGGCGTCGGTGTTCGCGAACGGCCGCGTCACCGACTTCTGGACCACGCACTTCACGGTCGCGCAAGGGCAGGATCGCGCGAATCCGAAACAGAACGGCGTGTACACGAGCCGCTTCAATTCGGAGAACCGCCAGTAAAGCTGGCAGAACGACCTCAAACTGAGCGACGATTACACCTTCGTGTCGGCTACGAGCATCTGGCACCACGCTCGNNGGGACGCTTCGGCGCGAGCAGCGTGCAGGCGAACGTGCGACACGACCAGTACTCCGATTTCGGTGGCGCGAACAGCTACTATCTCGGCTATGGGTACCGCTTCGATGTGCACTGGCGCGCGAGCGCGAGCTACTCGGCGTCGTTTCGCGCGCCGAGCTTCGACGATCTCTACTATCCGTACAGCGGCAATTCGTCAATCCGCCCGGAGCGCAGTCATTCGCTCGAAGCGGCGCTGCAATACGCATCGACGGGGCTCGGCGTGCTGCGCGTGACGGCGTTCCAGACGCGCTACTCGAACCTGATCGACTACGCGAACGACGGCAGCGGCTTCTTCATCGCGCAGAACGTGGGGCGCGCGAAGGTGCAGGGCATCGAGGGATCGTGGCAAGGGCATCTCGGCGCGACCGATCTGCGCGCAAGCATGACCTTCCAGAATCCCGTCGACGAAACCGACGATCAGGACCTGACGCGTCGCGCGCGCCGCTTCGCGTCGTTTTCCGCGCATCGCAGCTTCTGGCCTTGGCGTGTCGGCGGCGACTGGATCGTGAGCGGCGCGCGCCGCGACTTCGATTCGACGCTCGCGGGCTACGGCGTGATGAACCTGAGCGCGCGCTACGACATCACGAAGTCGTGGTACGTGAGCGCGGCGCTCGACAACCTGTTCGACCGGAAATATGAACTCGCATATTCGTACAACATGCCGCGCCGCGGCGCGTATCTCACGCTCGGCTGGCGTCCGTCTTGAACGTCCCGGCTACGCGTCGTGAGGCGCGCGTCGATGAGCTTGCATCGCGATGCTGATCTGGGCCGTGCTCGGCGCCGCCGCACTAGCGGTGCTGATCGCGTCGCTCGCGACGGGCAGCGTCGTGCTGCCGGTGACGCGCACGATTGTCGCGCCATCGCAGTTGCCGGTGGGCGTCGTGACCGCGCTCGCCGGCGTGCCGATGTTCCTGTGGATGCTTCTGAAGAGGCCGCGATGAATCTCCATCTCGACGGCATCGCGTTGCGCGCGGGCTCGCGCACGCTGATCGACGGCCTCACGCACGACATCGGCGCGGGCGAGATGTGGTGCATCGCCGGGCCGAACGGCGCCGGCAAGACCACGCTCATCGACGTGCTCGCGGGCCTCTCGAAGCCCGCGCGCTCGACGACTGGCGCGGCGACGAACTCGCCTGCGTGCGCGTGTTGATGCCGCAGGCGCTGCACGACGCCTTCGGCGCGAGCGTGTTCGATACCGTGCTGCTCAACTGCTTCGCGCATCTGACCAGTTGGGGCTGGGAAAGCGCCGCCGCATGCGCGGCCGCGCATGCGGCGCTCGACCTGCTCGACCTCGCATCGTTCGCGTCGCGCGACGTGCTGACGCTGTCGGGCGGCGAACGCCAGCGCGTCGTGCTCGCGACCGTGCTGTGCCAGGACGCGCGTCTGCTGCTGCTCAACGAACCGCTGTCGCATCTGGACCTGCATCATCAGATCAACTGCCTCGACGTGCTGTCGCGGGCCGCGCGCGACGAACGCCGCACGGTGCTGTTCTCGTGCCACGATCTTCTCGTGCCACGATCTCAATCTCGCGCGCCGCTTCGCCACGCGTGCGCTGCTGCTCGACGGGCGCGGCGACGCGATTGCGGGCCGCGTGCTCGACGTGCTGAGCCCCGAGCGCGCGAGCGCCGCGTTCGGCTATCCGCTTGCCCTGATTCACGACGGCGCGCACGAAGCGCTGGTGCCGTCGATTTCCCCACGAGGATTTTTCATGACCACTCTGCCGATGCCTCGCGCGCTCGATCGCGCCATCGAAGTCGACCTGCGCCGCATCATCGATACGAAGACGAAGCCGCCCGGCAGCCTCGGCCGCCTCGAATCGCTCCCGCTGCAGATGGGCCTGATCCAGTGCACGACGAAGCCGCGCATCGAGCGCCCGGCGATGATCGTGTTCGCCGCCGATCACGGCATCGCGGCCGAAGGCGTGAGCGCGTATCCGCAGGAAGTGACCGCGCAGATGGTCGCGAACTTCCTCGCGGGCGGCGCGGCGATCAACGCGCTGTCGCGCGCGGCGGGCATGACGCTCGAAGTCGTCGATGCGGGCGTCGCGGCGCCGATTCCGCTCGAAGGCTATCAGCCGCTGTCGCTGGGGCGGGGCACGCGCAACTTCGCACGCGAGCCCGCGATGACCCGCGAGACCGCGCTCGAAGGCATCGCGCGCGGTGCGGTGCGCGTGCGGCATCACGCGTCGCTCGGCACCAACGTGATCGGCTTCGGCGAAATGGGCATTGCCAATACTTCGGCGGCGGCCTGTCTGATGAGCCGCCTGTGCAGAGTGGAGATCGGCGAATGCGTCGGGCGCGGCACCGGGCTCGACGATGCGGGCGTGCGGCACAAGCGCGACGTGCTGTCGAAGGCGCTGGCGCTGCATGCGCCCACGGGCGACGGCACCGGCCCTGATCCTATCGATACGCTCGCCACTTTCGGCGGCTTCGAGATCGCGATGATGACGGGCGCGTACCTCGCCGCTGCCGAAGCGAACATGACGATCCTCGTCGACGGCTTCATCGCGACTTCGGCGCTCGTCGTCGCGACAGCGCTCGCGCCGCACGTCCGCGATTACTGTGTGTTCGCGCATGCCTCGAACGAAGCGGGGCATCGCCGCATGCTTGCCCATTTCGATGCGGCGCCGCTGCTACAGCTCGACCTGCGTCTGGGTGAAGGCACCGGCGCTGCGCTCGCGTTGCCGATCCTGCGCGCGGCGGTCGCGTTCGTCGACGAGATGGCGAGCTTCGAGTCGGCGGGCGTATCGGACAAGCCGCGCGCATGATGTCCACGACGCGCGCGCAGAACGAACTGCGCTACTTCTTCACTGCGCTCGGTTATTTCACGCGCGTGCCGGTGCCGCGCTGGGTCGGCTTTGAGCATACGTACCTGAACGCGGCGGCGCGCTATTTTCCGCTCGTCGGCGCGATGGTCGGTGGCGTCGGCGCGCTCGTCTATCTGGGGGCGCTGCGCGTGTTTCCGCCGGGCGTGGCGGTTCTGCTGTCGATGGTCGCGACGCTCGTGCTGACCGGCGCATTCCATGAAGACGGCCTCGCCGATTGCGCCGATGCGTTCGGCGGCGCGTATGCGCGCGACGACGTGCTGCGCATCATGCACGACTCGCGCATCGGCGCGTTCGGCACAATCGCGCTCGTCATCGCGTTGGCGTTGAAGTGGCAGGCGCTGGCCGCGCTGCCGCCGTCGCACGCCGCATCGACGATGATCGCCGCGCACGCCGCGAGCCGCTTCTTTGCGATCAGCTATCTGGCCACCCTCGATTACGTGCACGCCGAAGGCAAGGCGAAACCGGTCGCGCAGCGCATGATTCCGGCGTCGCTCGTGCCGGCAGCGGTGTTCGGCCTCGCGTGGCTGGCGTGGCTCGACGCGGCGCTCGCGTGCCTCACCATCGCGCTGCTGGCGGCGCTGCGTTTCGCGTTCGGACGCTACTTCGTGAAGCGCATCGGCGGCTACACTGGCGATTGCCTCGGCTTCGCGCAGCAGGTCTTCGAAATCGCGATCTATCTGACGGTGCTCGCATGGATCTCGTCCTGATCCGGCATCCGCGGGTCGCGATCGACGCGGGCGTCTGCTACGGGCAAACCGACGTGCCCTTGCTCGGCGACGTCGCCGATGCTGCGCGCGCGCTGACCGCGCGCATGCAGTCGCTCCACGTTCCCCCGTGCGCCGACGGCTGGTACACAAGCCCGCTGCAGCGATGCGCATCGCTCGCCCGTGCGCTCGACGCGGGCATGCGGCTCGACCGCAGGCTCGCGGAGATCGACTTCGGCGCGTGGGAAGGGCGCGCGTGGGACGACATCGAGCGCGCGCAGATCGATGCCTGGGCCGCCGATCTCGATCACGCCCGCGCACACGGCGGCGAGAGTCTCGCGCAGTTCGCGGATCGCGTGCTCGCTTGGTTCGGCGAAACCTGCGGCGAGCGCAACGCGCATGTGATCGCGCATGCGGGCGTCGTGCGCGTGCTGAGCGCGCATCTGCTGAAGATCGATCGCGCGCAAGTGCTGCAATGGCCACTCGACTTCGGCGCGATCGTGTGGCTGCGGCGCGTGCGCGACGCGTGGCAGCTCATGCGCTGGAACGCCTAGCGCGCTTTCGGGCGGCGCGTGCGCGTCGTTTCCAGGTCCTTGCACAGTTCGGCGGCGCCCCACGCGATGCACGGCGTCGGCCGGTTGATCCAGTCGCCGTCGATGCCGATTCGGTGGACAGCGTCGGCACGCGCAGTTTTTCCGCCGCGAACACGTTCACGCCGCCGCACAGGGAGATGACTTCGCTGAAGACGTTGTCGCCGTTGATCGTCATCAGCGGATCGTCCCAGACCTGATAGAACACGCCGACCGGCGGCCGGTGCGCATAGGTCGCGCGCAGGGCGGCGATGTCGCCGAGAAACGCCGACGATGCCGCGCGCGCCTGTGTTTCGGTGCCGAGCAGTGCGCCGAGCCTGTCGAGATTGGTGGGATTGGTGGTTATATCGCCGAGATGCTTCGGCTCGCTCGCGTAGACCGGAATGCCGAGCGCGCGCAGCCGGTCCAGTTGCTGGCCGGCATTGCCATGACGCCAGACGACGATCAGATCCGGATGCAGCGCCGCGATGCGCTCCAGATCGAGCGTCTTGTTGTCGCCGACGCGTGCGATGGCCTGCGCTTCTTTCGGATAGTCGCTATAACTCACCGCGCCGACAACGCGCGCGGCGGGCTTCGCCAGCGTGACGGCCGCGCCGCTGTCGTCAGTGACGGTGATCGCGGCGAACGACGGCGATGCGAAGAGAGCGAACGCCGCGAGCATCGTTGAACGCTTCACGCGCATGCGTCCGCCAGTGCGCGCTCCAGACGCGCCCAGTCGCCTTCCGTCCCCGGCAAGCCGATGCGCAGGCTCGGCGTCAGGTTCGGCAGGTCGAAGAGCCGCGTCCAGATGCCGCGTTCGGCCAGCGCGTGTTGCAAATCGGCGGCGCGCGGCGTCGGCATCCACGAGAACAGTGGCGTCGCGCGCACGTCGAAGCCATGGCTCGCGAGCAGGGTTCGAAGGCGTTCGCCGTCGCGCAGCAGGCGTTCGCGCGTTTCCTGCTGCCACGCGCGATCCTCGAACGCCACGCGCACCGCGTGACGTGCCGGCTCGCCGACGGTCCATGCGCCGAGCGCGACGTG
>JAQFVI010000343.1:0-10799 GCA_029439495.1 Caballeronia sp. BR6202001590007
ACAGACTGTCAGCAATGTCCCCGGTCTATACAGGCATCGAGGCCAAGCGCTTGTTTTTGCTAGGAAAAGCACCGAGTCGTGCGCGGCGCGCGAGCGCCTTGAAGCGCCGCGCGACGTGTGGTCGATCAGACGCAGCGGCCGCCGTCCGTTTCGAGCGCGACGCCCGTGATGAACTCGGCCCCGTCGGAAGCAAGATACAGCGCCGCGTTGGCGATATCCTGCGGCGTCGAGAGTCGTCCGAGAGGGATCGTCGCGAGGAACTTGCGGCAGTTCTCCGGTGTGTTTTCCTGCCCATAAACTCGGTGAGCAGGGCGGTTTCGCCCATTACCGGATTGATGCAGTTCACGCGGATGCGGTCCGGGCCGAGTTCGACCGCGAGCGCCTTGCTCGCGACGATCACCGCCGCCTTGCTGCCGTTGTACCAGACGAGTTCGGGGCGCGGCCGCACGCCCGCGGTCGAGGCCACGTTGATGAACGCGCCGCCGCCCTGCTGCCTGAAACGCCGCCGCCCTGCTGCCTGAAATACGGCACGAACTGCTCGACGCTCCAGTACAGGCTCTTCACGTTTACCGCGTAGACGCGGTCGAACTCGGCCTCAGTCACGTCGAGCACGGGCTTGTTCCGATGCATCGTCCCCGCATTGTTGACGATCTGCACGCTGCCGAAATCACCGATGGCGGCATCGTGGAGCGCCTGCCAGTCGTCGCGCCGCGTGACATCGCCCTGCACGGCGATCGCGCGCCCGTGCTTCGCCTGCGGTGTCGACGCGAGCGCGATCTCGCTCGCCACGGGCTCGGCCGCCGCGCCGTTCAGATCGTTGATCACGACATTGGCGCCCTCGCGCGCGAACGTCTTCGCAACGCCTTCGCCGAAACCCGGGCCGCCGCCCGTGACGATCACGGTTTTTCCTTGCGGTCGCATGGTGTCTCCTTCGTCGTCGTATATCGGCCGCGTCAGCCGTGCCTGATCGCGATGGTTTTGAGCGTCGTGAAGCCGTAGAGCACCTCGAAGCCCTTTTCGCGTCCGTGCCCCGAATGTTTGACGCCGCCGAACGGCAACTCGATGCCGCCGCCTGCACCATAGTTGTTGATGAACACCTAACCCGAGCGCACGCGCCGCGCGAGCCGCATCTGGCGCGCGCCGTCGCGGGTCCAGATGCCCGCGATCAGACCGTAGTCGGTGCCGTTGGCCAGCTTCAGGACGTCGGCTTCATCGTCGAAGGGCATCGCGGCGAGTACGGGGCCGAACACTTCCTCGCGCGCGAGACGGTGCGTCGGCGGAACGTCGCGTAACAACGTCGGCGCCTGATAGAAACCAGCTTCGGGCGTCTCCGCGACGACTTCGCCATGCGCGGCCATCGCGATGCCGTCGTGTTACGCGTCGGAGAGGAAATCCCATACGCGCTGCTGCTGCTTCGCGCTGGTGAGCGGGCCCGCAGTCCAGATCGAGCCTGCTCGGCCCGACTTTCAGCGTGGCGAACGCCTGCAAGAGACGGTCGAGCAGCGGTTCGTAGGCATCGCGCTCGATCAGCACGCGGCTGCCCGCCGAACAGGTCTGCCCGGCGTTCTGCACGATGGCGGCGAACCAGCATGGGCAGGGCGGCGTCGAAGGCGGCGTCGGCGAACACGATCTGCGGCGACTTGCCGCCGAGTTCGAGCGTGACCGGCACATGGTTGTCGGCGGCCATCTTGGTGACGGCGGCGCCCGTCGCGGGGGAGCCGGTGAACGAAATGTGATCGATGCCCGGATGCCGAGCAAGCGCCGCGCCCGCTTCGTGGCCGTATCCCGTGACGATATTGAGCGCGCCTTCCGGAAGTCCCGCTTCCGCCGCCAGTTTCGCGATGCGCAACAGCGACAGGCACGCGTCTTCCGCCGGCTTGACGACGCACGTGTTACCGGTCGCGAGCGCCGCGCCGACGCTGCGCCCGAAAATCTGTAACGGGTAGTTCCACGGCACGATGTGGCCGGTGACGCCGTGGGGCTCGCGGATCGTCATCACCGTGAAACCGGTCTGATACGGCAGCGTTTCGCCGTGCAGCTTGTCGGCGGCGCCCGCATAGAACTCGAAGTAACGCGCGATGCCGGTCGCATCGGCGCGCGCCTGCTTGAGCGGTTTGCCGATATCGCGTGCTTCAATCTGCGCGATGTCCTCGTGGCACGCGGCGATCAGCATCGACAGCCGCGCGAGGATGCGCCCGCGCTCGGCGGCGCTCATTCGCCCCACGGGCCCTCGTCGGGCCCTCGTAGGCGGCGCGGGCGGCGGCGACCGCACGGTCGATGTCGGCGCTCGTGCCGCGCGCGATCTGCGCGAACATCCGGCCGTCCGACGGATCGACGACGGGAATCGTCTCGTTGCCCGACGGCGCGACCCATCGGTTGTTGATGAAATGCTTCGCGTCTTCCATGCATGTCTCCTGTATCCGCTTGAATCCGATTGAATGTGCAGGAATCTGCCGCGTCGAATGCGCGTCCGGCGATTATCGCGCCATTGCCCGGGGCGCGCCGGGGCGAAAGACGTGTTTGACTATAATCGTGGATGTTGCGTGATGTCGCACCGCCGACCGCCGTCTCCTGGCGAAACGCACGCGCACTCGCGCAGGCAAGCCTTCAAACCACTTCTCAGAGAGCGCTCATGAGCTTCAACAACGTACCTCCCGGCAAGGATCTCCCGCAGGATTTCAACGTCATCATCGAAATTCCCGCGCAGAGCGATCCGGTCAAATACGAAGCGGACAAGGACATGGGCCTGCTCGTCGTCGATCGCTTCATCGGCACTGGCATGCGCTATCCGGCCAATTACGGCTTCATTCCGCAGACGCTGTCGGGCGATGGCGATCCGGTCGACGTGTTCGTCATCACGCCGTTCCCGCTGCTGGCCGGCTCGGTCGTGCGCGCCCGCGCGCTCGGCATGCTGAAGATGACGGACGAGTCGGGTGTCGACGCGAAGCTGACCGCCGTGCCGCACGACAAAATCTGCCCGATGACGGCGAACATCAAGTCGATCGACGACGTGCCGGCGTATCTGAAGGACCAGATCAAGCACTTCTTCGAGCAATACAAGGCGCTGGAAAAGGGCAAGTGGGTCAAGGTCGAAGGCTGGGACGGCATCGACGCGGCGCACAAGGAAATCTCGGAAGGCGTCGCGAACTTCGGCAAGTAAGGCGCGCGAAGGCGCGCGTTTTTTGTTTCTGTCGCAGCAAAAAAGCAAGCCATCGCGGCTTGCCTTTTTGTTTTCGTGGCTCTGTGGAAATCAGGCGGCGTCCGGCGCGAGCGCCTCCGCCGCCGGTAGCAGCGATTCGAGCGTACGCTCGCCCGCGATCAGCGCGCGCTTCTGCCGCACGGTCAACTGCTTGACGCGATATTCGGCGCGCGAGGCTTCCGACCGGCCCGCAAGTTCGAAAGATGCCGCGATGCGCAGCGGCTTCTTCGCCTGCGTATAGCGCGCGCCCTTGCCGCTCGCGTGCGCGGTGAAGCGCGCCTGCACATCGGTCGCGATGCCCGTGTACAGGCTGCCGTCATCGCATTCAATCAGGTAGAGAAACCACGGCATCGCGTCGATATCGGCGTAGGTGAACGATTTGCCGCGCATTATCGCCGATGAGCGAGCGCTTTTGGGGCACGGCGGACGCCGCCCCGCGCGGGCGCGCTCGGCGGACTTGCGCGAGAATAGCCGCTTTGCCGCTTCCATCTTTTCAGCGAGGTAGCCCGTTGAGTCGCGAGGTCGAAATTCATGTGGTCGATACGCTCGAAGACATTCCCGCGCACGACTGGAACCGCATCGCCGGCGACAACCCGTTCGTGCGTCACGGCTTTCTCTCGGCATTGCAGGACACCGACTGCGCGGTCAAGCGAACCGGCTGGCGGCCGCATCATCTGATCCTGAAGCGCGCCGGCGCGTTCGCCGGCGCGATGCCGATGTATCTCAAGTCCCATTCGCGCGGCGAATACGTGTTCGATCACGCGTGGGCCGATGCCTTCGAGCGTCACGGTCTGCGCTATTACCCGAAGGCGCTGTCCGCCGTGCCGTTTTCGCCGGTGACGGGGCCGCGCCTGATCGCGGCGGATCACGAGCATCGCGTGCTGCTCGCGCGCGGCGCGATCGAGTTCACGCGCCAGATGGACATCTCGTCGCTGCATGTGCTGTTCGCGCAGGAACAGGACATCGAGGCGCTGAAGGACGCGGGCTACATGCTGCGCGAAGGCATGCAGTTCCACTGGGAAAACGCGCCCGGCGGCTACGAGCATTTCGACGCCTTTCTCGCGACGATGAGCCACGACAAGCGCAAGAAGGTGAAGCAGGACCGCCGCCGCGTGGCCGATGCGGGCGTCACCTATCGCTGGCTGCGCGGCGCACAGATCGACGTCGGCGCGATCGACTTCTTCTACGACTGCTACAAGAACACCTACTGCGAGCACTGGAACGCACCGTATCTGTCGCGCGAGTTTTTCGGCCGCATCCACGCGGACGCCCCCGACAGCATGCTGCTCGTCATCGCCGAAGCGGACGGCAGGTCGCTCGCATGCTCGCTCAACATGATCGGCGGCGACGTCATGTACGGACGCTACTGGGGCACGCGCGAGTTCGTCTCGGGGCTGCACTTCGAGACCTGCTACATGCAGGGCATCGCGTACTGCATCGAGCATCGGCTCGCACGTTTCGAGGGCGGTGCGCAGGGCGTGCACAAGATGTCGCGCGGCATGCTGCCGACGCCGACGTGGTCTGCGCACTGGATCGCGGATCAGCGCTTCGCGCATGCGATCGGCGAGTTCCTCGACGCCGAGACCGAAGCGATGAACCAGCATATCGAAGAGTTGGAGGCGCATACGCCGTTTCGCCGCAAGGTCTGAACCACGCTCCGAAGCCCTGAAAAGGCGCATGCGATAATTTCGCGGCGCTTTTTTCCGCCTCCGATCCAACCGCGCGATCCGTTGCGAACCGCCGATCATGAAAAGCAACTTCTTCAATCTGTACAGTCACGACTTCGCGCGCGTCGCCGTCGCGGTGCCGACATGTCGGGTCGCCGATCCCGCCTACAACGCGGCCGAAACCATCGCGCTCGCGAAGCAGGCCGCCGCTCGCGGCGCGGTGCTCGTCGCGTTCCCGGAACTGGGGATTTCCGCCTACACCTGCGACGATCTCTTTCATCAGCGCGCCTTGCTCGATGCCTGCGAAGACGCGCTGCGCGACATTGTCGACGCATCGACGACGCTCGACATCGCCATCATCGTCGGCGCGCCGCTCAAGGCGGAGCACAAGCTCTTCAACTGCGCGATCGTGATCGCGAAGGGCGTGATCCAGGGCGTCGTGCCGAAGAGCTATCTGCCGAACTACGGTGAGTTCTACGAAGCGCGCCAGTTCAGTCCCGCCGATGCGGCGAGCGCCTACAGCATCGACCTGTGCGGCCAGCGCGCGCCTTTCGGCGCCGAACTGCTGTTCCAGATCGAAGACCTGCCGCTGTTCCGCTTTCACGTCGAAATCTGCGAGGACGTGTGGGTGCCGATTCCGCCGTCGTCGTTCGCAGCGCTCGCGGGCGCGACGGTGCTCGTCAATCTGTCGGCATCGAATATCGTCGTGGGCAAGTCGGCTTACCGCCATCAACTGGTCGGACAGCAATCGGCGCGCTGCATCGTCGCGTATCTGTACACGTCGGCGGGCGACGGCGAATCGTCGACCGATCTCGCGTGGGACGGACAAGGGCTCATCTACGAAAATGGCGAACTGCTCGCGGAATCCGAGCGCTTTGCAAGCGAGTCGCACATCATCTATGCCGACGTCGATCTCGAACGCCTGTCGCGCGAACGCATGCGGCAGACGACCTTCGGGCGGTCGACGCATCGCCACGCGGAGAAAGTCGCGCAGTTCGACGTCATCGGCTTTTCGCTGAAGCCGCCGGTGGAAGACGCGTTGCCGCTCGAGCGCCGCGTCGCGCGCTTTCCGTACGTACCCACCGATGCCGCGCGCCGCGACGAGCGCTGCAATGAAGTCTACAACATTCAGGTGCAGGCGCTCATCCAGCGTCTGCAATCGTCGAAGATTTCGAAGGTCGTGATCGGCGTGTCGGGCGGACTCGATTCGACCCACGCGCTGCTCGTATGTGCGAAGGCGATGGACCGGCTCGGACTACCGCGCGCGAACATCCTCGCGTACACGATGCCCGGTTTCGCGACCAGCGAACGCACGCTCGGCCAGGCGCGCGAGCTGATGGAAGTCATCGGCTGCACGGCGAGCGAGATCGACATTCGCTCGAGTTTGGTGCAGATGCTGTCGGACATCGGTCATCCGCATAGCTCGGGCGCGGAACAGTACGACATCACCTATGAAAACGTGCAGGCGGGCGAGCGCACGAGCCATCTGTTCCGGCTCGCGAACTTCAACAACGCGATCGTCATCGGCACGGGCGACCTCAGCGAACTGGCACTCGGATGGTGCACCTACGGCGTCGGCGATCACATGTCGCACTACAACGTCAACGCGAGCGTGCCGAAGACGCTGATCACGCATCTGGTGCGCTGGGTCGCGGAGTCGGGGCAGATCGGTGATACGGGAACAGATGTGCTCGAAAACATTTTGAACACGGACATCAGCCCCGAACTGATTCCAGGCAAGAGCGGCGCGGTGGAGCAGAAGACCGAAAGCGTCATCGGCCCCTACGAGCTGCAGGACTTCAATCTGTACTACACGCTGCGTTTCGGCTTCGCGCCTTCGAAGGTCGCATTTCTCGAACTGCATGCGTGGCACGATCGCGAGCAGGGCGCGTGGCCCGAAGGTCCGAACGTAGCGCGCAATCAGTACGATCTCGCAGACATCCGCAAGAACCTGCGCATCTTTCTGGACCGCTTTTTCCGGACCAGTCAGTTCAAACGCTCGTGCATTCCGAATGCACCGAAGGTGGGTTCGGGCGGCTCGCTGTCACCGCGCGGCGACTGGCGCGCACCGAGCGATTCGCAGGCGACCGTATGGCTCAAGGATCTCGAACGCGTGCCAGAGAAGTGATAAACCGGAGCGCCGCTGCCATGAAAGGCAGCTAGAATCGAAACCATCGGTTACGCGAGTGACGTCATCTTTCGAACACACGATCCTTACGCGAGGCATGTCATGAAACGCATCACCGCCATCATCAAACCGTTCAAGCTCGACGAAGTCCGCGAAGCGCTCGCCGAAGTCGGTCTGACGGGTCTGACGGTCACGGAAGTGAAGGGCTTCGGCCGCCAAAAAGGCCATACGGAGCTGTATCGCGGTGCGGAATACGTCGTCGATTTCCTGCCGAAGGTGAAGATCGAAGTCGTCGTCGCCAACGATCAAACCGATCAGGTCATCGACGCGATCATCGGCGCGGCGCGCACCGGCAAGATCGGCGACGGCAAGATTTTCGTCGCGGACGTCGAGCGCGTGATCCGCATCCGCACCGGCGAGGAAAACGAAGCGGCCGTCTGAGCGGGTGCCTTCCGGCGCATCTTCCGCTTCTTCGCTTCAGGCATCACGGCCCGCGCGTTCGTCGCGGGTTTCTTCCTGCTTTATCCGTTCCCGCGGGCGCTCCGGTGCCTTGCGCGGCATGCCGTTTTTTCATCGGCCCGATGGCAGCTCGACGGCAAGAATCGTCGGTCCTGCGGTAACATCGCTTATCTCGTTATTAATATGTAAGGAAACGCTTGATGCATCACGCGATCGGCTTCATCCAGGATCTGGCGGTCATCATGGCCATCGCGGGCGGCGCGACGGTCCTGTTTCACCGCATGCGGCAACCGGTCGTGTTGGGGTACATCGTCGCGGGCGTGATCATTGGGCCCGTACACGCCGCCGTTCAATCTGATCCACGACGAGGCCACGATCCAGACGCGCGGCGAACTCGGCGTCGTCTTCCTGATGTTTTCGCTCGGCCTCGAATTCAGCCTGCGCAAGCTTTTCAAGGTCGGTGCGATGGCCTTCGTCGTGGCGCTGTCCGAGATCGTGCTGATGATCTGGCTCGGCTACGAGATCGGCCGATGGTTCGGCTGGAACGCGATGGATTCGCTCTTTCTCGGCGCGATGCTCACGATTTCGTCGACGACCATCATCGTGAAGGCGCTGTCCGAGTTGAACATGAAGGGCGAAAAGTTCGCGCAGCTCGTGTTCGGCATTTTGATCGTCGAGGACATCCTCGCCATCGCGATGCTCGTGCTGCTGTCGGGCGTCGCGCAGACGGGTTCGGTGAACGCGGGCATTGCGGTGGCGACGCTCGGCAAGCTGCTGCTCTTCATGACGGTGTCGCTCATCGTCGGCATCCTGATCGTGCCGCGCGCGCTGGATTACGTCGCGCGGGCGCGCAGCGACGAGATGCTGCTCGTCACCGTGCTCGGCTTCTGTTTCGGCTTCTGTCTGCTGGTCGTGAAGCTCGATTATTCGATCGCACTCGGCGCCTTTCTGATCGGCGCGATCATGGCCGAAGCGAAGAGCCTCGCGCGCATCGAACATCTGATCGCGCCGGTGCGCGACATGTTTTCGGCGATCTTCTTCGTCACCATCGGCCTGCTGCTAAACCCGACCGTGCTCGTCGATTACGCGTGGCCGATCGCCGTCATCACCGTCGCGGTCGTGCTCGGCAAGATCGTCTCGTGCGGACTCGGCACCTTTCTCGCGGGCAAGGACGGACGCACGTCGANGTCGCTCGGCCTGTCACTGAAAATGATGAGCAGCTTCCTGTATCCGATCGCCGTCGCGGTGTCCGCGCTGACGACGCTCTTCACGCCGTATCTGATCCGCGCCGCCGATCCTTTGACGATGCGCGTCGCCCGCGCGATGCCCGCGCCGATCGCCAATACCTTCGGCATGTATTCGCAATGGCTCGCGAGTCTCGCGCCGACCACCGGCGGCCCGACGCTCTTCTCGATGACCAGGCGGATCATCCTGCAGATCGCGGTGAACCTCGCGCTGGTCGTGGCGATCTTCCTCGGCGCGTCGTATTCGGCGCCGTTCGCGGCGGGCTATCTGTCGCGCTGGCTCGAAACCGACAATGCGCAGCGCGTGTTCCTGTGGGGCGCCGCGCTGATCGTCGCGCTGCCGTTTCTGGTCGCGGTCTATCGCAAGCTCGAGTTGCTCGCGCTGCTGCTCGCCGAAGTGAGCGTGCAGCCCGCGAAGGCGGGACGCTTTACGCACGCGCTCCGCTCGGCGGTGTCGGGGCTGATTCCGATCGTCGCGATGTTCGGCGTGTTCCTGCTGGTCGCGGTGCTGTCGGGCGGCATCCTGCCGCCGTTCGGGCTGATGATCGCGGTGCTGCTGTGCGCGGCGCTGCTGCTGACGGTGCTGTGGCGCTGGTTCGTGAAGATCCACGCGACCCTGCAGATCGCGCTGCGCGAAACCTTCGAGGAACCGCGCGATCATTGAGCACGACGTGTGCACTCGTCGTCACGCTGTGACAGTTTTAGACGAAGATGTGAGCAAATGTGTGCCGGTTTGCCCCGTGCGAGGTGGAAGCGGATAATTGGGGTGTGTCCATTCTTCACACGGCGCATCGACGCCCGACATCGGAATGAGCGATAACAAGACATCGAACGACTCGGCATCGAACGACGCACGCGGCACGGGAACCGATCCACGCAGAAGCGGCGCGGATGCATCGGCGGCCACGCCGCTCTCGCCCGAAGAAGCGGGCAGGCGCGCCAATCCGACCGCCGCGGCGGCATCGGCGCCGGGACCGAAGGCGAGCGCGCATCGACGGACGAGCCTTCGAGCGCATCGAACGTCGAATCCGTGAATGCGGCCGAGGCCCAGCGCGCGCGAAGCCGATGCCCGCGAGGCACGCGTCTCGGTGGCAAGCGCCACCGCCGCGCAGGAAGCCGCCGTGCGCGACAAGCCGTGGCTACGCCGTCTGTCACGCCGTCCGTCACGCCATCTGCCGATGCCCGCGCGAATCTCGCGCACAACCTCGAAGCCGCGACCGAAGCCGAGGCCGCGCACACCGCTGCCGAAAGCGTCGAGTTCGAGCGCGCGAGCCCGCCGCAGCAGAAGATCGAACTTCCGCCCGAATTCACGACCGCGCCGGATTTCGGCAAGTTCAATCCGCCACCGTTTTGCTGCCGCCTGAGGTCGCGCTGCCGCAACCGGCCTATCGGCCTATCTCAGACAGTCCGATTCCGCGTGGTCCGTGTTCGGCCGCGTGATCACGGCGCGCGCACGGCAGATATTTGATCGCGCGGGACAGCGCATGACCCAGCGCACGCTGCGCATCGGCGTGTCGGCGCGGATCTTCCATCCGGAGCCGGGCGCGAAGGGCCTGCGCGGCAAGACGCTGCAGTATCTGGAGGAGTCGATCGCGCACTGGGTCATGTCGCGCGACGTGCTCGTATTCATGATTCCGACGGTCGGGAATCAAGGCATGCTGCACACGAGCAACATCCGCCTGCGCGACTACGCGAAGCATCTCGACAGGCTGTTGCTGCAAGGCGGCGCGGACGTGTTGCCGCAGTCCTACGAGGAAGTCACGACGCGTCCCGAATGGCCCGGCGACCGCGTGCGCGACATGTACGAACTCGAACTGCTGCACGAATTCATCGAATCGGGCAAGCCGGTGCTCGGCGTGTGCCGTGGCTGCCAGCTCATCAACGTGGCCTTCGGCGGCACGCTGTACGGCGNCCGGAGGGTTCCTCGCTCGTCAACATGTTCCCCAATCAGCGCGATGCGGTTGTCAACTTGATTCACCATCAGGCGGTGAAGACGCTCGGCCGCGATCTGAACATCGAGGCGGTGTCGGCGACGGACGGGATCATCGAGGCAGTGCGCTATCGCAAGGCGCCGTTCGTGGTCGGCGTGCAATGGCATCCGG
>JAQFVI010000343.1:10849-17252 GCA_029439495.1 Caballeronia sp. BR6202001590007
ACGGGCGCCCTGAGCGGCGTGGCCGAGGTCGGTGATGTAGTCGATATGACCGGCGACAGTCCCGCCTCGCTCTGACGAAGCTGTTCGACCTGCTGTTGCAGCAGGCGCAGCTTGTGTTCGGCTTCGGCCTTGTCGGATTGCAGCGCGACCGCTTCCGCCTGCAGTTTCTGCTGACGCTCGGACACCTGCGTGTCCTGTTGCTGCGCGAGCGCGATATCGGCGGGCAGGCGATTCGCACGATTGGCCGATACGGCGATCACGCGATCGAGCAGCGCGGTCTGCGCCTGCAGACGCGTGTGCTGGATTTCGCCTGCAGCGAGATCGAAGCTCCTGCGCGCGAACTTGCAGATACACCGCTTCGGCGCGGTCTTCCTGCTGCGTCTTGACGACGCGCCACAGGTTTTTCTCCTGCGACAGCGCGACGTAATACACCATCTCGCGCGGCAGGAAGGTGAGCTGCGCACCATAGCTGTCGTTGCGCGCCGAGCGCAGTTCGACGAGGTTGCCGGCCTTGGTCAGATCGCGCATTTCCGCGATGTTGCCGGATGAGGGCGCGCCTCTGCCGGCGTCGACGTCGGCGTCAGGGTCGGCATCGGCGAGATCGTTGACGGACGCCGGATTCGGCGCGACCGCTGCGGATGGCGCACACCACGAACCAGCCCGCGCCTGTACGAACAGCGCGAGCGAGCCGATGAGAGTCAGGGCGGCGGCGAGCGTCGCGGTACGGATCAAACGTGAGTGCTTCATGTTGGCATCGAGCCGGAAAAGGTGAACGGGTCGCTCATTGCTCGGGGCGGTTGCCCGAAACCGATGCGTTGAAGTTGTCGTCGAGCGTCGGCGAATGCTGAAGCGCGTCGTAGAGCGCTTTGGTGTCGAGTTCGCCGGACGCGGATGCGCTCGATGTCGCGTTCGGAACATCGCGGATCTCGGTCGGCACGGGGCGACGCTCCGTGCGCACGACATGACGCGAGTCGAAGTAGGCATCGGCGTCGTAGCGGGGCGCCTGTGCCGGATGCGCGATGTGCGCCGCGCAGGCGGAAGGCGCCGTCCACGATGCATGCCGGCGGCCGCGATGCGCGGGCTTCGCCGTCAGTGTGCCGCGCGTGCGGACGGAGGCGATGTGCTTGGTCGTCGACGGCGCGGGTGGCGGCAAGGCTGATCGCGATCTGCCGGCGCTTCGCGGGCTCGTCGGCCGTGTTGCGCGTGCCGGTCTTGCGCTCGTCGGTGACATGGCGCGCCGGGGCGTCGCCGACGGGCGCGGGGGCGAGCGTCGGGGTTGGCGTCGGCGCGGCGGATGCGAATTCGCTTGCAGGCGATACCGTATGCGTTGTCGGCGCAACCGCGGGCATCGCAACGCGCAGCGGCTCGGGTTGCGTTTCGCCGCCGGTTTCCGCGGCCCGTTCCTCGACGCGGGTTCGATGGCCGAAAAGAATCCACGCGACCAGCGCGGCGACGGGTTCGGCGACTTTGAGCTGAATGGGATCGATGCGTGCGGGCGCGACTGCAGGTCGTGGCGGAGGGGCAGGAGGGGCTGAAGAGACGAAGGGAGTCTGCTCGTTCATCGACTGCCGTAGCGATGCGTCGACGATGCTGCTCCACACGCTCACCGGCCGATACGGCGTGTCCCTATTGTCGACAAGCTGGGCGGACCGGACGTAGGCCGTCTGCAGGCGCACGGCGAACAACGGAATTTCGGCAGCCGACTGACGCGGGCGATTGCGTGCTGCCAGCCATTCGCGACCGAAGCGCAACGAGGGATCGGCGAGCGGACGCAGCGACGGCAGGCGCAAGGTGCCTTCTACAACGATCAGCGGGTCGGTCATGACGATTCCAGAAGCGAGCACCGACGTCCGTGCCGCCAGTAGCGTCACCTGAGTCGATCGGGAGGACAACCAAATTGACCCGCGATCATACGAAAGCGCCGAGTGTCCCGCGACCAGAATTTTCTGATTCACTTTTTTTGACAGGTTTTGACAGGAATGCTTATCGGCGGGCGCCGCGTCTGGTCGCTTCGCATTCCGTCGGAACGTTGCAGCATCGCAGCGTCGATTCGTCAGTCGAGCATCAGTTCGTAGCGCAGCGCATGAATGTCGATGCCGCCGAGACGATCCGCTTCGCGCGCGGTGCGCCGCCATCCGCACGATTCGTAGAAGCCGATCGCGGCGGCGTTGCCTTCGAGCACGGAAAGATGCAGCGCCCTCGCGCCGTGCGTGCGCGCCCAGCGGGCCGCTTCGGCGAGCATCGCGGTGCCGGTTCCGAGTCCGCGATGTCCCGGCAGGACGTGCAGATTGTCGACGAGCACGCTGCCGGTTTCGTCGGGCTTGATCATGCACACGAAGCCGACCGGCGCGCCCGCGTGCTCTGCGATCAGCAGACGGCCCGCGTCCGCCAGCAGTTCGGCCATGCGCACATGCCAGTAAGCGGCGCGTTCGGCTTCGAGTTCGCGGTCGAGATACGCGTCCGGCAGGATGCCGCGATAGGCTGCGCGCCAGCTTTCAACGTGCATCGAAACGACGAGGGCGGTATCGGTGCGATCGGCGAGCCACATCCGAAGCTCGGACACCGAATCTGTAGGCTGATAGTTTCAAATATATATGAAATATTTCGTTAAGGTGTTTTGACCGAGATTACCTGAAGATCGTGCAGAGCCACTGCCTCGCGCGTTAAGATTGAGGCAGCCAAAAATTTACAATTGCGCGACGGGCGAGCCATACGCCCTGCGCACGGCACGCGAGTCTGCGACGCACAGTGCACGCCATTTGCCCCGCCTCGTGCGACGCATTCCGCGCCCTCAGCCTGCCTTTGAGATCGTTCCATGTCCTCAGCTCACGTAGCATCCGCCAACGAGTCGAAATTCAAGACGGTATTCCGCGTCGTCAGCGGCAACTTCCTCGAGATGTACGACTTCATGGTCTACGGCTATTACGCCTCGGCCATCGCCAAGACCTACTTTCCCAGCGGCAACGAATTTGCCTCGCTGATGCTCGCGCTCTCCGTGTTCGGCGCGGGCTTCATGATGCGCCCGGTCAGCGCGATCGTGCTCGGCGCGTATATCGACTATCACGGGCGGCGCAAGGGCCTGATCCTGACGCTGACGCTGATGGCGATCGGCACCGCATGCGTGGCGCTCGTGCCCGGTTACGCGACCATCGGTGCGCTCGCGCCGATCGTCGTGCTCGGCGGGCGGCTCTTGCAGGGCTTCTCGGCGGGCGTCGAACTCGGTGGCGTGTCGGTGTATCTGTCGGAGATCGCGACCAAGGGCAACAAGGGCTTCTATTGCTCGTGGCAGTCGGGCAGCCAGCAGGTGGCGGTCGTGTTCGCCGCGCTAATCGGCGTGTTCATGAACCGCATGCTGCCGCCCGAGCAGATGACCGCGTGGGGCTGGCGCGTGCCGTTCCTGATCGGCTGCCTGATCGTGCCGTTCCTGTTCATCATTCGCCGCTCGCTGCGCGAAACCGACGAATTCCTTGCCAAGAAGCATCGGCCGAGCATGGGCGAGATCGCGCGCTCCATCGCGTCGAACTGGGGCATCGTGCTCGCTGGCATGGGCATGGTGATCATGACGACTGTGTCGTTCTACATGATCACCGCTTACACGCCGACCTTCGGCAAGGAAGTGCTGAAGCTTTCGTCGATCGACGCGCTCGTCGTGACCGTCTGCGTCGGGCTGTCCAATCTCGTGTGGCTGCCGGTGATGGGCGCGGTGTCCGACCGCATCGGCCGCCGTCCGGTGCTGCTCTTCTTCACGATTCTGACGATTCTGACGTCGTATCCGGCGGTGCAATGGTTGGTCGCGGATCCGTCGTTCGCGCGTCTGCTGATGGTCGAACTGTGGTTGTCGTTCCTGTACGGCAGCTATAACGGCGCGATGGTCGTCGCGCTGACCGAAGTGATGCCGGCCGACGTGCGCACCACCGGCTTTTCGATGGCCTACAGCCTCGCGACGACGATCGGCGGTTTCACGCCCGCGATCTCGATCTACCTGATCCACGAAACGGGCAACAAGGCCGCGCCGGGCATCTGGATGGGCCTCGCGGCGATCTGCGGCCTGATCGCGACGCTCGTGCTGTACCGCTCGGAGCAGGCGCGCAATCAGTACAAGACGGCCTGAGGTCTGTGCCGTAAAAGGCAAAACCCCTCGCTTCGGCGAGGGGTTTTTATCATGCGTCCTGCCCGAGCGCCGCGACGATCTCGCCGACGACGCTGTCCTACGCGCCCGGCGCACGCTGACGCACGAGCCGCGCGCTGCGATACCACGCGGTGCGCTCCGTACGGGTCTTGCCTTCCTTTTCGTTCGCACCTTGCGGGCCAACGCACCAGCGCCAGTTGGGCGCGAACGGCAGCATCACCCAGACGGGTTTGCCGAGCGCGCCCGCCAGATGCGTGACCGAGGTATCGACCGACACGACCGCGTCGAGCCGGTCGACGATCGAGGCCGTGTCCGCGAAATGGCGGACGGCGCGCATAGTTTCGTGCGACATCGGCTGGATGTCGGTTTCGCGGGAAAGACTTACGAGCAGACCTTTTTGCTCGCGGATGTCAAAGCGGACTCCGACTGGCCCGACGACGAGTTCCACGTCTTCGCGTCGGGCGAAGGCCTGGCCGTGCTGTTCCCGATGGGCGACGACCGCGCGCGTTTGATCGCGGATCTGCCTGCGCCTGCCGAAGTTGCGAGCGGACCGACGCTCGACGCATGCCGCGCGCTGGTGTTGCGGCGCGTGCATCATCGCGTGACGCTGTCGGATCTGACGTGGTCGTCGTACTTTCGCGTACACAACCGGATGGTCGATCGGTTGCGCATGGAGCGCGTGTTCCTTGCTGGCGATGCAGCTAACGTGCACAGTCCGGCGGGCGCGCAGGGCATGAACACGGGCATACAGGAGGCGTTCAATCTCGGCTGGGGAAGACTGCGCGGATGCTGGCGGGCAATGCGCTGGATCGTCTGCTCGACACTTATCACGCGGAGCGGCATCCGATCGAGCGCGACGTATTGCGCCAGTTGAGCCTGCTCACGCAGATGGCGGGCGCCGAGCATGGTCCGATGAAACTGATGCACGACCATGTGATGCCTGCGCTTGCCGCGATCGGTCCGTTACGCGACGCGATGCGCCGCACCGTCAGCGAGTTGTCGATCAACTATCGCAAGAATCCGCTGTCGCTCGAGCGTCTGCTCGACGGCGTTCCGCGCGCGGGCGAGCGTGCGCCGGATGCGCGCGTGCATGTCGTCGATGGACCGCTCGGGCGTTTGCCCGGTTCAGGCTGTATTTATGATCTGCACGATCCGGCTTGCTTTTCGCTGTTTTTGCTCGTGACGCCGAGCGGCGAGGACGATATTGCGCTGGCTCCCGCGACCATCACCTTGGCGCATGCGATGCGCGATCCCGATTTCGATGGACTTACGCGGTCCGTCGAGGCGATTCTGCCCGATGCCGTCAGGGTGTAGCGCATCTGCGATGCCGCGGGCGATGGGGCGCACTCGCTCACCGATAACTATGGCCGGACGCGGCCTGCGTTTTATCTTGTTCGGCCGGATGGGTATATTGCTGCGCGGGGGTGGGCGCCGTCGGATGGGCATGCACTTTTAAGGCATTGTGAGATTTGGTTTTGTGCTGCTTCTGGTTCTGCTTCTGCTGGTGATGTGGAGGTTTGATTCTTTTGTGCCTGCGGCTGTTGCAGTTTGGGCTTTTTGTTCAGTAGCCGCCTCCTCGGCGGGAGGTAACCCGCGGCAAAGAAAGTCACCAAAGAAAGCCGCTTTTACAACCAGGCTCGGCTTCTAGTCAGTACGACTCCTCGCGAGGCAAGAGGCTGACCTGCCGCAAGGAATCAAACGCGGGTTAGCATTGCTGCCAGAGCCGCACGGTGTAGACGTGCTACACCCGACGATCTTCCAAGCGGAGGCCAGCATGGAACACGATAGCACGCTGTGTAGGTCTGGACGTTCATAAGGATTCGATTACGGTTGCCTATGCCTTGGGTGCGCGAGAGATCGAGTTACTCGGGCGCGTCGGCACCACTCAGAGCGAGATTGATCGGCTGTGTAAGCGCCTGCAGTCGAAGACGCAGTGCATCCGCATTGTGTACGAGGCTGGCCCCTGTGGTTACGGGCTTTACCGGCAACTCACGCACAAGGGATTCGACTGCATGGTGTGCGCACCTTCGTTGATCCCCAGCAAGCCGGGTGATCGCGTCAAGACCGATCAACGTGATGCCGTGAAGCTTGTGCGTGCGCTGCGTGCCGAAGACCTTTCGGCGGTGGTGCCCAGCGTCGAAGACGAAGCGTTCCGAGATCTGTCCCGTATGTGGGTCAGTGCCAAGGACGATCTGAGCGAGCACGACAGCAATTGAAGAGCTTTCTGCTCTTGCATGGCGTGCGCTATACAGGCCGCGCCGACTGTGGAGCGGC
>JAQFVI010000344.1 GCA_029439495.1 Caballeronia sp. BR6202001590007
GCTCCGCCGCGCACACCGCCGCCGCCACGCTCGCCGCGACGCGCTCGCCCGCCGCGCGGCCGGTGACCGCGCCGAGCATCGATTTGCGCGACATGCCTGCCAGCAAGGCGAACTGCGTGCCGGCCGGCCGCGTGTGCGTCAGATGCGCGAGCAGCGCGTAATTATGCTCGACCGTCTTGCCGAACCCGTAGCCCGGATCGAGACAGACGCGTTCCGCCGCGATTCCCGCGCGCGCGATCGCAGCGAGCCGCTCGTCGAAGAATGCGCGCACATCGGCGACGACGTCCTCGTAGACTGGCTCGCCGACCTGCATCGTGCGCGGCTCGCCCAGCATGTGCATCACGCACAGGCCGCAGTTGCTTGCCTTGACGGCATCGAGCGCGCCTTCCTGCCACAAGCCCCAGATATCATTGATGAGATCCGCGCCCGCGTCGATGGCCGCGCGCATCACGGCGGGTTTATAGGTGTCGACCGAAAGCGGCACGTTCATCGCCGGCAGCGCTTCGACGATGGGCACCACGCGCGCGAGTTCCTCGTCGAGCGGCACCGACGGCGCGCCCGGCCGCGTCGACTCGCCGCCGATGTCGATCAGGTCGGCGCCGTCGGCCAGCATGTGTTCGGCGCGCGCGATCGCGTCATCGCGCGACAGGAAGCGGCCGCCATCGGAAAACGAATCGGGCGTGACGTTGAGGATGCCCATGACGAGCGGCCGCTCGAAGGTGAGCGTAAAGCGGCCGCATTGCAGCGGCTGTGCGGAGACGGAATTCAGAGCGGATTGAGTCAAGCGAGTCGAACGGTTTCAGTGGAAAACGGAATGGCGCGCCAAAACGAAAATGGGCCGGCATGCAATGCACACCGGCCCATGATTCTGACGCAATTAACTCAGGCCGTAGCGGGCGCGTTGCCCGGCTTGACCTCGGTGCCGCTGCTGCCGCCCGGAGGCGTGTCGCCCGACGGCGGCGGCATGTTCTTCGGCGGACGCGGCGGACGATCCGACATGATGTCGTTGATCTGGTCCGCATCGATGGTTTCCCATTCGAGCAGCGCCTTGGTCATGGTTTCGACCTTCTCGCGGTTGTCTTCCAGCAGCTTGCGGGCGAGCGCGTACTGCTCGTTCAGGATGCAGCGGATTTCCGCATCGACCTTCTGCTGCGTGGCTTCGGACACCGACTTCGCGCCCATCTTGCCGAACATGCCGTTTTCTTCGGTATCGACGTAGACCATCGTGCCGAGCACATCGGACATGCCGTAGCGCGTCACCATGTCGCGCGCCATCTTCGTCGCGCGTTCGAAGTCGTTGGAAGCGCCCGTCGACATCGAGTTGAGGAACACTTCTTCCGCTGCACGGCCGCCGAACAGAATAGCGATTTCTTCGAGCATCTTGTCGCGATATAGGTTCACGCGATCATGCTCCGGCAACTGCCACGTCACGCCCAAAGCCCAGCCGCGCGGCATGATCGTAACCTTGTGAACCGGATCGGCATGCGGCAGCAGCTTCGCGACGACCGCGTGACCCGACTCGTGATACGCCGTGTTGCGACGCTCTTCCTCGCGCATGACCGCCGACTTGCGCTCCGGACCCATGAAGATCTTGTCCTTCGCGTCTTCGAAGTCTTGCATCTCGACGATGCGCTTGCCGCGACGCGCCGCGAACAGCGCGGCCTCGTTGACGAGATTCGCGAGATCGGCGCCCGAGAAGCCCGGCGTGCCGCGCGCGATGACCGATGCATCGACGTCGTTCGCGATCGGCACCTTGCGCAGATGCACCTTCATGATGTGCTCGCGACCGCGAATGTCCGGCAGACCGATATACACCTGACGGTCGAAGCGGCCCGGACGCAGGAGCGCCTTGTCCAGCACGTCGGAACGGTTGGTTGCCGCGATGACGATGACGCCGGAATTCGCTTCGAAGCCGTCCATCTCGACGAGCATCTGGTTCAGCGTCTGCTCGCGCTCGTCGTTGCCACCGCCCATGCCGGCGCCGCGATGACGACCGACCGCGTCGATTTCGTCGATGAACACGATACACGGCGCATGCTTCTTGGCCTGTTCGAACATGTCGCGCACGCGAGCCGCGCCGACACCGACGAACATTTCGACGAAGTCCGAACCGGAGATGCTGAAGAACGGCACCTTCGCCTCGCCGGCAATGGCACGTGCCAGCAGCGTCTTACCGGTACCCGGAGGGCCGACCAGCAGCACGCCTCGCGGAATGCGGCCGCCGAGCTTCTGGAACTTCTGCGGATCGCGCAGGAAGTCGACGAGTTCGGAGACTTCTTCCTTGGCTTCGTCGCAACCGGCGACGTCGGTGAAATTGATTGCGTTGTTGTTCTCGTCGATCAGCCGCGCGCGCGACTTGCCGAACGAAAACGCCCCGCCTTTGCCGCCGCCCTGCATCTGCCTCATCATGTAGAACCAGAAACCGATGATGAGAATCGTCGGTCCGAGGTAATACAGCGCGGAAACGAGGGCGTTGGGTTCATCGTCAGCCTTGCCGCTGACCTGAACGCCGTATTTCATCAGATCGCCGACCATCCAGATGTCGCCGGGCGACACGATCTGGTACTTCTGGCCGTCGTTCGGAGTGACCGTGAGATTGCGGCCCTGAACGGTGACGTTCTTGACTTTGCCGTTCTTCGCGTCGTCCATGAACTGCGAATAGGACACGCCTTCTTGCACGCGTGGCTTGTCGAATTGCTTGAACACCGTAAACAGCACCAGTGCGATCACGAGCCACACTGCCGCTTTAGAGAACATATTGTTGTTCAAAGCACCACTCCTCACTCATAGACGGGCGCCTACATAATTCTTGCAACGCCACCAAAGCATTCTTAATCCAGACCGCTAACCCCTGCCATAAGCTTTATCTACCGCGGATATAGCGGCAGAGAGGGCTTTTTCGGCATATTCGGCGAAAATATCGTCAATATTCGCCGAATCGATCAAACCGGTCCCGCAGCCGGATGCCTGAGCCACCGCCCGAGGATAAAAGTCTCGGAGGATTTATCCCGAGACGCCTTGGGTTTGCGCGGCGCCACCACTTTGAACTGGTGCTTGAACTTCTCGACGATCTGGCTATACTCGTTGCCGTGAAAACATTTGACTAGCAGCGCGCCTTCCGGTTTCAGATGGTTCTGCGCGAACTCCAGCGCCAGATCGCAGAGATGCTCGATGCGAGCCGCATCCGCACTCGCCACTCCCGAAAGATTGGGGGCCATGTCGGAAATTACAAGATCGACCTGATGCTCGCCGACGATTTCATCGAGCTGGTCGAACATGTCGTCCTCGCGGAAGTCGCCCTGGAGGAAGGTGACGTCGGCGATCGGTTCCATCGGCAGAATGTCGAGCGCGATGATCGTGCCGTCGATGCCACCCTGCCGCTCCGCATCGCGCTTCGGACTCACGGCGAGCTTGTTGCGCGCGTACTGGCTCCAGCTGCCCGGCGTCGAGCCGAGATCGACGATCACCATGCCGGGCTTGATGAGCTTGTCCTGCTCGTCGATTTCCTTCAGCTTGTACGCCGCGCGCGCGCGATAACCCTCGCGCTGCGCCATCTTCACGTAGGGATCGTTGATGTGGTCATGCAACCACGATTGATTGAAACGGTTCTTTGCCATCGAAACTAAACTATTGAGACACGCCGATTGTGCCGATTGCGCCCGGTGCGTATTTTGCTGCACTTCGCGCGATGCTTTTAGCGGATAATACGCGTCTTGTCGGCCGGACCGGTCAATACGCGCGTGACGCGAACGACTGAGCATCCGGCCCATTTTGTTTTTGTTGGGCGGTTGCGCGAACTTGACTGCGGCAGCGAGCCAGTCAAGGCATTTGCGCCGCATGCGCCCCGTCGAGCGCGTCGCCGTCGGCCGCGCTGCCCACATTCTAGTCGAGTCCCAAATTTCTCATGCCAGCTCTTAAACTCTCTCGCCAGCTCTTAAACTCTCTCCCGCCCAGCGCGCCGACCTGCGCTCCCAGGCTCATGCGCTCAGGCCCGTCGTGCTCGTCGGAGCCGAGAGTCTGACCGATGCCGTGCTGAAGGAAATCGAAGTCCACCTCAAAGCGCATCAGCTGATCAAGGTGCGTGTGTTCGGCAACGAACGCGTTACCGCGGACGGTAACGTCAAACGCACGAAGAAGCGTCAGTCGAGCGCCAAGCTCAAAGCTCAAAGCTCAAAGCGTCAAGTAAGCGTGAAATAAGCGACCGGCGCGTGCGAATCGAAAATACGCGCGCGCCGCTTCTTTATTGAATTACGACGAAAACGCTGCGCAAAGTCTCGGCTTCTTCAGCTGCGCGCCCGCTTCGCCGCCATTTTTGCCGACTTGTTCTTCGGCACAATTTTGGTGTGAGCCTGTCCCGGCAAACGCCAGACGAGCACGATGCCGAACAGGCATTCGATCAGATAGATCGCGCTCGAGATACCGTGCAGGATGCCGAACTGCTTCGCGTAAGGCGAACTGGCCAGATCGGTGCCCGCCCCTTGCGCCGCGACGCGCAGCGAATTCATGAAAGGCTGCAGGCCGAAATAACCGACCAGCACGCACACCAGCATCGCTGCGACGATCCACCGCACGCGCTTGTAATCGACGATGCCGCTCTTCACGAAGCGATTGCCAATGACGATCAGTGCCAGCGCGCACACCACGCCGAGTATCGCTTCGATGCGGAAGTATTGCGCCGCCACCGAACCTGCCGACGTGCGATCGAGCAGCGAGAACAGCACCGGCGCCGCGATGAGGCCGAGGGTCAGCAGGCTGCCGACCCACACCATAGAAATCATGCGAAAGAGTCGGTGCTCCATCAGACGTAGCGAACCGCGATGATTTCGTATTCGCGCGCGCCACCCGGAGCCTGCACGGATGCGACATCGCCTTCCGACTTCGAGATCAGCGCGCGCGCAATGGGCGAGCTGACCGACACAAGACCATGATCGATATCCGCCTCGTCGTCGCCGACGATCTGATAGGTGACCGTATCGCCGGACTCCAGGTCTTCGAGTTCGACAGTCGCGCCGAATACCACGCGTCCATCCGCGTCCACCATCGTTGGGTCGATCACTTGCGCGGCGGCAAGCTTCGATTCGAGTTCGGCGATGCGGCCCTCGATGAAGCCCTGCTTTTCCTTCGCGACATCGTATTCCGCGTTTTCCGATAGATCGCCTTGGGCGCGCGCCTCCGCGATCGCGTTGATGACTGCCGGACGCTCGACAGCCTTCAGGCGTTGCAATTCGTCGCGCAGCAGTTCAGCGCCGCGCTTCGTCAAAGGAATCGTGCTCATAAACAACCCACAAACAAAAACGTCCAAAAAATTACCGCGGTTAAGCGCATCTCCCGTTGAAGAGAGACGCCGCTTAATCGCGGCTCATAATACTTAGACTGGTAATCGAAACCTTAGTTTAGGCGAGCATGCAGCCCTTGTAAATCATAGACTTCCAAATCGCGCAGATAACGCAGGCCCTCGACCGCCGCGCGCGCGCCGGACATCGTCGTGTAGTACGTGACCTTATTGGCCTGCGCGCTCATGCGGATCGAACGCGAATCGGCGATGGCGGTACGGGTTTCGTCCACCGTCGTGAAGACCAGCGCGATCTCGCCGTTCTTGATCATGTCGACGATATGCGGGCGGCCGTCCTTCACCTTGTTGACGACCTTCACCGGCACGCCTGCCGCGGAGATCGCCGCGGCCGTACCCTTCGTCGCGACGATCGGATAGCCGAGTTCGTGCAGCATCTGCGCGACTTCGACGGCCTTCGGCTTGTCGGCGTCCATCACGGTCAGAAGCACCGTGCCCGATTCCGGCAGACGCGAACCCGCCGCGAGCTGCGACTTGAAAAGCGCCTCGCCGAAGGTGCGGCCCACGCCCATCACTTCGCCGGTCGAACGCATTTCGGGTCCGAGAACCGGATCGACGGCCGGGAACTTGACGAACGGGAACACCGCTTCCTTCACGCTGAAGTACGGCGGAATCATTTCCTTCGTGATGCCCTGCTCCGCGAGCTTCTGACCGACCATCGCGCGCGCGGCGATCTTCGCGAGGGGCAAGCCGGTCGTCTTCGACACGTAGGGCACTGTGCGCGACGCACGCGGATTCACTTCGAGCACGTAGATGATGTCGAGCTTCGAGCCATCGTTCTGCGAGACCTGCTGGATCGCGAACTGCACGTTCATCAGGCCGACGACGTTCAGCGCCTTCGCCATCGCGGCGGTCTGACGCTTGAGTTCGTCGACGGTTTCCTTCGAGAGCGAGTACGGCGGCAGTGAGCACGCCGAGTCGCCCGAGTGCACACCGGCCTGTTCGATATGCTCCATCACACCGCCGATGAACACATCGGTGCCGTCGGAAATGCAGTCGACGTCGCATTCGATCGCGTCGTTGAGGAAGCGGTCGAGCAGCACAGGCGAGTCGTTCGACACCTTCATGGCCTCGCGCATGTAGCGTTCGAGATCGCGCGGTTCGTGGACGATTTCCATCGCGCGGCCGCCCAGCACGTACGATGGACGCACGACCAGCGGATAGCCAATTTCTTCCGCGAGCTTGAGCGCTTCGTCCTCGGCGCGCGCGGTGCGATTGGGCGGCTGACGCAGATCGAGATCCTTGAGCAGCTTCTGGAAACGCTCGCGGTCTTCTGCCGCGTCGATCATGTCCGGCGAAGTGCCAATGATCGGCACGCCGTTCGCTTCGAGATCGAGCGCGAGCTTGAGCGGCGTCTGGCCGCCGTACTGCACGATCACGCCAACCGGCTTTTCCAGATCGACGATTTCGAGCACGTCTTCGAGCGTCAGCGATTCGAAGTACAGTCGGTCGGACGTGTCGTAGTCGGTCGAGACCGTTTCCGGATTGCAGTTGACCATGATGGTTTCATAGCCGTCTTCGCGCATCGCGAGCGCGGCATGCACGCAGCAGTAGTCGAATTCGATGCCCTGCCCAATCCGGTTCGGGCCGCCGCCCAGCACCATGATCTTCTTCTTGTCGGTCGGATTCGCTTCGCACTCTTCCTCGTAGGTCGAGTACATGTAGGCCGTCTTGGTCGCGAACTCGGCCGCGCAGGTGTCGACGCGCTTGTAGACCGGGCGCACCTGCAGTGCGTGACGCTTCTTGCGCACGTCGGCTTGATTCGAGCCGATAAGTTTGGCGAGACGGCGATCCGAGAATCCGCTCTTCTTCAGATACAGCAGTTCGTCCTTCGTCAGGCTGTCGAGCGTGCGGCCCTGCAGCGTCTTTTCCTTCAAGATGATCTGTTCGATCTGCGCGAGGAACCACGGATCGATCGACGTTTCCTCGAAGATCTCTTCCATCGTCAAACCGAGACGGAACGCATCGCCCAGATACCAGATGCGGTCCGGGCCCGGCTCGCCGATTTCGCGAATGACTTCGTCGCGGCTCGTGGTCTTCTCGTCGAGACCGTCGACGCCGACTTCGAGACCGCGCAGCGCCTTCTGGAACGATTCCTGGAACGTGCGGCCCATCGCCATGACTTCGCCGACCGACTTCATCTGCGTGGTCAGGCGCGAATCGGCTTCGTGGAATTTCTCGAACGCGAAGCGCGGCACCTTGGTGACGACGTAGTCGATCGTCGGTTCGAACGACGCCGGCGTCTGGCCGCCGGTGATTTCGTTCTTCAGTTCGTCGAGCGTGTAGCCGCAGGCAAGCTTGGCCGCGACCTTCGCGATCGGGAAGCCGGTCGCCTTCGACGCCAGCGCGGACGAGCGCGATACGCGCGGATTCATTTCGATGACGACCATGCGGCCGTCCTTCGGGTTGATCGCGAACTGGACGTTCGAGCCGCCCGTATCGACGCCGATCTCGCGCAGCACCGCGAGCGACGCGTTACGCAGAACCTGATACTCCTTGTCGGTCAGCATCTGCGCAGGCGCGACGGTGATGGAATCGCCCGTGTGTACGCCCATGGGATCGAGGTTTTCGATCGAGCAGACGATGATGCAGTTGTCGCGCTTGTCGCGCACGATTTCCATCTCGTACTCTTTCCAGCCGAGCAGCGATTCTTCGATCAGCAGTTCGCGCGTCGGCGAGAGATCGAGACCGCGACGGCAGATCTCTTCGAACTCCTCCTTGTTGTACGCGATGCCGCCGCCCGAACCGCCGAGCGTGAATGATGGGCGAATCACGGTCGGATAGCCGCCGCTGCCGGTCGCTTCGGCGATCTGCGCCTGCACGGCGAGCGCTTCTTCCATCGAATGCGCGATGCCCGACTTGGCCGAACCGAGGCCGATCTTGGTCATCGCGTCCTTGAACTTCTGACGGTCTTCCGCCTTGTCGATCGCTTCCGGCGATGCGCCGATCAGTTCGACCTTGTACTTTTCCAGCACGCCGTGATGGAACAGGTCGAGCGCGCAATTGAGCGCGGTCTGCCCGCCCATGGTCGGCAGGATCGCGTCCGGGTGCTCCTTCGCGATGATGCGCTCGACCACTTCCCACGAAATCGGCTCGATGTAGGTGACGTCGGCCGTATTCGGGTCGGTCATGATCGTCGCCGGATTGCTGTTGACGAGGATGACCTTGTAGCCTTCCTCACGCAGCGCCTTGCAGGCCTGCGCGCCCGAGTAGTCGAACTCGCACGCCTGGCCGATGATGATCGGGCCCGCGCCGATGATGAGGATGCTCTTGATGTCTGTGCGCTTCGGCATAACTGCTCTCGATATATATGTTTATATGTTCGGTACTTTTAGATATGTTCGGTACTTTTAGGCGGTGACCTTCGCTGACTCCATCAGCTTGATGAAGCGGTCGAACAGATACGCGATGTCGTGCGGGCCGGGCGACGCTTCCGGGTGACCCTGGAAGCAGAACGCGGGCTTGTCAGTGAGCGCGAAACCTTGCAGCGTGCCGTCGAACAGCGAAACGTGCGTGATCTTCGCGTTGGCGGGCAGCGTCGACGCATCGACTGCGAAGCCGTGATTCTGCGACGTGATAACGACGCGGCCGTCGTCCATGTCCTTCACTGGATGGTTCGCGCCGTGATGGCCGGTTTTCATTTTCGTGGTCTTCGCGCCGACGGCGAGGCCCATGATCTGATGGCCGAGGCAGATGCCGAAAATCGGAATGCCCTTCGCGATGAATTCGCGCGTCGCAGCGATCGCGTAGTCGCACGGTTCCGGATCGCCGGGGCCGTTCGACAGGAAGATGCCGTCGGGATTGAGCGCGAGCGCGTCGGCGGCGCTCGCTTGCGCCGGCAACACGGTGACATGGCAGCCGCGTTCGGCCAGCATGCGCAGGATGTTGTACTTGACGCCGTAGTCGAAGGCGACGACGCGGAACTTCGGCGCTTCCTGCTTGCCGTAGCCGCTGCCCAGACGCCATTCCGTCTGGGTCCATTCATAGGTCTTTTCGGTCGACACGACCTTGGCGAGGTCCATGCCGACGAATCCGGGGAACGAGCGCACGAGGCCGAGCGCCTTGGCTTCGTCGTCGCTGCCGGCGAGGATGGAGCCGTTTTGCGCGCCCTTTCCTCGCAGAATGCGCGTGAGCTTGCGCGTATCGATGCCGGAAATCGCGACGACGTTCTGCGTCTTCAGGTAATCGGACAGCGTCTGCTCGGAACGGAAGTTGGATGCGAGCACCGGCAGATCGCGAATGATGAGGCCGGCGGCATGGACTTTGGTGGCTTCGACGTCTTCGGCGTTGACGCCGTAGTTGCCGATGTGCGGATAGGTCAGCGTGACGATCTGGCGAGCGTAACTCGGATCCGTGAGGATTTCCTGATAGCCGGTGATGGCGGTGTTGAAGACCACTTCGCCGATCGTCGAACCAGGCGCGCCGATCGATTGACCACGAAAGACCGTGCCGTCGGCAAGTGCAAGAAGTGCGGGGGAGAATGACGGCAACACGGGAAGCTCCTTGGGAACACCCTGTTACCGACCTGTCTATCCGAAATGCAGGCTGAGCGCCCGCAGTTGATGAACGCGGGTTCGCTTCGCGCTTGTGCACCGGCTCTCGCAAAGCTCGCGTCGGTGGCATCCCGCGGCGCTGTTCGCAGTGGCGAAAGGCTCGGATTCAGGAGGTCGGCGGCATGCGGCGCACGCTGATGAGCGCGCGGCTGACACGGTGAATGGGGGTAGGCGCTAGGGTGCGGGTTGATATGCTAAAATTTTTAAATTATAGCTTTAATTTGACGAATCTGCCAAATTTGGGAACCGTTTGCTTGATTGTCCGAAGGTTTGCGCGCTGTCCCCGTCCTTGCTTTCGCGAGGGTTCGTTCAGGCGACGTTTTTCGCTTCCGGCCCGCCGCTGGCGCGCTTTTTCATCGCGCTGCTCGGCAGCATGTACCACACCGCGCTCGCGACCTGCAGCGCGATCAGCGCCACCCACACCGCGCCATGCGCCAACGCCGGATAGCGCCCCGCCTACGCTGGCCACATCGACAGCATCGCGCCGACGCCGACCTGAAAGCCGAAAATCAGCAGGAAGATGGCTAGCGTGAGCGTCGTATTGACGCCCGGCCATATGTGGCGGGAAGTACTGCGCCGCAACCGCGTAGCAAAGAATGCCGGTGCTGCCAAACGCGCCATAAGCGGCGATCAGCGTCGTGGGCGGCAACGGCACGCGCAGCACCATCAGAATTTGCGTCACGACGAACAGTGTCATGCCGGCGCCGCAGAACGCGTAGACGGACACGCCCCGCCGCTCCAGGCTCCGCGCTGCCGCGCCGAAGCCGACCGAGCCGAACATCACATCGCGAAGCCGAGCACCGACACCAGCGCCGATACGTGCGCAGCGGTGAGGTTCATCACATCGATGAGGTAGGGACAGATCCACAGCGACTGCATCGCGAAGAACACGCCCTGCGTGACCATCGGAAACGACGCGATCTTCCAGAACGCGGCGCTCTTCATGATGTGCCAGGTGCCCTTGAACTGCGTGACGATATCCGCCTGATGATGAGCATCCGCGCAGCGCGGCGTGAAGGCGCCCAGCCCGAAACACACTTCCCGCCAGGTCGCGACCTGCGGCAGCGACGACAGCGGCGAGCCGACCACGACGCCGCCGAGTCCGCCGACCGCCATCGTGAAACCATTGACGAGCGGCAGACGCGTCACCGGAAAATGCTGCGCCGAAGCCTTGAATGCCGCCGCCAGACACACCGACACGCCAACGCCGATCAGCAGGCGCCCCACCATCAAGCTGACCAGTCCGCTCGACGCACCGAACACGCCGATACCCGCCGCCGCGAACACGAGCATGCGGGCCGTCATGCGCGCCGGGCCGAAATGATCGAGCAGCACGCCGACCGGAATCTGCGCGACGGCGAATCCGATGAAGTAGAGCGACGTCAGCAGTCCGAGATCGACGCCCGAGAGGCCGAGATCATGCGTGATGAGCGGCGCGAAGCCCAGATTGACGCCGCGAAACACGTACGAGACGAAGTAGCCCGCGGCAAATAGGAGAAAAACTCGGAAACGAACGAAGGACGACATGGAGTTGGCGGACGCGGCTTGACATTTTTTTGAAACGCCAGTTTAACTGGCTCGCCAAACGAAAACGCCGTCACCTTGGTGATGGCGTGGATTAAACGCGCTTGCGCTCACTTCTTCTTGGTCGTCTTGGTGGCGGTCGCGTGGGCTTGGCGACGGCCTTCGCCGGCGCGGGTTTAGCCGCGCGGGCCGGGCTTGCCGACACCTTGGCCGCCTTCACCGGCGCCTTGCTGGCGGCGGCCTTCGAGGTCGGCACGCGCGTGCCGATCTTACTGACACCGCCCGCCGTCCTGCTGGATGCGGCGGCGGTCTCGACCTTGACCGGGCCCGGTTCGGCCGGAACCGAGCGTCCATACGGTACGTGCAGCACGACGACCTGGCCCGGCATGAACATCGCGCGATGCGTGCAGTTCCAGGCCCGGACCTGCGCGACCGACACGTCGTAGCGGTCGGCGAGCGTTTCGATCGACTGCTGGCGGCGCACGCGGATGACCAGCTTGCGCGTATTGGGCACGTCGCGTTCGATGGCGAGCATCGCGTTTTCGGCGACGTCTGCGCTAATGTCCTCGTCGTCGTCATCCGTGCGCGGCACGACGATGGTCGAGCCCGGCTTCAGTCGCATGCCCGCCGGAATGCGGTTGACGGACATCAGCGTGTCGGCATCGACGCCGATTTTCTCGGCGATGGCGGCCGGACGCGCACGCTCGGTCACCGTGTACGTGGTCCACGATGACAGCGCGCCGGTGTAGGCGTCGAGGTTCTTCTGGAACACCGCCGCGTTGTCGAACGGCAGAAGGATCTGCGGATTCGTCGCGCCGAGAATGACCGGCTTCGCGAAGGACGGATTCAGCGAGCGGAATTCTTCGACGCTCATGTTAGCGAGCTTGGCCGCCATCGTCACGTCGATGTCGCGCGACGTGGTGACGGTGACGAAGTACGGATGGTTCGGAATCTCCGGCAGCGACAGGCCGTACATCTGCGGATTGCCGACGATGTTCTTCACCGCCTGGAGCTTCGGCACGTAATTGCGCGTTTCGTTGGGCATGCGCAGGCTTTCGTAGTCCGTCGGCAAGCCAGCCGCCTCGTTGCGCGCGATTGCGCGCTGCACGTTGCCCTCGCCCCAGTTGTACGCGGCGAGCGCGAGATGCCAGTCGCCGAACATGTCGTGCAGGCGCGAGAGGTAATCGAGCGCGGCGCTGGTCGAAGCCAGCACGTCGCGGCGCTCGTCCTGCCACATGTTCTGCTTGAGGTTGTAATCGCGGCCCGTGCCCGGCATGAATTGCCACATGCCGGCGGCCTTTGCGACCGACAGCACCTGCGGGCTGTAGGCCGATTCGATGAACGGCAGCAGCGCAAGCTCGGTCGGCATATGGCGCTGCTCGAGTTCCTCGACGATGTGATACAGATATTTCTGCGAGCGGCCCGTCATGCGTTCGACGTAATCCGGACGTTGTACGTACCAGTTGACCTGTATGTCGACGAGGTCACTCTGCAGGTCCGGAATCTGAAAGCCGTTGCGGATGCGGGTCCAGAGATCAGCGGAGCCGGCCAGCGAAGTGACCGGAGTCTTGTCTACGTCGATGGTTTCCTTGGCGGCCGCGGTGCGACGAATGGTGTCGGCGACTTTTTGCTGCGAGGCTTCGATGGGTGTTGAGGTATCGGTGGCGAGCGCCGTCGGTCCCTGGCTGGCACAGGCGGCCAGCGCAAGGACGGATAGCGCGCTGAGTATTAGTCGCATTTACGTCTCGGCTTCCAAAGAATGATGCCTGGAACTTTGAAGCCGATGTTACGGAACCGAACTTAAGACGTCAATAAGAATACACGTAAAAGCCCTGCAAAATCCGGCATCTAACGGCGATTCCTACGTTTCGGATTAAGTTGACCGATTTTCCGTCGGGTTAGCGGAACTTATCCTTCCAGCCGCGCATCATCCGGAAAGAATCCAGCGCGGTCCGCGCCCGCTGCCCGAACTGCGCCGCGAGTGTCGCCTGAATGGCCGGCTCGCCGGCGCGCAAAAACGGATTGACGGCCTTCTCATGACCGATGGTCGTCGGCAAGGTGGGCTTGCCGGCATCGCGAAGCGCCTGGGCGTCGGCGTTCCAGCGGGCGAGCGCGGCGTTGTCCGGCTCGCATGCGCGCGCGAAGCGGATGTTCGACATCGTGTACTCGTGCGCGCAATGCACTTGCGTGTCGTCTGGCAGCGCGGCGAGCGCATCGAGCGAACGCAGCATCTGCTCGGGCGTACCTTCGAAGAGCCGACCGCAACCGCTCGCGAAGAGCGTGTCGCCGCAAAAGAGATGCGGGATGCCACGCGGATCGCGCGCCTGGAAGTACGCGATGTGTCCGGCCGTATGGCCAGGCACGTCGATGACCGAGAACTCGAGCGCGGGCTGCGCGATGCGCACTAAATCCCCGCCGGACAAGCGTTGCGTCAGATGTTCGATGCGCTCGCCCGCCGGGCCGTACACCGGAATGCCGCACTCGGCCTTTCGGCGATCCAGCAGGTCTTTCACGCCGCCGACGTGGTCGTTGTGATGGTGCGTGAGTAAAATAGCGGTCAGCCGCCAGCCGCGTTCGGCGAGACAGGCCTCGACGGGCGCGGCGTCGCCCGGATCGACCACGACTGCATCGCGCGAGTCAGAGACGAGCCAGATGTAATTGTCCTCGAACGCCGGAACCGGCACGTATTCGAGAGCATTGCGGGCGAGTGAATCCTGTTCCGGTGAATTCATAGCGATCCATTTACGCTCATTGACCAACCAGCGGCAAACCCGAACATGTCAGATCGATCGATTATAGACTGGCCCGCCTGGACGAGCTCCGCGCCGGGACGCTACGTGCTCGACTGGGAGCAGGCGCAACTCGATCGCGTGGTGTCGGACATCTTCGGCTATCACGCGCTGCAGCTCGGCATGCCGCAGCTCGACGCCCTGCGCGAAAACCGCATGACCGGTCGCGCGCTCGTCCTCGATGTGGAAAGCGGCGTGAGTGCGCCGTTCACGCCGCCGCTCGCCGCATCGCCGGGCGTGAGTCCGCTGCGCGGCGCGAGCGCCCCGGAAGGCTGCAGCACAGTCTGGTGCGATCTGCTCGATCTGCCCTTCGAAGCGCAAAGCGTCGATCTGCTCGTGCTGCCGCATACGCTCGAATTTTCGCGCGATCCGCATCGGCTGCTGCGCGAAGCGGAGCGCGTGCTCTTGCCTGAAGGCCAGTTGATCATCCTCGGCTTCAATTCGCTCAGCCTGTGGGGCGCGCGGCAGTCGCTCGGCAAGGTCGCGGGCAAGCCGTTCGTGCCGGCCGCGCACGAGATGATCGCCTTCACGCGCATCAAGGACTGGATCAAGCTGCTCGGCTTCGACCTTGAACGCGGACGCTTCGGCTGCTATCGTCCGCCGCTCGTCACGGACAAGTGGCTGCAGCGCTATCGCTTCATAGAACCGGCGGGCGATCGCTGGTGGCCCATCTTCGGCGCGGCCTACATGATCACGGTGGTCAAGCGCATGCGCGGCATGCGACTGATCGGCCCTCGCAAGCTCAAGAAGCCCGCGCTCGCGCCGGGTCTCGCGCCGGTCGCCGCGCCCCACACTCGCACGCCAGCCAGCGCGCACACACGCAACGAGATTGATGACTGAATCCGCATCGAACAAGGCAATCGACATCTACACGGACGGCGCCTGCAAGGGCAATCCCGGTCCGGGCGGCTGGGGCGCGCTGTTGCGCTTCGGCACGCTGGAAAAGGAGTTGTTCGGCGGAGAAGCCGCGACGACCAACAACCGCATGGAACTGATGGCCGTGATCGCCGCGCTCGAGGCGCTAAAGCGCCCGTGCTACGCGACCATCCACACCGATTCGCAGTATGTGCAAAAAGGCATCAGCGAATGGATCCACGGCTGGAAAAAGAAGAACTGGATGACCGTGGCCAAGACGCCCGTCAAGAACGCTGATCTCTGGAAGCGGCTCGACACGCTCGTCGCGCAGCACGAGATCGAATGGCGCTGGGTCAAGGGCCACGCCGGACATCCGGAAAACGAACGCGCCGATGCGCTCGCCAATCGCGGCGTGACATCGCTCGCGGATAGCTGAACGCTGCACGCTCAACCGACACACGCGAACCCACACGCTAGTTATGCGCCAACTGATACTGGACACCGAAACCACCGGCCTGAACGCGAGAACGGGCGACCGGATCATCGAAATCGGCTGCGTCGAACTGATCAACCGTCGGCTGACGGGCAACAACCTGCACCTCTACGTGAACCCCGAGCGCGACAGCGATCCGGGCGCGCTCGCGGCGCACGGCCTCACGACCGAATTCCTCAGCGACAAGCCCAAGTTCGAGGAGATCGCCGCGCAGTTTCGCGACTTCATCGCGGGCGCGGAACTGATCATTCATAACGCGCCGTTCGACGTCGGCTTCATCAACATGGAGTTCGGCCTGCTCGGTCTGCCGAAGATTGCCGAGACCTGCGCGGGCGTCATCGATTCGCTCGCGCAGGCCAAGCAGATGTTCCCCGGCAAGCGCAACTCGCTCGATGCGCTGTGCGACCGCTTCGGCATCAGCAATGCGCATCGCACGTTGCACGGCGCCCTGCTCGACTCGGAACTGCTCGCGGAAGTCTATCTGGCGATGACGCGCGGTCAGGAAAACCTCGTCATCGACATGCTCGGCGACCAGCCGGCGCCGGGCGCGGTCGCGACGGCGCGCATCGCGCTCGACGATCTCGATCTCCTGGTCATCGCGGCGGACGCGGACGAACTCGCCGCGCACGAAGCCGTGCTGTCCGATCTCGACAAGGCGATCAAGGGCACGAGCGTCTGGCACGCGGCGCCTGTCGATGCGAAGGAAGCAGACGCCGAAGCCGCCGCTTAAATTATTTCGAAATCGCGCGTTCCGGCTCTTTACGAAACGCGAAATGCCTGACATAATTTTATATTCATTCGGGTGGTTAGCTCAGCGGTAAGAGCATTGCCTTCACACGGATCGGGGAAACTGAGACGATGAAGATAGAAGCACCCAGATTTATCAACAGCTTACGTTCGACGCGTAGGCCGTTTTTATTTGCGGTACGGAAAACTGCACTAGGCCGCGCCCTACTCGCGACGCTAGGGCCGCGAGCGGACGAACTAAGGCGTGCGCAACTAGATCAGAATCCACCCTTCCCTTTCGACTTCGCCTCCCGCATCGCTTCCTCGTGGGCTTCGGCCTTCGCCACACCTTCGTTCAGCCAAGGCAGTACATCTTGAACGCGTCTTCGAGCGTGTAGTATTCCTGCAACTCGCGCAGAATCGCCAGCTTCTCGGTGATCAGCCGCGCCTGTATCGGATGCGTTCCTTCGAGCACGCGAGCAGGAGTGCCCGACATGAAGCGCTTCGGAATTTTCACCTTTTGGACCTTGAAGCCGAAGTTCTCCTGCCGCACTAGGTTCATCAGGTTTGTAAGCGCCTGTTGCGGCCGAAGCATACCGGTCACGTCTCGGACGTAAGCGTTAATGTTTTGTGGCTCGCTTAGTGGCTCCCAAGTATTGCCTTCGCTTCGCACTTCAGTAAGTTGCAGCATCTCGATAGGCGACAGCGTATCCAGCCTGTCCCAGAACGCGAACGCCTCCGCTGCGGCGAACTGCATAACGCGGTAGTCCATGCCGTATGTGTTGAAAATTTTCAACTGTCTCATGTTCACCCCGTAACGTTATGCTGGCAGCGCGGCGTAGACTTCGACGTAAAACGGAACGCCGCGAGACGTAAGGTTGTAGGTCAGATCTGTGATCGTGTACTTGCCGCTGAGGGAAGGGTTCATTTCCGAAGTAAGGTTCACCGCTTGCATAGTTCGATAGTTCGTGTTCAGAAAGCTAACGAACTGAGCGCCGAACGGATTCCACATCGGCATACCAACGAGGTCGGCAGCGGCTTGATTAACAGAGTCCGCGTGACCGATAGCTTTGCGCTGATCCATAACGTAGAAGATATCGTCATCAATAAATGCCGCCACGTCCGGATGAAAGTATTGCTCGATGTAAGCCGGGAAGTCCGGCAGTGAGAACGTTTCGTCCCGCGTTGGTCAAGATTTCGTTGTCGAACTGAGTGTCGCAAACGATGTACGCGTTATCGAAG
>JAQFVI010000345.1 GCA_029439495.1 Caballeronia sp. BR6202001590007
CGCGCTGGACGGCGCTTCCGCCGCCGACACCGAGCATCGCGCAGCCTACCGCGAAGCTCGTATCGAACTGGCTGCACGCCTTGCCAGCCTGCATGCGCTGATCACATCGAGTCCGACGCCCGCGCCGCCGCTGCCGCTGCCGCTGCCGCAGGAAGCGCTGTCGCCCGCGACCGACTTTCGTTCGGTGAGCGCGGCGATGTGCGTACTCGCATCATCAGCGTGTCCCATACGCTCATCGCGTTGTCAGCGATCGTCTTCGGCGTGCTGATCTCAGCGCTTGGAATGTATGCAAAACGCAATCGACAACTCGCGGGCATGTCGCATGAATTCGAGCAGGCTTCGCTGCATGATGCGATGACCGGCTTGCCGAACCGGCGCAAGCTTTTCGCGGGCCTCGAAAGCGCGGCTGCCGAGCTTGCAGCCGGCACGAGCGTGAACGAACGAATCGCCGTGCTGTATATCGATCTGGACAGCTTCAAGCGCATCAACGATACGCGCGGCCATCGCATCGGCGATGAATTTCTGATCGCCGTATCGCGCCGGTTTCGTCAGACGGTGCGCAACCGCGACGTCGTCGCGCGGATCGGCGGCGACGAATTCGCCGTGCTCGTGCGTGAGTTCACGAGCGACGCGGAGCTTGCGGCGATCGCACAACGCATCATCTCGTACGTCGCGGAGACCGACACGCAGATGGGCCTTTCGCTCGTGCGCGCGAATGTCGGAATTCGAGCTATCCCGATCGCGTCACCGACTATTGGCGACTCGTCGCGGCTGCCGACGACACCATGTACACCGTCAAGCGCAACGGCAAGAACGGCTTCGCGTTCGCATCCCACGCGGAGTGAAATGCGCGCGATCACGCCGGCATTTTGTGTTCTGCATGCAATCGCGCGGTCGCGCATCCTGCGCCGAGCCGATCAGGCAGCGGCGCGCAAATCCTCTTCTCCACCCAGCGCGTCGATCAGGTGCGACAGCATGCGCGCAAGTTCGGCCGTCATCAGCACGAAGTCGGATTCGAAGCGTTCGTCGTCGTTGGCGGCGATAGGGTCCGCTGCTTCCTTGACGACGTCGAACGCATTGACGCACTTGAGCGTCAAAGACGGCGTCAACACGAAAGACACGCGGTCTTCCCATGTCATCGCGAGGCGCATGCACTGCTTGCCGGCTTCGATGTGACGTCGCATGTCGTCGGCTTCGAGCGCATGGCCGACATAGCGGACGGTGGCATTGCCTTCGCCGACCGAGCGCAGTTCCGTATCGCGGTCGAGCGTGAAGCCGACGGGCGCATCGCCGCTCAAAAGCCAGTCGGTCATCGCGGAAACGGGCGCGCGCCACGCGCACGCTCGCAAGCGGCAGATCCGTGACCGACTTCACCAACAAACTGATGATGTCATCCGCGAGCGTCGTCGACGCGGCATCGATGGCAAGCCATCCGTGAACTGGATCGATCCAGATGCGTGTATCGCGGCGAATGCTGAAAGCGCGCGGTAACAGTTCATCGGTGACCTGCTCTTTCAGTTCGCGCAATTGCTTTCTGCCGGGCTTGAAGCCTTGCTGCTCTTCGAGTTCGAATGCGCGTTCCTTGGTGAACTGCGTAACCACCGACGCGGGAAGCAGCTTCTTCTCCGCGCGATAAGTGATCAGCATCTGACGATTCGCGGTATAGACGAGCGAATCGTCGCCGCGCGGCGAGACCCATCCGCGTCGCTCGTTTTCGATGCTTGATGCCGAACTGAAAGCGAGTGGCGCGAGCCACTGCTGCATCTGATCGGATGTAACGGTCCACGGAACGGGAAAACGGTGAAGCTGGAGATTCTTGAACCACATGGCGAGACGTTCTATGTAGTCGAGGAAAAGCGCGCCATTCTATACGACGTTACGGTGCATGCGTCGAATCTCGATGCGATGATCTTCGCTCGAATCCCCTGCGACGCATCGAACGACGTTTAAGGCGTTACACTAGGCTCGCTTCATTCAATCATCGAAGACGCCCGAAGGGCACCTTCGGGCGCGTATGGCCATCGGCTACGCGCGCGAGGAGCGATCATGAGTGATTTCGACGCCAACCGCACCTTCCGCGGACTCCCGCTGACGCCCGAGCATGATGCCGAAGTCAGGCACTACATCAAGAAGAAAAGCAGCGAGGCGATGCATGGGATACACCTGAACTGCACGACATGCTCGACCCACCGGGCGACAAAGACACATCCGGCGAAGAAGCCGATGAGGAAACCCGCGCGGTTGCCGAGCGCGCGTCGGCCTTCATCGACGAAGGCATGGACCCGATCGAAAACAGCGAGGAATGGCACGCGGCCATGGAAGCCGAAGCGATGAAAGGCCCGCGACGCTAAGCACATACGAAAAACGCCGATGCGAAGATCGGTGTCATTCGTGTGAAGTACGCTTCAATACCGGTGGCACATCCAGTCGCGCGGCGGATGCGTATCCAGCCAGCGCGCTTTAGGTGTATGCACATGCGGGTGACGATGACGCATCGCAAGCACTACCGCAATGCACAACACCAGCACGACGCCCGCCATCAGAGTGATCATCGGCTCGGCCATCGCAATCTCCTTTCTTCGCCTAAGGGCAATGCAAACATTCTAGGCCTTGTTTCAAGGGCTCGAAACGCTTTATGCGTCGCGCGAAGATGCTTTGCACGAGTAGACGAAAACGCCCTTAGGCATGCACGCCTTATTCAGCCTATAGTGCAAAGTAACTCACACCGAGGGAGACGCAGCATGGCGACATGGAAACCGGACCCGAGCTTTTATCCTTCCCCACGATTCGCCGCGAAGGGGCCGCGCGAAACGCTCGCATACTTGGCCACCTTCGATCCGGAGCGCAAGACGCCCGACAAGATCGCGGTCGTCGATGTCGATCCCGCATCGCCGACCTTTACGAAGATCGTCGGCAAGCTGTCGATGCCCGATACCGGCGACGAACTGCATCACTTCGGATGGAACGCCTGCTCTTCATGCCTATGTCCCAATGCGCCGCATCCGCACATGGAGCGCCGCTATCTTGTCGTGCCAGGGCTGCGCTCGTCGCGCATCCATATCGTCGATACGCAACCCGACCCGAAGCGGCCAGTCATCGTCAAGACCATCGAACCGGATGAACTGGCCGAGAAAACAGGCTATACGCGTCCGCATACGGTTCACTGCGGACCCGACGGCATCTATATAACCGCACTGGAAACGCCGAAGGCAAAGCGCCTGGCGGCGTGCTGATGCTAGATCAGCAGAGCTTCGATTCGCTTGGTCGCTGGGAAGTCGATCGCGGTCCGCAGCAACTCGCCTACGACGGCTGGTGGCATCTCGGCTACGACACGATGGTAACGAGCGAATGGGGCTTGCCCGAGAGCTTCGAGAACGGACTCGTGCCCGACCTGCTGCTCGGCGGAAAGTACGGCCGCAAGCTGCATTTCTGGGACTTCACGAAGCGCCGTCATATCCAGGAGATCGATTTTGGCGAGGAGTATCAACTCGTTTTCGAGCTGCGTCCGGCACACGATCCGACCAAAGCGTATGGCTTCGTCAATTGCGTGCTCAGCTTGAAGGATCTTTCATCTTCGATATGGACGTGGTATCGCGACGGCAACCGATGGGCGGCAAGGAAGATCATCGACATTCCCGCTGAACCGGCCGATGCGAGCGTGCTGCCGCCCTTGCTTAAGGGCTTCAATGCAATTACCGCCGCTCGTCTCCGATATCGATCTGTCGATGGACGATCGCTTCCTATACGTGTCGTGCTGGGGCACGGGAGACATGCTGCAGTACGATGTGTCGGACCCGTTCGCGCCGAAGCTCACGGGCAAGGTGCGTATCAGCGGGGTCGTATCGCGCGCGACGCATCCGGGCGCTGCGAACGGCGCGCTCAATGGCGGACCGCAGATGGTCGAAGTCAGCCGCGACGGCAAGCGCGTGTACTTCACCAACTCGCTATATGGCGCGGTGGACGCACAGTTCTATCCCGAAGGCATCGACGGATGGATGGTCAAGCTCGATGCCAATCCGAACGGCGGACTGAGCGTCGACAAGGACTTCTTCATCAACTGGCCTGAAGAGGGCAACGGCCGCATCAAATAAGGTTGCAAGGCGGCGATTGCTCGTCGGATTCGTTTTTTGCTATCCGTGATGCACCGCAGCGTCGTCCAGCGCGGGCCTACGGACCTCACGTCGTGAACACGCCCGCCCTGTGGCTGACGGCCGCTGGTCTCGGCGCGTTTCACGGCCTCAATCCCGCGATGGGTTGGCTCTTCGCCGTCGCACTCGGCCTCTACGCGCGCAGCCGACTCGTCGCGCTGATGTTGCTCGTGCCGATCGCCATCGGTCATGCGCTGTCCGTCGCGCTCGTGCTGGCCGGCGCGCTTACGCTCGGTGCGTATATCGATCACGTCACGCTCGCGCGATGCTGCGGTGCATTGTTGATCGCCTGGGGCGCATGGCGCGCGTGGCGCGGACATCGCGAACGCCCGGCCGTGGGCATGCGCACCGGCCTCGTGGGACTCGCCCTCTGGTCTTTTGTGATGTCCAGCGCACATGACGCAGGCCTGATGCTCGTGCCGGCGCTGCTGCCCCTTTGCACCGGCACGCTGGCGGCCAAGCGCGCGGATGGCGCGCTCGAGGCAAGCGCCCTCGCACTGTCGATCCATACCGCAGCGATGCTTGCCGTCATCGCGATGATTTCTCTCCTTGCGATGACTCTTCACGAACGAAACGGTCTCGCCTTTCTGCGCAACGGGTGGATCAATGTCGAGTGTGGCCCTGGTCGCATGTGGCCTCTGGCTTTTCCTATAGTCTCTTCTGGCATGCATCGCGTATGCGGATTCATGCGATGCAGAAGAAAGTCTCGTCGAAACCGCCTGAAAAAAGCATGCGTTTCAGCGCGTCCTTGCGGGACGACCCAGACCAAAAAAATAGCGGGAGACCAAACCGATGCGAGAAATCTCATACGAAGAGCAAACCGTCAAATCAGGTAACCCGCTCGGGCGCATCGATCTCCGCGAGCAGTTGGCCCTTTCTGACTCTCGTGCCGATATCCACGGTCCAGCGCTTGAGATAGCCATTGGTGCGCGCGAAGATCGGCGCATCGCTGAAAGCGCGGATGTCGCCCGCCAGCACGAGGTCCTGTGTCGGTTTCATGCGCATCGGCTCGATGACCTCGACCGTTTGCAGACTGTGCTGCTGCGCATCGCGCTCCAGTTCCGCATGCGCAGCATGCTTTGAAACAAGGCCTTGCGCGACGAGCACCACCACGATCACGATGGCAGCGAGCAGCCACCATCGTCCTCGCGTGCCTTGCCGATGTGACGCCTTGCGTTGCTCCCCCGTATCGTTCATGCCTGCGCTTCCTTTGCTTTTGCTTCGCGCGCCTCGAGACGCTTGTAGATCATCGAAAACACCACTGGCACGAAGAACAGTGTCGCTATCGTGCCGACCATCAGGCCGCCGATCACCGCACGCCCGAGCGGCGCACGGGTCATAGCTGACATGAAAAGCGTCGGCAATCGCAGATCGCCGACGCTAAGACATGAAGAGACCGTCCGCTTACTTCGGCTGCGCGACGGTTCGCAAGTATGGCTTGAGCGTCTTAAAGCCGTCCGGATACTTCTTTTTGGCATCGTCGTCCGACACCGACGTCGGGATGATGACGTCGTCGCCCGGTTTCCAGTTCACCGGCGTTGCCACCGTATGCTTTGCGTTCAGTTGCAACGCATCGAGCAGACGCAGCACTTCATCGAAGTTGCGGCCAGCGCTCATCGGATACGTGAAGGTCGCCTTCACCTTCTTGTCCGGACCGATCAGAAACACCGCCCGAATCGTGGCGTTGTCGTTGGCAGTGCGCGGATTGCCGCCGCTCGCGTTCGGGTGAATCATGTCGTAAAGCTTGGCGACCGTCAGATCGGTATCGCCGATCATCGGGTAATTCACCGCGGTGCCTTGCGTTTCTTCGATGTCCTTGGCCCACGACGCATGGTTCGTGACGGGGTCGATCGACAGTCCGATGATCTTCGTGTTGCGCTTGTCGAACTCTGGCTTCAGCTTGGCCATATAGCCCAGCTCGGTGGTACAGACCGGCGTGAAGTCCTTGGGATGCGAGAACAGAATCGTCCACTTGTCGCCGATCCACTCGTGAAAGCGAATCGTGCCTTTGGTGGTCTCTGCGGTGAAATCAGGGGCTTCATTACCAATGCGAATCGACATATTTAATCTCCACGTTGAGAAGAAATCGGAGAACGTTCCTTCGTGAAAAACGGATTCCGATGTGACTGCGAAATCGATGAACGATCAATCAGGGATTATAGTGCGGCCCGGCGAACGCCTGCCCAAGCACACGAGAACCGGGCGTCCATAAGGCGTCTGCAGTGCGGCATGTTTTCTGCTCGTTGCCCTTCGGCCACCGCCCTATTGGCGCTATTTTCGAATTCCCTGGAAAAATTTGCTATCACAAAACGGAATTAACTTATAACCAGGTGTGCAGGTGAAAGCGGCATAAAACGCGCAACATCCCGCACTCGAAGCTGACGGCGGCCCTCGCCGCGCACCTCGCGCGGTCCTGCCGGCGTCGAACAGGAGGCGATCGTGACGGTCATGCAGAGAAAAACCATCGCTGATTTGCAGGAGGAGGCAGGGCAAAGCGAAGCGTTCATGCAGGAAAACGAGGGCGGCCATGCGTTGAAACGCTCGCTCACTGCGCTCGACGTCATCATGCTCGGCATCGGCTGCATCATCGGTGCGGGCATATTCGTGCTGACAGGCCATGCCGCGACGTCGAATGCGGGCCCCGCCATCACCGTTTCTTTCGTGCTCGGCGCAATCGTGTGCGCGCTCGCGGGCTTGTGTTATGCCGAGATGGCTTCCCCGTTCCGGTGTCCGGCAGCGCCTACACCTATGCCTATGCGACGATGGACGAACTGATCGCCTGGTTCATCGGCTGGGACTTGATTCTCGAATACGCGGTAGGCGCGACCACGGTGGCAATCGGCTGGTCGAGCTATGTCGTCAGCTTTCTTCATCCGATACACATCGACATACCGGCTGCGCTCTCGCAGGCGCCCTTTGCCTACGATCCCGCCAAGGACTGGAGTCACGCGGGCGCGATACTCAACGTGCCGGCGATGCTGATCGTCGGGCTCATCACGATTCTGCTTGTGATCGGCATCCGCGAGTCCGCGCGGGTGAACAGCATCATCGTGGTCATCAAGTTGTTCATCGTGCTGGCCTTCATCGTCGCCAGCTTCGCCTATGTGGATACGATCCATTGGGTGACGGCGAAGAACCCCGCCGGTTCATTTATACCGCCCACGGCGAATCCGGCGTATTCGGCATGAGCGGCATTCTGCACGGTGCTGCGGTCGTTTTCTTCGCCTACATCGGTTTCGATTCGGTCTCGTGCGTCGCGCAGGAGACGCGCAATCCCAAGCGCGAGATGCTGATCGGCCTGCTTGGTTCGCTCACGATCTGCACGATACTCTACGTCTTAGTGTCTTACGTGCTGACCGGCATCGTGCCCTACGACAAGCTCAATGTGTCGGACCCGATCGCCGTCGGTGTCGATGCGATCGGCATGCGCTGGCTCTCTCCCGTCGTCAAACTGGGCCCGATCTTCGGGCTCACCTCGGTAGTGCGCGTGCTCTTGCTAAGCCAGCCGCGCATCTTCTATTCGATGGCGAGAGACGGCTTGCTGCCCCCGTTCGCATCGAAGATTCATCCGCGGTTTCAGACGCCCTACATCACGACGATCTTTACAGGCGTCGTCGTGATGATTCTTGCGGGACTGCTGCCTATCGGGCTCGTCGGCGAACTGGTCAGCATCGGCACCTTGTTCGCCTTCGCCGTCGTGTCGATCGGCGTGGTCGTGCTGCGCATCACGCAACCCGAACTCAAGCGATTATTCCGCACGCCTGCCGTGTTCATCGTCGGACCGCTTGGCGCGATTTCATCGGCCTTTCTGATGGCCGGCCTGCCCGCCGATACGTGGATACGGCTCATCGTGTGGATGGCAATCGGCATCGTCATATACTTCGGTTATGGCATACGTCATAGCAAGTTGCGAGCTTCGCACCGGAATGCATGAAAGACAAGCGAAGTGATCAAAGCAACGTCAGCTGCACAAGCCTTTAAACGCTCAAGCGCTTCCACGACGCGCCTCATGTTCGCGCGCTTCCTCGGGGCTTTCATAGATATATGGCGCGAGGCCTCGACGCTTGAGTGCATCGCCGAGCTTCATGCGCAGGAAACTGCTTGTCGTATAACGCGTCACGCCTTCGTAGAAGTCGCTTACTAGCCGCGAGACCATCTCCGAATACGCATCGAGCAAGTTGGGGCGGATCGAAAAGTTGTCGTAGTTGACGATTGCGTGCGGCCTTTTACGCGCATGGGCTAGCTGCTTCTCCACTTCCTTGCGTATCGCCTCGACATCGTCGAGATGCGCCACCTCGTGCCCCTCGAAATTGATGAAGAACAAATGCTTCTCCGCGTCGTAGCTGAAGTGCTCGGAGAGATCGAGCTGCAAGAGCACGTCGCGCAGACCCATCGGCGCGTCGCGAAAGATGCGCTCGTCCATCGGACGCGGGGACGACAGGCCGGAAATCCATTTGCGCCAGGATGTCCTGTTCGATATCGATGCCGGGCGCCACTTCGGTCAGCGCGAACCCTTCGTGCGTCAGTTCGAAGACGCACCGCTCCATGATGTAAAGTACCATTTGCCCGCGTTCGACCGCATAGGATCCGCTAAAGGTGCGATGTTCGACGGTATCGACAAACTTGCGGCAGTCGCCTTCGCTGCGTATTTCGATTCGACCGTCGCGAATCACGATGTCTCGTTTGCCTGCGTTGAAGGTGCCGACGATACGACCTTCTTGGCCGCCTGACTAATGTTGATGAAGCCGCCCACGCCCGCAAGCTTTGGACCGAACTTGCTCACGTTGAGATTGCCCTCGCGGTCGACCTGCGCAAGCCCGAGAAAAGCGATATCCAGCCCGCCGCCATCGTAGAAATCGATGATACGGCTGGTCGATGATGGCCTGCGTATTCGCGGCCGCACCGAAGTTCAGCCCGCCTGCCGGGATGCCGCCGATCACGCCCGGCTCGGTGGTCAGCGTGAAGAGATCGATGACCTGCTCTTCGTTGGCGACTGCGGCGATGCCCTCAGGCATGCCGATGCCCAGATTCACGACGCTGTTAGCCATCAGCTCGAATGCGGCCCGCCGCGCGATGATCTTGCGTTCGGTGAGCGACATCGGCGCGACTGAACTTGCCGCGACACGCAGCTCGCTTGCAAAGGCGGCACTATAAGGTTCGCCGAAGGTCTGCCAGTGATTGGCCGGTTGCGCGACCACGACGCAATCCACCATGACACCTGGGATCTTGACCTGACGCGCGTTGAGCATATTCGACTCCGCCAGCCGCTCTACTTGCGCGATGACGATACCGCCGGAATTACGCGTGGCCATCGCAATCGATAACGCTTCGAGCGTGAGCGCTTCCTTTTCCATCGTGACATTGCCGTTCATGTCCGCGTCGTGCCCCGCACGATGGCGACATCGATCGGAAAGGCATGGTAGAAGAGATATTCCGCGCCGTCGATCGACATCAGACGCACGAGATCCTCGGTCGTTCGTGCATTGAGCTTGCCACCGCCATTGCGCGGATCGACGAAGGTGCCAAAGCCAACCGTCGACAGTTGCCCGGGACGATGCGCGGCAATATCGCGGAACAGTTGCGATATCACGCCTTGCGGCAGGTTATACGCTTCGATGCGGTTCTCAATCGCGAGCTTTTGCAAACCCGGCACTAGTCCCCAGTGTCCACCGATGACGCGCTTCACTAGGCCTTCGTGCGCAAGATGATTGAGGCCCTTGATGCGGCCGTCGCCCTGACCTGCCGCATAAACGAGCGTGAGATCGCCGACGTTTTGCTGGCCGTCCGCCGTCTCATGCGAAATATTCTTTAGAAAGCGTGCTTCGAGCGCGATGGCGATTTCTTCCGCAAAGCCGATACCGACGAAGCCGCTCGTCGCGATCGTGTTGCCCCGACGAATGAGGCGCACGGCTTCGTCGGCGCTCACGATCTTGCCGCTCTCGACCAGGCGCGAGGCGGTGGGAAAGGAATGACGGGGCGTCGGCTTGCTCGCGCTCATAACGGGTCTTTTCGCGTTGATGGGTTGATTGAGGCACGATCCTCAGGCAAGGCTCACTTTTCATATCTCGATGCGCGCACCGAGTTCAATGACCCGGTCGGCAGGCAGTCTTAAGTACGCGGCGACGTTGCCCACTTTATGCAACATGATGGCGAACAATCGCTCTCGCCATAACGCCATGCCCGTGCCCGGCGTCGGCACGACCGTGGCACGAGAGAGGAAATACGAAATCGTCGCGCGATCGAACTTGAGCCCGGATGCACGGCAAGATTCCAGGGCGGCAGGAAGATCGACTTCGTCCTTGAATCCATAGGTGACGGTCAATTGAAAGCAGCCGTCGCCGAGCACTTGCATTCGCACGCGGTTATGCATCAGGTTGTTCAACAACGAATGCGGCACGCCGTTTGGATCGGGCGACATGAAGATGGCGGTGCCTTCAACGCGCACCGGTTGCCTTGCCACGAGCGCCGCAAGGAATGGCTTGGCGGCGTCGTGCCCGCACGCATGTGCGCTTCGCGCGCCATCATCTCGGAACCGCGTCCCCATGTCGCCATGATGGTGAACATCGCAAGGCCCATCGCGAGCGGAAACCAGCCGCCTTCCGCGATCTTCAGCATATTGGCGGAGAAGAACATCGCGTCGATCAGAAAGAAAAACAGCGTGGCGCAAAGACAAAGCAGCCAATTGTAACGCCATGCATAGCGAATGACGAAGAAGGTCAGGAACGTCGTGATGAGCATCGTTCCGGTAACCGCGATGCCATAAGCCGAGCCTAGCGCGGTTGACGAACCGAAACCGAGCACCGCGACTACGACCGCGAGCAGGAGCGTCCAATTGATCCCCGGCACGTAGATCTGGCCGATTTCCTTAGCCGATGTATAGACCACGTTCATGCGCGGCAGAAAGCCGAGCTGCATCGCCTGTTTGGTCATCGAATACGTACCGGAGATGACGGCCTGAGATGCGATGACCATCGCGATCGTCGATAGCACGACCATCGGATAAAGCATCCACGAGGGAAACAAACGATAGAAGGGGTTTTGCAGCGCGGACGGATCGGCGAGCAGCAACGCCCCTTGCCCCAAGTAGTTGAGCACAAGCGCGGGAAAGACCACGGCAAACCAGGTCAGCCGTATGGGTCGCGAGCCGAAATACCCCATGTTCGCATAGAGCGCTTCCGCGCCGGTCAGCGAAACACGACCGCGCCCAGCGCTACGAACGCCAGCCAGCGATGACGCACGCAGAACGCAAGACCTTCGAAAGGATTCAGCGCGGCGAGAATGTGCGGCGCATCCGCAATGTTGAGCAGCCCAGACACCGCCAGCATGACGAACTATAATAACATGACGGGCGCCAAAGATCGCGCCGATGCCTGCGGTGCCGTGCTTTTGCATCAGAAAGAGCCCGATCAGCGCGACGAGCGTCACGGGCACGACATAGGACTGTAGGGCCGGCGCCGCGACTTCGAGTCCCTCTACTGCGCTTAGTACGGAAATAGCCGGTGTGATGACGTCATCGCCATGATTATTGGCGCGCAATATCAGCGTCACGTACTTGAGCGAAACGATCACGGTCAGCGACCAGAAGATCAGCGACACGATGCCGACGATATTCGCCGCTTGCAAAGCAACGCACCGGCGGGATCGAAGACCGTCTTGAGCGTGTCTTGAGCGTGTATAGCGAGCTCGTACCGATATCGCCGTAGACGATGCCTAGCGCAGCCAGTGCGAGTGCCGGATGCGACTCGGGTTCGACGCCGCCGCCCTTGCCGGCATGCGGTACACCAGATGCAGTCGATCCCATGTTCCCTCCCGTCTCTTTAGCGCGCCGTCGCAAAAGCGCGCTTCTTTGTCAGAGGTCGAGCGTCTGCGTGATGTCTCGTGCACTAGTATGGGAACGAACCGCGCGTCATGTCGATGCGAGGCAAAGCTCCCTTGATGCGCTAATGCATATTGGATCTTCGCGACCGCGCGCAATTCGTCGGCGCTTGCCGTACCGTAGCCGAAGAATTCGAGGTAGGCGGGAATCATCTCGAAGAGCATGTCAGTGCCTACCTGTACCGCACATCCTTTGTCCAATGCAGCGCGTAATAGCGGCATGTATTCGGACTTCATCACGACTTCGCCGACGAAGGTGCTCGGCGAGATTCGCTCGATATTGAACGGCAAGGGATCGCTGTCCTTCATGTCTAGCGGCGTCGCATTCACGATGACGTCAAAGCCGGCGGGATCTTTAGTGTCGGTTCTCGCGTCGAGCAGCGGATAGTGATCGCGCAGACGCTGCGCCAGTCCCTCCACTGACGCCTTGTTCGTATCGAACACCGCGATTTCCGCGACACCTGCCGCCGCGAGCGATGCCCCAATCGGCGAGCCGACGCCGCCGCTGCCGAGCACAAGCACGCGCGGCCCTTGCGCTCGACGCCGCGCACGAACCCGGCGCCGTCGAACTGATCGCCGAGCAGCGAGCCGTCGGGACGCTTCAGAATGGCATTGCAGGCACCCGCAATGCGTGCCGTCGCGCTGATCTCGTCCATTAGACCGAGCGTGACGATCTTATGCGGCATCGTGACGAGCGCGCCGCGAATATTCGTCAGCTTGAACAACTGCGGCAGAAAGCTCGTGTAATCCTCAGGCTTGATCCCCATCGGCATAACGACGGCGTCGATGCCTTGCTTGTCGAACCAGGGGTTGTAGATCATCGACGCTTTGAACACCTCCGTCGGATAACCGAGATGCGCAATCAGCATGCTTTTACCGGTGATCAAGGACGTTCCTTTAAGATAGGCAAGCGAATCGTGCCTTAGCCGCGCCAGGCACACTCGCTTAGCATAGACCAGTCCGGAAAGTTACAACGTCCGCGTATCAATGGCTCGCACCGAGATAGGCCGCCTTGACCGACGGATCGTTGCGCAATTGCTCGGCCGGTCCATGCGTCGCCACACGCCCGTTCTCTAGCACATAACCGTAATCGGCGACATTGAGCGCGGCAGCGGCGAATTGCTCGACGAGCAGCATGGTCACGCCTTGCTGCTTGAGCCGCTCGATGATGCGAAAGACTTCATCGACGAGAATGGGCGCAAGACCCATCGAGGGCTCGTCCAGCAACACGAGGTCGGGATTCAGCATAACCGCGCGCGCCATCGCAAGCATTTGTTGTTCGCCGCCCGAGAGCGTGCCGGCCAGTTGATATCGGCGCTCCTTAAGACGCAGAAACATTTCGATCGCCCGTTCGAGATCCGCGGCTACATCGCCCTTGGGGCGCGTCCACGTCAGGCGAGGAAACGCGCCCAGCAGCAGGTTGTCGGTTACAGACATCGTTGCAAGACGCGGCGTCCTTCGGGCGAATGCGCCAGTCCCAGCCGCGCGATCTTGTGCGAATCGATATGCTTTGCCTGCGCGCCTTCGTCCATCGTAATTTCGCCGCCGGTCGGCTTGATCATGCCGGATATGGCACGCATGGTCGTAGTCTTGCCCGCCCCGTTAGAACCGGTGAGCGTCACGACCTTAGCCTTGGGCACATGCAGGGAGATGCCATGCAACACCTTGACCTTGCCGTAGTCCGCGTGCAGGTTGTCGATCGACAGCATATGGCAGTTATCCCCGTTAAGCCGCCGCTTGCGCGGCCTGCCCACCCAGATAGGCTTCGATCACTTTCTCGTTTGCCTGAATCTCGGCCGGCTTGCCTTCCGCGATCTTCTGGCCAAAATCGAGCACCGACACAGTATCGCATACGCTCATCACGACATCCATATGATGTTCGATCAGCACGACCGTAATGCCGTGGTGGCGCACCTTGCGGATGATCGCCACGAGTTCGCGAATGTCGGGCGCGTTCAGCCACGCCACGCCATCGTCCTTGCGCACCGGCTGGCCTTCGGCAATGTACAAGTCCGCGAGTTCGCCGTCGATCGGCGCATAGAAGCGCCTAACTTCGGATTCGGGCGCAAGCGTGCCTTGCGCGGTGACCATCACGTCCGCATGCCCGACGAAGGACCACAGCACGCCGGCGACGACCAACCCGACCATGACCAGAATCAAGGCCTGCGTCAGCCTGAGCGGCTTGGCCGTCAGAATGGCGATGCCTTCCGCGCCATATTCGCCGAGCGCTTCAGAAAGCGGTTTCAATTGCAGATCACGCTTCATGGCCGCGCCCTCCGTCGGTCGCTGCGCCGATCAAGGCGAGCTTGCTCTTTAGTGAAGCGGACTCCAGGACCATCCGCAAGTCCTGCAAGGAACGGCGCTAAACGTCCGCTTCCGCGTCGATGTCATTGGCGAGCGCGGTCCATTATTCAGACGTTCGATTGCTGCCAGATAAGTGGAATCGTCGCTTTGCAGCCGTCGAAGGTGGCTGAGCGCAAGCGCGTAGGGATCCGCGAATGCAGGCACATAGCCCGCGATGCGATCGAGATCTCGTTGATGTCCTGCCGCATGGGCTTCCTAGTGCTTGAGGATCGCACCGATGCGCGCCTCGTCCTGATAGATGCGGATCGGCGCGTCCAAACCGCCGCGGCTCATGACGAAGCTTTCGAGCCGACCGATCCAGTCGAGTTCGTCGATCATCGAACGAACGTTCGGGTTATTCGCGCTTAGCCGCTTCATTTGAGTGATGATCGCTTCGGCATCCGCATAAGAACCTTTTTGCAGGGCGGCAAGCCACGGCGGCACGTTCGACTTGAGCACCGCTTCCGTGTTCATGGCCGCAAAGCGCACGTCTTGCGGATGCAACCCAAGAAAATCGTTGGTTACGGCGGCCGCCTTCTGATAACTGCTGCTTGCCATGAGCGACTTCGCGTCGCGCTCAGACGAACCGCCATAAAACAGCGCGGATCCCGCCCCGACCAGAACCACGATCTCACCGGCTAAGACGAGGCGTGATCGCTGCGTCGACTGTCGTTCGCTGCCGCCAAAAGCCGCATGCAATTCCGACACGAATAAAGCTAGCTTGCCGTGCTTTGCCCGACGCATCTCACGATCTTGCTTCTCCACGGGCGCGGGTTGAGCGTCGTCGTTGATTTCGTCCTCATGCGCGGCGGACTGGTCGACGCAAAAGATGTCCAGAAACGAATTCGCCGAGCCGACGAATGTCGTCTTGTCGCTATCGAACTCGTCGGCCAATGTGGTCCGAGTTGCGACAGCCATCTCCGTCAACGTCGATTCGCTCTCGTCCTTCAAACCGACCGTATAGACGAAATACGTTCCACCGAAAGCGATGCTGTCGCCATTCGCAAGTTCCACCGCTGATTCGCCGATCCTTTCGCCATTCACGAAAGTGCCATTCGTGCTGCCCAAATCTTCGACAAAGGGTGTGCCGCCCTTAAGGAAAATATGCGCAGGCCGCCGCGAGACATAGTTGACCTGATGCGGATACTGCTCGCGATAGCGCGAGAACAGTTCGTCAGCCTTGCTAATCAGAAAAGGAAACTGCGCGATGTCGAGGACTTGCAGCCCCAAATCATTCCGTTGCGGTACGAGCGTGAGCGCAAGCGGCTTAGGCGCCTCCAGACGCCGACGCCTAGGTGCCATCTGCACGCGATAGGCCAGTCGATTGCCAAACGAAACGACGTCGCCTTCTCGGATCCGCATGGGCGTGCCATTCACCGCCGTGCCGTTCTTGCTGCCCAGGTCCGCGATATACACCAACCCATGCTCGATGAAGATGCGCGCATGTCACCTCGACAACTGCGCGACGGCATCGGGCGGGCTCGTATCGAAAGGCGCTTCGAGTCGGCCGATCGCGAACAGTTTTTCGTCGATGCGGATCTCGCTTAGCGCGTCCTATTCCGGCTTAAGGACGACATCGAACGCTTCGCCCACGCTCGGCTTCTTTTCGGCTGTCGTATCGCNCTCGCCAATGCGGGCGCTTGGACTGGTTGGAGTCAGACTGATGGTCGGCAGTTGCGCGAGCTTCGCTTGTCCGACGAGATCATACGATTCCAGAACCCAATACTCGGCTGCAACCAGATCGGGCCGGCGCGCCAGCAGTTGAGAAGGCAATCCGGCGGGCACGGGCGGCGCCTGCACGCGCTTTTGCAAATGTCCGTCGGGAACCTTGAATCCGCCCGCCGGCACGCCGATCAGCGTGGCAAGGGCTTTGTCGGCCAGATCGCGCGAGCGTCGCAATTCGAGCATGTCGCGCGTTAGCCGATTCAACTCGGCGCGCTGCGTGAGGACCTGCGTACGCGGCACGAGGCCGTTCTTTTCCATTCCCTCAAAAGTCACGAGGATTTTTTGATTCGTTGCGATAGTGCGCTTTTATTGATCGATCTGGTCGTCGAGCCGAAGTAGCCAGTCCGCTTCGGTCGCGCGAAACTCGGCCTTCTGTGCCTGCACGCCCTTTTCGACGGCGCCTCAAATGTCGATGTCCCAATTCACCTGCGTTCCCAGGTTGTATTGCTTGGTGAACATCTGGCCAGTGGTCTTCTCGAAGCTCGCACCCGCGCCGAGGTCCATCGAGGGAAGTGCCCCCGCGCGCGCCTCGCCAATCTGCGCGCCCGCGACCTTGATGCGCGCGGCCAGCACCATGATGTCGAAGTTGCTGGCGATGGCCCTGTCGACAAGCGAATCGAGGTAAGGGTCTTGAAATTGCCGCCACCAGTCTGGACGGATGGTGTCGGATGCCGCGACCTTCACCGTGTCCATTTTGGTGTAGGCGGTCTTTTCAGGCGTATCGGGCCGCTGATATTGCGGCACCTTGACGTCGATGCATCCCGCCAGCAGCATGGCCGCGCCTAAAACAAAGGCCCGCCGGATCGAACGGTTTCGCTCGATGGTCACGCGCAACGAAGGCAACAAGGCTCGCACGATCTCGCTCCCGGTGAAACGCGCACCGACGATCAGGTTGAGTGAAGACACACCGCGCGCCGACGTCGATTCATTCAGTAAATTACAGGGCGCAGCGCGACGCGCCCGTGAACCGGTCACCGCCGCTCTCTCGGGAAAAGCGGAGGAACCGCCCCGTCCGCGTCACCACGGACGGATACTGCAGCGAAACTCCCCGTGCTTCGCCTTTACTGCTGAACGGCGTTGCTGCATTGATGCTTTACTGCGTAACAGGCCGATCTATTCCCACTTTCTTAATCGATTCACGCATACGGTGAGTAGACGTTGAGCGTGTTGTGGTTGTCGGCCTTTTGCTGCGGATTGACATTGGCGCTGATGCGCTTGGTGAATGCATCGTTGACACCGACATTGGCGATGGTGTTCTGTTGCTGGCCGATGAACTGTTGGGTGTCGAAGGCCATGCTCGTCTTCGACACGTCGTAGGCCGGCCAGAAGAACGAGGTGCCGCCGCGAACGGCAGACATCGCACGGCGATCGAGTTCTTCGGTAACTGGCAGGTCCTGGATACTGAGCGTCTTCATGGTGGATCTCCTTGGGTAACATGGTGCGCATCGCGCGA
>JAQFVI010000346.1 GCA_029439495.1 Caballeronia sp. BR6202001590007
ATCCGGTTTTTGCACAACTGGACGTACATAACTGTCGAACGGGCCGCGTGAGTCCACTGCCGTCGGCGCAACGAGTCGGTAAGACCGTGCTCAAGCCGCTCGATTTCATTTGTCAGCTTCCACGAGCCGAGATGCGCGCTGCAAAGCTGGTCAATGAGTCGAGAAGTCAAGACCGTGGGTCTTGCGTCTGGCGGTAGAGAGTTGCTCGCGAGCAGAGCAAGCCATTCTTGACGAACTTCGGCTTCGATGCGAGCCGCAACGACTTTCGCGACTTTAGGGTCACGCGTGAATGTCGAACGATTCACCTCGGTCCTAGGTTTGCCAGATTCGGTCAATCCAAGGAGAGGCTGAACTTCGGTGGGAACCTGGATGCAAACGTACAGGTTTTTGCTGCGTCCGCCTGGATGCTGGATGCGGAATAACTGAGATGGTCAATTCGAGATTCCGTACGGTATTGGCACACATTACCGGCACACCTTCCTTCTCTAACCCATTGATAAGGAAGGGTTATACGGAAAATCAACGCCTTAGCGAGACGTGGCGGAGGCGGTGAGATTCGAACTCACGGAAGGATCGCTCCTTCGCCAGTTTTCAAGACCAGTGCCTTAAACCGCTCGGCCACACCTCCAGAAGGCGCGTATTGTAGCGCAAGTCATCGGCGCCGGGCGGCGCTCAGCCTTCCCGCGACCGGGTCGCCTTGAGCGCCGGAAAAAGCCGCATCCACAGCAGCGTGACGACGATGGTTCCGAGCCCGCCGATCAGTACCACCGGCACCGCGCCGAACAAGCCCGCAGTCATGCCCGACTCGAATTCGCCGAGCTGATTGGACGTGCCGATGAAAAGCGAATTGATCGCGCCGACGCGTCCGCGCATCTCGTCGGGTGTCTGCAATTGCACGAGCGATGTGCGCATCACGACGCTGATGACATCCGACGCGCCGAGCGCTGCCAGCGCGACCAGCGACAGCGCGCCGAGTATCACCGGCTTGCTTCGAATGAAGCCGATCCCCGAAAACAGCGCCTCGAACGACAGCGGCGCGCGCATGCGCACGGCTTCGTCGATGCGGATCGCGGCGATCGCGCACGCCGTCGCGAGAAACGCGATCGTCACCGCGCCGTAGACGGTCAGCGCGCCGAGGCCATAGATCAGGCCGCCCATCGCCGGGCCGAGGATCATCGCGGTCTGGTTCACGGAGGTCGACCACGCTGTCGCCTGCCGCAACTGCGAGCGCGGAATCAGGTTCGGCAGCAGCGCCGCCATCAACGGCGATTCGAAGGCGCATGCCGCGCCCGTGATCACCGCGATCGCGTAAATGGGCGCGACGCTCGTCCAGCCGTGCCACGCGCCCAGACACAGCGCGAGCGCGCCGATGCCCTCGATCGCCTGACACACGTAAGCGATCGTGCGCTGGTCGTAACGGTCCGCGACGTGCCCGACCACCAGCGTCAGCACGAACATCGGCAGGAACTGCGCGAGGCCGACGAAGCCGAGTGCATAGGCGCTATGCGTGATCGAGTAGATCTGCCGCCGATTGCCACCGACATCATCTGAAACGCCACTGACGACATCACCCGCGCGCTCCAGAAGAGCGCGAACGGACGATGCCGCATCACCGAGCCCGACGCCATCGAGGGCGCGCTCACTGGACGGCATCCTTCAAGAACAACTCCTGAAGATCGTTGAGGAAGCGCTGACCGAGTTCGGTCGGCGCGATGCGCTCGAAATCGCGCGTGATAAGTCCGCGCCGCTCGGCTTCGACGAGCGCCGGTTCGATCGACGACAGCGCAAGTCCCGTGCGCTCCACGAAGGCATGCATCGGAAAGCCTTCGACGAGACGCAGCGTGTTGAGCATGAACTCGAACGGCAGATCGCGCGGGCCGACTTCGCGTTCTTCCTGAATCGCGAATGCACCCGGCGACAACGCCTGATCCATATACATCTGCGGATGCTTGAAGCGCGCCTGGCGAAGAATCTTCGACGGGAACGACAGCTTCGTATGCGCGCCCGCGCCGATGCCGAGATAGTCGCCGAAGCGCCAGTAGTTCAGGTTGTGCTGGCTCTGCCCATGCGGTTTCGCATACGCGGATACCTCGTAGCGCCCATAGCCCGCCTCGCGCGTGCGTTCGTGAATCCATTCCTGCATGTCGGCGGCGGCATCATCGTCGGGCAGCGCGGGCGGATACTTCGCGAACAGCGTGTTCGGCTCCATCGTCAGGTGATACAGCGACAGATGCGGCGGTGCGAACGACAGCGCGGTCTCGATGTCGTGCCTGCATTCGTCGAGCGATTGCTGCGGCAGCGCGAACATCAGATCGAGATTGAAGTTGTCGAAGTGTGTCGCGACGATTTCCACCGCGCGCCTCGCCTGCGACGCATCGTGGATGCGTCCGAGCGCCTTCAGATGCGCCTCGTTGAAGCTCTGGATGCCGATCGACAGCCGATTCACGCCGCTCGCGCGATACGACGCGAACTTCGCGGCCTCAAAGGTGCCGGGATTCGCTTCGAGTGTGATCTCGGCATCGGCATCGAGCGGAAGCAGCGCGCGCGCGTCGGACAGCAGGCGGTCCAGCCCCTTGGCCGACAGCAGCGAGGGCGTGCCGCCGCCGATAAAGATCGTATGCACCTGACGGCCCCAGACGAGCGGCAGCGCGCTTTCCAGGTCCGCGCGCAAGGCATCGAGATAACGGTTTTCGGGGAAGGTGTCGTTCTTCGCTTCGTGCGAGTTGAAATCGCAGTACGGGCACTTGCGTACGCACCACGGGAAGTGCATGTACAGCGAGAGCGGCGGCAGCGAAGTCAGGCGCACGCTGCCCGGCGAGGTGAACGCCTGTACCACGTTGATGCGCTTGGGCACACCGTCGTTTCTGCCGCTCACGCCAGTTCCTTCAGCCGTTGCAGCAGTTCGCGCAACGCGAGCGCGCGATGGCTCAGCGCATTCTTGCGGGCGGGATCGAGTTCCGCGGCGCTCGCGCCGAGCGACGGCAGAAAGAAGTACGGGTCGTAGCCGAAGCCGTTCGCGCCGCGCGGCGCATCGAGCACTTCGCCGTACCAGCGGCCTTCGGCGATCAGCGGTTCGGGATCGTCGGCGTGACGCACGAGTACCAGCACGCAGAAGTAGTACGCGCGGCGATCGGACTTGTCCGCGAGATCCGCGACGAGGCGGGCGTTGTTCGCGGCATCGCTTTTGTCTCCGCCAGCAAGCGATGCATAGCGCGCCGAGTACACGCCCGGCGCGCCGTCGAACGCGCGCACGCACAGACCGGAATCGTCGGCGAGCGCGGGCAGGCCGGTCAGCGACGCCGCGTGCCGCGCCTTCGCCAGCGCGTTTTCGACGAAAGTCGGATGCGGCTCCGGCGCTTCCGGCACGCCGAGTTCGCCCTGCGCGATCAACTCGATTCCGGCCGCATCCAGCAGCGACCTGAACTCGCGCAGCTTGCCCGCATTGTTCGATGCGAGCACGACCCGGCCAAGGCCGGGGCCGATCGCGTTGGACGTCGGATCAGACACCTTGAATCCCCAGTGCTTCCTTCTGCTTCAGGACCAGTGCCTTGATGCCGCTGTCCGCGAGCGCGATCAGTTCGTTCATCTCGTCGCGCGAGAAAGGCGCGCCTTCGGCAGTCCCTTGAACTTCGACGAAACCGCCGGCGCCGGTCATCACGACGTTCATGTCGGTGTCGCACTGCGAGTCTTCGTCGTAGTCGAGATCGAGCACCGGTGAGCCTTCGAAGATGCCGACGGAAATCGCCGCGACGAAATCCTTGACCGGCGACTTCGCGATCTTGCCGGCCGCGACGAGCTTGCCGACCGCATCCTGCGCGGCGACGAACGCGCCGGTGATGCTCGCCGTGCGCGTGCCGCCGTCGGCCTGGATGACGTCGCAGTCGATATGCAGCGTGCGCGCGCCGAGCGCGTTCAGGTCGAACACCGAGCGCAGCGCGCGGCCGATCAGACGCTGGATTTCCTGCGTGCGTCCCGTCTGCTTGCCGCGCGCGGCTTCGCGATCGCTGCGCGTGTGGGTCGCGCGCGGCAGCATGCCGTATTCTGCTGTCAGCCAGCCTTGCTCGCGTCCGCGCAGGAATTCCGGCACGTGCTCCGCGATGCTCGCGGTGCAGATCACTTTCGTATCGCCGAATTCGACGAGCACCGAGCCTTCCGCGTGTTTTGTGTAATGGCGCGTGATGCGCACCTCGCGCAGTTGATTCGCGCGACGGCCGCTCGGACGCGGAGGAGACGGTTTGAGCAAAGGGGAATCGGTCATGGCGGAAGGGAAAGAAAGTGGAATCGGTAAACTCCATAATTTTATCCGCATTCACTTCGCCACGTTGCAGGCGCGTCACGCGCGCGAACCCGCGGTCCGGGCGGCTTGCGCGGCAAAAATGGGATAATGCCGGTTCCTCGCCCGGCGGCCCATCGCGTGCCGCTCCCAAAGCACTTTCTGCGCGCCGGGCGTTTCGTTCGAACCGGCCTTCGCAACGAAGGCTCACATCGCGAGACGTACCATGATCTACAGCATGACAGGCTATGCTAGCGCGACGCGCGAAGTTGTCGCGGACGGCGCGGCAAGCAATGGCGCGACGCCGTCGAGCATCGGCGTTTCGGTTGAATTGCGCACGGTGAATTCGCGTTTTCTGGATTTGAATTTCCGCATGCCGGAAGACGTGCGCGCCACGGAACCGCAATTGCGCGAGATGCTGATGAACAAGCTCTCGCGCGGCAAGGTCGATATCCGCATCAACCTGAATCGCGTCGAGCAGACGGCGAACGCCGGCGCGCTCAATTGCGATGCGCTCGAACAGCTCGCGACGCTCGAGCGCGCGGTGCTCGACGTGTTCCCCGACGCGGAATGCATGCGCACCGGCGAAATTCTGCGCTGGCCGGGCGTGCTCGCGGAAAGCAACGTGTCGCCGAAGACCTTGCGCGAAGCGGTGCTCGCCTGCGGCAAGCAGGCGATCGCGGATCTCATCGACGTGCGCGCGCGCGAAGGCGCGGCGCTGTCCGCGGTGCTCGTCAATAGCGTGACGGAAATGGAAGCGATCGTCGCGCGCATCACGCCGCTCGTGCCGGAACTCATCGCGAAGCATCAGCAAAAGATCGTCGAACGTCTGCAGGATGCGCTCGGCATCGCAACGACCGAAGGCGCGAACGCCGTCGCGACGAGCGTGCCGCGCGAGGAAGTCGCCGAACGCATCCGTCAGGAAGTGACGATGTACGGTGTGCGCATCGACATCGCCGAGGAATTGCAGCGCCTGACCGCGCATCTGAACGAAACGCGTCATGTGCTGCAAAAAGGCGGCAAGGTCGGCAAGCGGCTCGACTTCATGATGCAGGAACTGAACCGCGAATCGAACACGCTCGGCTCGAAGGGCGCCGCGAAGGAACTCGCCGATGCCTCGATGACCTTGAAGTTGTTGATCGAGCAGATGCGCGAGCAAGTACAGAATCTGGAGTAACGCACCCTCATGTCGAACCCTACGCACCGCTCGCACAGTCACTACACGGGCATCTATCCGGGCAATCTGTTCATGGTCGTGGCGCCGTCGGGCGCGGGCAAGTCGACGCTCGTGAACGCGCTGCTCGCCGAGGACAAGGACATCCTGCTGTCGGTTTCTTACACGACGCGCAGTCCGCGCCCGAGCGAGACCAACGGCGTGCAGTATCACTTCGTGTCGGTCGACGACTTCATGGAATGCCGCGACAAGGACGAGTTTTTCGAAAGCGCCGAAGTGCACGGCAACTACTACGGAACATCGAAGGTTTGGATCGCCGATCAGATGAAGCAGGGCCACGACGTGCTGCTCGAAATCGACTGGCAGGGCGCGCAACAGGTGAAGAAGCAGTTCCGCAATGCGGTGGAGATTTTTATTCTGCCGCCGTCGCTGGATGCGCTCGAAGACCGCCTCAAGAAGCGCGGCCAGGATTCCGAAAAAGTGATCGTGCGCCGGCTGCTCGCGGCGGGGAGCGAGATGGCGCATGCGTCCGAGGCGGAGTATGTCGTCATCAACGAAAACTTCGAGCGTGCGCTGACCGAATTGCGCTGTCTCGTCGCGGCGATGCGCCTGCGCTTCACGTCGCAATACGCGCGCAAGCCGCAGCTTTTCGTGGATCTCGGCATCCATTCGACGCCGCAGCAATGACGCACCACAGTGACCGGGTCATTCGGTCACGTAAGGTAGAATAAACCTATATCGAGAAGGAAACCAACATGGCCCGCATCACCGTAGAAGACTGCATCAAACAAATCCCGAATCGCTTCGAACTCGCACTCGCGGCGACGTATCGCGCGCGCCAGCTCGCGCAAGGTCACACGCCGAAGATCGAAAGCCGCGACAAGCCAACGGTCGTCGCGCTGCGCGAAATCGCAGCAGGTCAGGTCGGCGTCGAAATGCTGAAGAAGGTGCTCGTCTGAGCGGGCATCGGTTTAACCGCTTATCACGTTCAGTAACTGAGTAACCGACGACTTGCGCGTCACACGACCACGGAGGCAATCACGAGTCCACAACCGTTGCCCGTCTCCGCTGCCGCCGATCCCGACATCGAAATCGATCACGAATCGGTCGCCGATGCCGACAAGCCGCACGCGGCGCGCAAGTACATCGATGCGGTGCTCGAGCAGTCGTTTCGCCATCTGTTCGGCCCGACCGCCACGCCGGAAAAGCCCCGCCGCCACGACGTCGTTTCCATCGCGAATCTGACGAACGCGCTCGCGGGCTACATCACTCCGGAAGAGATCAAGGAAGTCAAGGCGGCCTTCCATTTCAGCGACGAAGCGCATCTCGGGCAATATCGCCAGAGCGGCGAGCCGTATATCATGCATCCGGTCGCGGTCGCGGAAATCTGCGCGGACTGGAAGCTGGATGCGCAATCGATTATGGCGGCGCTGCTGCATGACGTGNCGGCCTGTCCAAGCTTGACAAGATGGAATTCCGCAATCGCGAGGAAGCGCAGGCGGAGAACTTCCGCAAGATGCTGCTCGCGATGGCGCGCGACGTGCGCGTGATCCTCGTCAAGCTCGCCGACCGCCTGCACAACATGCGCACGCTCGGCGCGGTGCCGCCGGAAAAACGCCGCCGCGTCGCACGCGAGACGCTCGACATCTACGCGCCGATCGCGCATCGGCTCGGCCTGAACAATACCTATCGCGAGCTACAGGACCTGAGCTTCGCGAACTTCAATCCGACGCGTTACGCCACGCTCGAAAAAGCGGTGAAGGCGGCGCGCGGCAATCGGCGCGAAGTCGTCAGCAAGATTCTCGAAGCAGTGCAGCGCACGATCGCGGATGCAAAGATCGACGCCGAAGTCACCGGCCGCGAAAAGACCATCTTCAGCATCTACAAGAAGATGCGCGACAAGCAGTTGTCGTTCTCGCAGGTACTCGACGTGTACGGCTTTCGCGTGGTCGTCGAGAGCGCGCTCGAATGCTATACGTGCATCGGCGCGCTGCATGTGCTCTACAAGCCCGTGCCCGGCAAGTTCAAGGACTACATCGCCATTCCGAAGGTGAACGGCTATCAGTCGCTGCATACGACGCTGGTCGGCCCGTTCGGCGCGCCGATTGAGTTTCAGATCCGCACGCGCAAGATGCACGAGATCGCGGAAGCGGGCGTCGCCGCGCACTGGCTGTACAAGAACGGCGGCGCGGATCTGAACGACGTGCAGAAGCGCGCGCATCAATGGCTCAAGTCGCTGCTCGACATTCAGAGCGAAGCGGGCGACTCCAGCGAATTCCTCGAACACGTCAAGATTGACCTGTTTCCGGACGCGGTCTACGTGTTCACGCCGAAGTCGAAGATTATGCCGCTGCCCCGCGGCGCGACCGCACTCGACTTAGCGTATTCGATCCACAGCGACCTCGGCAATCAATGCGTCGCGGTCAAGATCAACAACGAACTGCTGCCGCTGCGCAGGGAACTGAAGAGCGGCGACATCGTCGAAGTGATCACCGCGCCGTATTCGAAGCCCAATCCCGCGTGGCTCGGCTTCGTGCGCACCGGCAAGGCGCGCTCGGCCATCCGTCATTACTTGAAGACGATGCGCCTGAACGAGTCCGTTCAATTGGGCGAGCGCCTCGTCGATCAAAGCCTGAAGGGCTACTGCCTCGCGCTGTCCGATGTCACGCCGGAAGTGTGGGAAAAGCTCGTACTGTGGACCGGCAACAAGACGCGGCAGGAAATTTTCGCGGATATCGGCCTCGGCCGGCGCGTCGCGGCGGTGATGGCAAAGCGCATCGAAGTGTTGNCCGCCGGTGGTCATCACCGGCACGGAAGGCATGTCGGTGCAGCTCTCGCCGTGCTGCCGGCCGATTCCAGGCGACGACATCATGGGTTATATCGGCATCGGGCTCGGCATGGCCATCCATACGACCGATTGCCGCGTCGCGCAGCGCATCCACCGGCGCGATCCGGGCCGCTGGATCGACGTCGCCTGGGCGCCGCAGCCGGGCCGCCTGTTCGACGTCGCCGTGAAGGTGCTCGTGAAGAACACGAACACGAAGGGCGTATTCGCGCGCGTCGCGGCGGACATCACGTCGGTCGACGCGAACATCGTGCATATCGCGATGAACGAGGATGTTTTGCAGGAAGCCAAACTGTTGCGCTTCGTCATCCAGGTCAGCGACCGCGTGCATTTGGCGAACGTCATGCGCCGCGTGCGGACCAATCCGGACGTGATGCGCATCGCGCGAGCGTCCGAGCGACGAACCGCATCACCGTAATCAGGACGGCGGCATGCGCATCGACCGGGAACGCGTGGACTACTGATCCGGCGCGGGAACGTGGCGTGCATTGCCGTCATCATCGACGACAAGGAGAGCGCCGCACATGAACACATCCGATCTCGAAGGCTCCACGCTCGACTACTGGGTCGCGCGAGAGGTGGCCTGCAGCTCAGCTTCGGCAAGGATGTGCCGACGTCGAGGGAAGCGGTCCGACGCTGCGCATCGCGCTTTTGCGCGCGTTCGTGCGCCAGACTTTCGGCGATACAGTCGACGGACGAGTATCCGAGTATCCGCGGCGTCCGCAATCGCTGCTCGGCACTCGCGCGGAGGCGATCGGGGAATCGAGCGCGGTGACGTCGGTGGAGGACGTGCCGTCGCCGGACAAGCATATCGGCGGATATCGGCTCGAACGCGTACATGTGACGCTTCGGGAGCCGACGGGGTAACGGGAAAAGAAAAAGGACCTTCCGAATGGAAGGCCCTTCTAAAGTGGCGCGGCTGGTAGGATTCGAACCCACGACCCCTTGGTTCGTAGCCAAGTACTCTATCCAACTGAGCTACAGCCGCACGCAGAAATAAAATTGTAGCCAAGCTATTTCAGAAATGGAAGGGTTTCTGCCCAAAACTTGCATGTCTCGCTCGGCGAAGCCTCTTCCATCGTGTTAAGTTGTTGTTTTGAAAGTACACACAGACGCATCGATCATGAACAAGGCTTTTGTCAAAAAGTCGGACGATACCGACGACGATCTCGAACTCGCCCAGCCGGACGTTCCCGCCGGCACCAAAAACTACATCACGCTGGCGGGGCACAAGCGGCTGCGCGACGAACTGCTGAAATTGCTCAATAACGAGCGTCCGGAGGTCGTCAGGCTCGTGTCGTGGGCGGCGTCGAACGGGGATCGGTCGGAGAACGGCGATTGGCGATTACATCTACGGCAAGCGGCGGCTGCGCGAAATCGATCCTATTGGGATCAATGACGCGATCGAGGCTGCCATCCTGCTGATCCTCGGTCGGCTGTATGCCAACCGCGAGGATACGGTCGTCGGCGCATCGGTCGCCGAGCTGCCGGCCGGCTCAAGGCAGTTGCTTCAGCCACATCGAACAGGGCTCGGCGTATGACCGTGCGCGCGGGCGATCTCAACCGGCGCGTGCGCATCGAGCGCAACGGTGGCGGGTTCGACGAGATCGGACAGCCGATCGACGGATGGGCCGAGGTCGTCACCGTCTGGGGCAACGTTAAAATGCTGACGGGCAAGGAAACGGTGCTCTCGAACTCTGACGTCGGCAGCGCGACGGCGAGCATTCGCATTCGGTACCGCACGGACATCACCAACGGCATGCGCGCCGTCGTCGATGGCGTGATCTTCAACATCCTGCAGGCACTTTCGAACATCGCCGCGCGTAACTACACAGACTTGGCCTGCGAAACCGGTTCAAACAATGGCAAGCGCGGAATCCGTCACCTTCGGCGCGATCAAGGCGCTGGCCGGCGCCGCGTCTATCCCGACGTCGCGCCCGCGACGCCAGTCAAGCCGTACATCGTCTATCAGGCGATCGGCGGCGTCGACGAAACGACGTTCGACGGGGCAGACACGCTCCAAAACAGTCGCATGCAGGTCTCAGTCTGGTCCACCAGCCGAAGTGAAGCGGCATCCATCATCAAACAGGTTCGTTCTGCGCTGACTGCCGAGCCTGCGGAGTGCCGATCGGCGCGCCGGTGAGCGTCTACGAGGACGACACGAAGCTATACGGCAGTCAGCAAGACTTTTCCATCTGGTATCAGGAGTGAATGGACCATGACCAGCACCGCAATCAGCTCGCAAGGCACCAAGATCGCGAAGAATACCGGCACGACGACCACGCCGGTCTGGACGCCGATCAAAAACGTTTCGAATCTGAACGGCTTCGCCGGTTCCGCCGCCGACATCGACGTCACGGACTTCGACAGCACAGCGAAAGAGTATCGCCAGGGCTTGCAGGACTGGGACACGATTTCGTTCGACATCGACGTCAACATGAAAGAGCCGAGCCACGCCGCGTTGCTTGCCGATAAGCGCTCGGGCGCGGTCGACCAGTATTAGGTCACGCTCAGCGACGGCACGACGATCGAATTCGACGCATGCGTGAAGAGCTTCCCGATCACGACCGCCGTCGACAACGTGGTGAAGGGTACCGTCCAGATCAAGATTACCGGCGACATCGACGTCACGCCGGCATCGTAAGGAGCAGCTCGAAAATGCTGACGAAGGAACAATTGCTCGCCGCGGCCAAGCCGACGATTCAAGGTCGTCGACGTCGAGGGTGTCGGCGAGATCCGCGTAAAGGTGATGGACGGCTTCACGCGCGACGTTCTGCAGAAGACTTTGCAGGACCAGGGCACGAGCGACAGCGTCTACTTCTCAGCGATCGCGATCGCTGAGAAGTAGACGAGGCAGGCGAGCCGATGTTCACGTCGGCCGATCTCGACGCGCTGCGCGGCGCGAATGCCGATTTCGTGCGCAAGATCGGTCTCGCGTGTTCGAAGGTCAACGCGCTCGGCGCGGCGCAGACGCAGGAAGCGGAAAAAACTCCGACGCCATCCAGAGAGACTCTTCTGGCACCGCCTAGCGCTCGCGCTCAGCATGTCAGTCGCGCGCGCTCAACGCGAGATAGACAGCGTTGAGTTCGCCGACTGGATGGCGTTCTACAAGATCGAGCCGTTCGGCGACCGTATAGCCGATATGCCATGGGGATGCTGGCGTCAACCACGGCGAACATTCACCGCGCCCGAAGACGAAAGCTTTCGAGCCGGCCGACTTCATGCCGTGGGTCGAGCAGAAGGCGAAGGAAGTTTTCTTCGACGATCCGAAAGACCAGGCGAGGTTCGTCGCGATGGCGGTTTTCGGGATCGATCTGTCTCAGGCCAAGGGCAAGAAATTCAGGGTAAAAAGGGGCGGCAGTGGCAAGAAAGATTGAGATCGTCAATCCGACGGCGCTGACCGACTACCTCAACCGGCTCGAAACGGTCGCGAGCGAAGAAGTGCTGCGACAGGCGGCCGTCGCCGGCGCGCGCGTGATCCCGCGGAAGGCAACTGCGCGCGCCGGTCGGCACCGCATACGAACGCAAGGGGCAGAAGCATCTCCCCGGAACGCTGAAGCGATCGATTCTTACTGCATACGACAAAGAGGAATCGATCACCGGCAATCTCGCAATCTATCTGGTTATCTGTGGTTATCTGGTGACGTGGTCGAAAGAAGCGTTCTACGGACGGTTCGTCGAGTTCGGCATGTCGCACGCGGCAGCGAAGCCATTCCTGCGGCCAGGGTTTGAAGCGAAGAAGCGGCAGGCGGCAGACGCCGTCATCCAAGTGATTCAGAAAAAGGCTCAGGAGGCCGCGCGTGGCGAATGAAACCGTCGTAAAGGTTGGAGCCGACTCAACCGGCTATACCGCCGAACTCGACAAGGCGCGCAAATCCGCGACTGCGTTCATGAACACGCAGTTGGAGATGGCGAAGCGCACGGCCGTCGCGCAGGACGCGATCGCCGAAGCGGCCGCCATCGGTTCCGACGCGAACGCGCGCGGTGAAGTCGTTCACCGACGCGCTGCTGAAGAACGCCGCCACGGCCGACAAGTTGCGCGCGGAGATCCTGTCCATGTGCGCGGCGAATCTCGGTCCGTCCGAATCCGTCAAGCCATACATCGATCAGATCGCGAAGGCTTCGGAGCACACGCACAGCTTCAGCCTCGAATCGGCGGCGGCGAAGCAAGAATTGCTGGTTCTCAGGCACGAGCTGTCGCAGGGCAATTACCAATTACAAGTAGTTCGCGGGGTCGTTGCTGGTAATGGCGCAGGCGACGGGCGCGTTCAATATGCTGCTCAACCCTGTCGTGCTCGGCGTCGGCGCGCTGGTCGGCGTTCTCGTGATCGCCGCGCACTCGACATTCGCGGCGCGCGAGGAACTCGCCTCCTACGGCGAGACCATCGAGAAGATCTCGAAGCAGACCGGGCTCTCGACCGACGACGTCAGAAGTTTGGGTTTGCGGCGAAGACGGTCGGCATCGAGACGAAGGGCGCATCCGAAGCGCTCGCCGACCTGACGAAGGTGCAGAACGAGGCGCAGCACGGAAACAAGGACGCGGCCGCGGCATTCGCGGCGGTCGGAATTTCGCTGAAGACGCTCAAATCGGCCTCCCCGGAGGATCTGCTCGGCCGCATCGCTGATGCGTTCGCGAAGAGCGCGGACGGCGCAGGGAAGGCAGCGGTTGCGAACGAACTGTTCGGCTCGCAGGGAAAGAATCTGATTCCGCTGCTGGATCAGGGATCGGCGCGCTTGCGCGAACTGGGCGCGACAGCGACCGATGTAGCCGCAGTGCTCTCCGGCAAGACGATTGCACAATTGAGCGTGCTGCAAGAGCAGCTCAAACTCTCGCACGCGAAGATGGACGCGATGACGCTCGCGGCGAAGACCGCGTTGCTGCCGACCATCATCAACCTGACGAATGCACTGGCGGACAACGCCGCGCTCAAGCCGCTGCTGAACGATTTCTACACGGGCGTCGCGTTCACCATGAAGAGCGCTGCCAGTGCGGTCGCGACGCTGGTGATCGGCTTCGAGCAAACGTCCGAGGTCATCGCCACGCTCGCAACCGTTGTTGGATACGGGCTGACCGGTCAGTTCAAGCTCGCATCGGCGGCGGCGCAGGTCGGATACGACAACCTGAAGCGGCAGGACCAGGGGTATACTGACTTCATGTCGCGCCTCTGGACGAACACAGTGCCGGGCGCAGACGGCTACGGAGCGGCGCCGACCGGACCGATCAATTTCTCGAAGGGTAACTACTCGCCGAAGGCCTATCAGGAAAGCCGTGCCGACACACTGATGGAGCGGGCGAAGCAGGCTCAGGCCACGCTCGAAGCATCGCTGAACGGACAAGAAAAGCTGACCGGATGGGCGGCGAAAGAGGTTGAGTTGCGCGCGGAGATCGACAATCTCGCCGGCAAGACGCTGACGAAGGCTCAGCAGAGCGTGCTCGCGCACCAGACGGAACTGCTCGCGCAATACGCACTGAACGCATCGCTGGAGAAGCAGCTCGACACGCGCACGCGCGTCGCCAAGCTGAACGAGCAGGCGTATGAGACGAATTTGAAGATCGTCAACCAGAACGACGCGATCGTAAACCAACACAAGATTCAGTTGGAAACGATGGGGCTCGGAACCAAAGAGCGTCAGCGTCAGGTCGAGCTTCTGAACATCGAGACCGAGCGGCAGAAGAAGGCGGTCGAGGCACGTCTCGACGGCAGCGACCAAGACACCGAAGAGCGCGCATCGATCAACAAGCGGTTCGACGCGCGCCGCGCCGAGGCGACGAACTTCTTCGCCAATACGGACATCGCGAACAGAGACTGGGTCTCGGGCGCGAAAGGCGGGCTGTAGGACATCATCGACAAGGCCGACGATCTCGCGTCCGCGGCGAACAACACGGCGAAGAACGCGATCAGCAACCTGGGTGACACGCTGACGAATTTCATCGTCGACGGCAAAGCATCGTTCGGTGACTTCGTGAAGAGCATCGTCGCGGGCTTCATCAAGATTCAGGCCGAATCGCTGATCGCCAAGGCGTGCAGCGATACAGGTGCGCCCGATCACGGGTGATCTCGCCGTCAGCGCAGCCGCCGCCGTCGAACGTGCGCGTGTCGACCTACTCGTTCATCGATCAGGGCATCGCGAAGACAAACATGGTCATCGCGTAGGATTCCGCATCGAACGCGGTCAACTACATCTCGGAATGGTGCAAGGACAATAGCGACTGGGTACCGGCGAATCAGACCGGCGGCCTGCAGGTCGAAGTCGCGGGTATCTATCAGGGCACGTATCTCGCGCGAGTGCGCGCGCAGAACGCGATGGGCGTGACGTCGATCCCCGCATACGGCCAAAACACGGAACTGACCGGCAAGACGAGCCCGCCGCCGTCGCTGACGTCGCTCACGACGACGCAGATCTTCGCGATCCAGTTGGATTGGACGTTCCCGGCCGATGGATCGGCGGGACACCGCCTACACGGACATCTGGTACAGCAAGACGAACAGTCGCGATGACGCGGCGCGTCTTTCGACGTATCCGTATCCGCAGGCGCGCGCGAGTCTGATGGGGCTCGCAGCCGGTCAGTCGTTCTTCTGGGGACGGTTGGTCGACACTTCGGGAAACATCGGGCCGTGGTATCCAAATAGCCAGCAGGGCGTGCTCGGGCAAAGCAGCAGCGACGCGACCGCATCTGACCGAACAGATCACGCAGACGCAGCTCGGGCAAGATGTTCTTGCGCCGATCGAGGCGATCCCTGGGCTTCAGCAGGACGTCGAGGACAACGCCGCGACGATCACGGAGGAAACGCAGTCGCGAATTGCGGCGACTCCGCGCTCTCGCAGCGGCTCGATGTGGTGAGCGCGCAGGTCGGTCGTTCTGCCGCTCGCCGGCAGCACGACCGACTATGCGGGCTCGACGCAGGTCTATGCCGGTGTCTGGTCGGAGCAGAGCGCACGCGCCGAGGCCGATCTGGCGCTCGCACGCAACGTCGAGACGGTGACAGCGCAGACCACGTCGAACAACACGCAGTTGATTGCTGCCGTCCAGACAGAAACGCAGGCGCGCATTGATGCGGACAGCGTTCAGGCCCAACAGATCACGATGGTCCAGGCGACCGCGGACGATGCGCAGGCACTGTCACAAACGACCAACAGTCCTATGCAGATTTGAACGGCCGAGTCGCGGCCTCTTATACTATTCGGACGCAGATTCGAGCCGATGGTCGGATGTACTACGCTGGCATCGGTGTCGGTGTCGGTGTCGGCATCGACAACAACAACGGTGTCGTCGAATCTCAAGTGCTGGTTTCCGCGAGCCGTTTTGCTGTGATCGATCCCAACGGCACGAGCATCAGTTCACCTTTTGTGATTCAGGGCGGGCAGACATTCATCAATCAAGCTTTCATTGGTGTGGGCTGGATCGGCAGTGCAAATATCGCCGATACCATCCAGAGCAACAACTTCGTGTCTGGAATGCAGGGATGGCAGATCAACAAGGCCGGCACGTTCGAAATCAACTGGACCGGCAACGGCGGCCGCAAGCTGTTGAACGCGAACGGACAGCAGGTCTATGATTTGGCCAGCACGTTGTGCGTGCGTCTTGGGTACATCCCGTAATGGCTTTCGGTCTGGAGTGCTATGACGCGGCCGGTAATTCGGTCCTGAAAGTCACCGATCGCCTGACGCGATACGGCGGCTTTTTCGACACTGGGACAGCCGGCGGATCGGCGACCATTCCCATGTTCGCTACCGGAACGCCGTGGATAAACGTGCGCGACATTGATCCGTTCCAGCAGACAACGAACCCGTCGGCGGTTTCCGTCAGCGGCAACACCGTGCAGTGGAGCTTCCCGGCGTCGTCGACATATGGCGGCCGGTCGGTGCGCGTCTTCTACGGAGTGTATTGAGTGGCCGACTTCGGGCTGCAGGTGCTGAACTCGTCTGGGAACATCCAGATCGACAATACATTCGAGAACCTGGCGCTGCGAGAGAAGGGCACGGTCTTGTCAGGCGGCTCACCGGCCGGCAACAACGGCTGGTACATGGCGACTCTCACGACGAGCGTCGGCACGAGCTCGTTTGTCGCTTTCCGCTTGTCGAACAAGTGCTATCTGTGCGGTATGCGTCGATCTCCGGCAGTTCGATCACCTACTACTTCCACTGCATCGTCTCAGGCGTGTCGGTGCAGTACTGGATTTTCAATGATCCTTCGGTTGCAACGCTCTCGGGCAATTATGGGCTGCAGGTCTTCAATGCGGCCGGCGCCAAGGTGTTCGACTCGCGCACGAAATACATGCTCGTCATCGACACGATGGCATCGGCCGGCGTGCTCGTCGGCGACACGATCGACAACGGCATCTCACGCAGCTACTCCGGCACGCCGGCCGTGGTTCAAGGGCAGTTGCGCTATGTGATCTCGAACAACGGCGTCGGAAACCCGCCGAACATCACCGTCATCAGTGTCATGACCGCGCCGGCCGTCTCGTTCTCGGGCGGGACGGTGACATGGAAGACGGAAAACCCTTCGACTGTCTCATTCACGAATCAGAACGTGCCGGAGAGCCAGAATCACCTCGCGTATGACTATATGGTCCTCGACGTATCAAACATCTAGGAGTCGGGAATGGCAATCATCATCGACTACGTGACGCCCGGTACCGGAGCCACCGCCGGATACCACGTAGTTCAGCAAGTCTCGATCGACTATCGCAACAAGCGAAGCGCGGCGCAGCTCGAGTCGTTCGTGAGCGCGCAGACGTATCTCGATGGCAAGCAGCCGGTTTTCAGTCAGTCGATCGGGTTCTCGGAACTGCCGCCGGCGGACGTCGATCCGCGCGTGTACGCGAAACAGAAGATCGTCGCATCAGCCGACGACAAGACATCGCCGACCGCAGCGCGCATGGATTTTATCGACCAAAGATCGCCGACTAAATCAATGGATCAACGGATCGATGGCGCGGATACCGCTAATTTCAAGGCTTCGACCTGTCAATCTCAAACATCGACCTTCGAAGTCGCAGCCGCCAGCCTTGAGCAGCCTGCATGAGTCGTGATTCATCGAAACCCCTGTAAGATGCCAGTTTCGCAGATAACTAGATGCGGCTGTTGCCACGGATCAGATGATCTATTCAATTCATTTTTTACGGTTCATTGCGTCAACCCTTGTAGTCATTAGCCATTCTGCGAACGTGCTTGACGTCCAGAAACAGATAACCGTGGGCGATGCCGGCGTTGACATCTTTTTCGTCATAAGCGGCTTTGTCATCGGTTTGGCGAGTCAGAGTGAACCATCGGTGAGCAGCTTTTATGTGAAACGCTTCATTCGTGTAATGCCATTGTATTGGCTTGCGTTGG
>JAQFVI010000347.1 GCA_029439495.1 Caballeronia sp. BR6202001590007
CAGGGTGGACCGAGCGCGCCGACTGCTCAGAACGGCCAGCCGTCGCGGCAGGCGCGACGCGGCAAGCAGCGCAAGGACAGCGGCGCGAATGCAGCCGCGGCCGACGGCGCATCCTCCGCGGCGGGCGACGACGTCTTCGCCTATGTGACCTCGCCCGCGTTCGACGCGGACAACGGCGCGGCAGCCGGCAATTCGATGCTCCGGCACGGCCGCAACGCCCCGCAAAAGCGCGTGCTCGATCCGGACGACGACGCGCCGAAGCTGCACAAGGTGCTCGCTGACGCCGGCATGGGCTCGCGCCGCGACATGGAAGAGCTGATCATCGCGGGCCGCGTGTCGGTGAACGGCGAGCCGGCGCACATTGGGCAGCGCATCTTGCCGACCGATCAGGTTCGCATCAACGGCAAGCCGATCAAGCGCAAGCCGTCCACCAAGCCGCCGCGCATCCTGCTGTATCACAAGCCGACCGGCGAGATCGTCAGCCATTCCGACCCGGAAGGCCGTCCGTCCGTGTTCGACAAACTGCCGCCGATGAAAACCGCCAAGTGGCTCGCGGTCGGCCGGCTGGACTTTAACACCGAAGGCCTGCTGCTGCTCACGACGTCGGGCGATCTGGCGAACCGCTTCATACATCCGCGTTACAGCGTCGAGCGTGAATATGCGGTGCGCGTCGTCGGCCAATTGTCCGAGGCGATGAAGCAGAAGCTGCTGAAAGGCATCGAATTCGACGACGGTCTGGCGAACTTTCTGCGCATCCAGGACGGCGGCGGCAAAGGCACGAATCACTGGTATCACGTCGCGCTTGCGGAAGGCCGCAATCGCGAAGTGCGCCGCATGTTCGAGGCGGCTGGACTGATGGTCAGCCGCCTGATCCGCACGCGCCACGGCCCGATCGCGCTGCCGCGCGGCCTCAAGCGCGGTCGCTGGGAAGAGTTCGAAGACAATCAGGTGCGCAGTCTTCTGGCGTCGGTCGGCCTGAAGGTACCGACGGCCGAGAAGGGCGGACGCAATGCGGCGCCGCGCGTGCAGCCCGATCCAATGCAGACGTCGATGGGCCTCATCACGCGCGAGCCGGTCCTCAGTTCGCATTCGCGCATGACGCAGCAGGCGCCGGGCGGCATGCCCGGTGCGTTCGGACTTGGCGGCGGCATGGGTGGCATGGGTGGCATGGGTGGCAACGCGGCCAAGCGCGCGGCGGGCGGCAATGGTCCTCCGCGCGGCGGCAATCGTCAGGGTGGCAATCAGCAGGGGCAAGGCAAGCCGGGCGGCGCTCCGCGCGGCGTGCGCAATCGCTCGCGCGGACGCTGATCGCGCGCGGGGGCTCTGGGAAGACGCCGGTCGAGGCATCTTCCTGATCTTCGGCCGATTGCGTTTCCCTTTCGCGCGCTTCGATCGGCCTTCCGTTCACGCCGGAATCGAGGCGATTGCGCACGGAACGGGCGTGAACGGGCGCTTTACGTTTGCGTTCGTCGCGAAAAATGGCTAAAGTCACAGAGTCGGAGTCGCAGGGCACGCAGTTTTTTCGCTGTCCAGGTGCGACCTCGGTTGAAAAAGATGGGCGTTGCGCCCATTTTTTTTGGCTTTTCGGTTCGGCATCTCGGGAGCAGGGGTGCGCGCCCGCATGGAGGCGCTCGCTCGCAGGTGTTTCGGCGTGGAGCGCGCAAACACCTTGGAGTTACTGTGCAACTGACGGAATTGATTGAAATCACGGTCTCGGGCCTGGGCTACGAGCTTGTCGATCTCGAGCGGTCGGGAGGCGGCATGCTGCGTATCTATATCAACCAGCCGGCCTACGACCAGCCGGCCGGTATCGCCATCGAAGACTGCGAAAAGGTCACACGTCAGCTGCAGTACGTGCTCGAAGTCGAGAACATCGACTATGACCGGCTTGAAGTGTCGTCGCCGGGACTCGATCGCCCGCTCAAGAAGCTGGCTGATTTCGAGCGCTTCGCGGGCAGCGAGGTCTCCATCACATTGAAAAAGCCGCTGGACGGCCGCAAGTCGTTCCGCGGCATCCTGCACGCCCCCGACGGCGAAACGATCGGATTGGAATTTGAAGGGAAGGACGGCGCCGCGATGCTGGATTTCACGCTCGCGGACCTCGACAAGGCACGTCTCGTCCCCAAAGTTGACTTTAGGAGCCGCAAACAATGAGTCGGAGCCGCAAACAATGAGTCGCGAAGTTTTGATGCTGGCGGATGCGCTGGCGCGCGAAAAGAACGTCAACAAGGACGTGGTGTACGCCGCTTTGGAAGCGGCGCTTGCTTCGGCAACGAAGAAGCTGTTCGAGGAAGAAGTCGATATCCGCGTCGCGATCGACCGTGAAAGCGGCGAGCACGAAACCTTCCGCCGCTGGCGCGTGGTGCCGGACGAAGCCGGTCTGCAGGAGCCGGATCAGGAAATCCTGCTGTTCGAAGCGAAGGAACAGAAGCCCGACGCGCAGATCGACGACTTCATCGAAGAGCCGATTCCGTCGATCGAATTCGGCCGCATCGGCGCGCAGGCCGCCAAGCAGGTGATTCTGCAGAAAGTGCGCGACGCCGAGCGCGAGCAGATCCTGAACGATTTCCTCGAGCGCGGCGAAAAGATCATGACCGGCTCGGTCAAGCGTTTGGACAAGGGCAATTTCATCGTCGAGTCGGGCCGCGTCGAAGCGCTGCTGCGCCGCGACCAGCTCATTCCGAAGGAAAACCTGCGCGTGGGCGACCGAGTGCGCGCGTACATCGCCAAGGTCGACCGCACGGCGCGTGGCCCGCAGATCGAACTCTCGCGTACCGCGCCCGAGTTCCTGATGAAGTTGTTCGAACTCGAAGTGCCGGAAATCGAGCAGGACCTGCTGGAAATCAAGGTGGCCGCGCGCGATCCCGGCGTGCGTGCGAAAATCGGCGTGATCGCCTACGACAAGCGCATCGACCCGATCGGAACATGCGTGGGCATCCGCGGTTCGCGCGTGCAGGCAGTGCGTAACGAGCTCGGTGGCGAGAACGTGGACATCGTGCTATGGTCGGACGACCCCGCACAGTTCGTGATCGGCGCGCTCGCGCCGGCAGCCGTGCAGTCCATCGTCGTCGACGAAGAAAAACACGCGATGGACGTCGTCGTGGACGAAAACGAGCTGGCGGTCGCCATCGGCCGTGCCGGCCAGAATGTCAGGCTCGCGAGCGAACTGACCGGCTGGCAAATCAACATCATGACGCTGGACGAGTCGGCGTTGAAGCAGAACGAAGAGTGCGGCAAGCTGCGCGAACTGTTCATGGCGCGCCTGGACGTGGACGAGGAAGTTGCCGACATCCTCATCGACGAAGGCTTCACGAGCCTCGAAGAAATCGCCTACGTGCCGCTTAACGAAATGCTCGAAATCGAAGCCTTTGACGAAGACACTGTGCACGAACTGCGCAACCGCGCGCGCGATGCATTGCTGACGATGGCCATCGCCAACGAGGAGAAGGTCGAAGGCGTCGCCCTCGATCTGAAGAGCCTCGATGGCATGGACAACGATCTGCTCGCCAAGCTGGCCGAGCATCAGATTCAGACCCGCGACGATCTCGCGGAGCTGGCAGTAGACGAACTGGTCGAGATGACTGGTATGGAAGAGGATGCCGCTAAGGCGTTGATCATGAAAGCACGTGAACACTGGTTCCAGTGAGAAATGACCATGGCGCACTGAAATTTGGCGGCCTGTCTGGCCGCGTGACCTCGATCTAACCGCAAGGAAATGTCCTTGCACCAAGAGGAATGAATGGCGAGTAACAACGTAGCCCAATTTGCCGCGGAACTGAAAATGTCTGCAGGTGTGCTGCTGGAGCAACTGCAGGCGGCTGGCGTCCAGAAAGCGAGCGCGAACGACGACCTGTCCGAGACGGACAAGGCGCGTCTGCTCAATCATTTGCGCAAGTCGCACGGCTCGGCCGATGCGGACAAACGCAAGATTACTCTGACCCGCCGGCATACGTCGGAGATCAAGCAATCCGACGCAACGGGTAAGGCTCGCACCATTCAGGTCGAGGTGCGCAAGAAACGCGTGTTCGTGAAGCGCGACGAACCCGGGGCGCCCAATCACGTCGAAGAGCCGGAAGTTGACGAAGCCGAACTGCAGTGCCGCGAGGAAGAGGTGCGCCGCGCCGCCGAGCAGCTCGAACGCGAAGAGCGCGAGCTGAAGGAGCGTCAGGCCAAGCTCGAAGCCGAGGAATCGGAACGCTGCTCCCGCGAGGAAGCCGCCGAAGCCGAACGCAAGAAGCAAGAAGAGGAAGCCGAGCGCCGTGCGGCGGCAGCGGCTCAGGCCGCGGAAATCTCGCGTGCGGCGCAGGCCGCGCGTCAGGAGGAAGCGCACGCTCAGGCCACCGCGGAAGCCAAACAGGACGCGAAGCCGAACGAAGACGCTCAGCGCGAAGCCGCGGAAAAGGCGGTGGAGAAGGCAGCCGAGGAAAAGGCCGCCAGCGAGCGCGCCGTGCAGCGCGAAGCCGCGAAGAAGGCGGAAGAAGATGCGCGCGTCGCGTCCGAGAAGGCGCGTCTCGAGCAGGAAGCCATCGTGAAGCGCCGTGCGGCTGCGGAAGCCGAAGCGCGCGCCATCCGCGAAATGATGAACACGCCGCGCAAGGCGCCGGAACCGGCGCCCGCCGAGAAGCCGGCCGAGGCAGCCAAGGCGGCCGAAGCGAAGGGCACGCTGCACAAGCCCGTGAAGCCGGAAGGTGCGCAGGCCGCGCGTCCGGCGGTGGCAAAGAAGCCGGCGGCCGGCGCGGCTGCGCCGTCGACGACCGCGCCCGCGGGCGCAGGCGACAAGAAGAAGGCCGGCGGCAAGGGCGGCTGGTCGGGTCAGGACGACGCATCGAAGCGCCGCCGCGGCATGAAGACGCGCGGCGACTCCAGCGGCGGCGTCGATCGCGGCTGGCGCGGCTGTCTGAAGGGTCGCGGCAAGCATCAGGAACAGACGACGTTCCAGGCGCCGACGGAGCCGATCGTCCGCGAAGTGCACGTACCGGAAACCATCTCGGTGGCGGATCTCGCGCACAAGATGTCGGTGAAGGCTTCGGAAGTCATCAAGGTGATGATGAGGCTCGGCCAGATGGTCACGATCAACCAGGTGCTGGACCAGGAAACGGCGATGATCGTCGTCGAGGAACTGGGCCATCGCGCGGTCGCGGCGAAGCTGGACGATCCGGAAGCGCTGCTGATCGAAGGTGAAGCGACGGAAGACACGGCGGAAAAGCTGCCGCGTCCGCCGGTCGTCACGGTCATGGGTCACGTCGACCACGGCAAGACCTCGCTGCTGGACTACATCCGTCGCGCGAAAGTGGCGGCGGGCGAAGCGGGCGGCATCACGCAGCATATCGGCGCATATCACGTCGATACGCTGTGCGGTGTCATCACCTTCCTCGATACGCCGGGTCACGAGGCCTTCACGGCCATGCGTGCGCGCGGTGCGAAGGCGACCGACATCGTCGTTCTGGTCGTCGCGGCCGATGACGGCGTGATGCCGCAGACGAAGGAAGCGATCGCTCACGCGAAGGCGGGCGGCGTGCCGATCGTGGTCGCGATCAACAAGATCGACAAGCTGGAAGCCAACCCGGACCGCGTGAAGCAGGAACTCGTTGCGGAAGGCGTGGTGCCGGAAGAGTACGGCGGCGATTCGCCGTTCATCGAAGTGTCGGCGAAGACCGGCAAGGGTATCGACGATCTGCTGGAAAACGTGTCGCTCCAGGCGGAAGTGTTGGAACTGACCGCTCCGGTAGAAGCTCCGGCAAAGGGTCTCGTCATCGAAGCGAAACTGGACAAGGGCAAGGGCGCGGTCGCGACCATCCTCGTGCAGTCGGGCACGCTGAATCGCGGTAACGTGGTTCTGGCCGGCAGCGCATATGGTCGCGTTCGCGCGATGCTGGACGAAACCGGCAAGCCGACCAAGTCGGCGGGTCCGTCGATCCCGGTGGAAATCCAGGGTCTGTCGGAAGTGCCGGCGGCGGGCGAAGAAGTCATCGTGTTGCCGGACGAGCGTAAGGCGCGCGAAATCGCGCTGTTTCGTCAGGGCAAGTTCCGCGACGTCAAGCTCGCCAAGCAGCAGGCCGCGAAGCTCGAAAACATGCTCGAGCAGATGGGCGAAGGCGAAGTGCAGAACCTGCCGCTCATCGTCAAGGCCGACGTGCAAGGTTCGCAGGAAGCGCTGGTGCAGTCGCTGCTCAAGCTGTCGACGAGCGAAGTGCGCGTCCAGATCGTGCACAGCGCGGTCGGCGCGATCAGCGAATCGGACATCAACCTGGCGATGGCGTCGAAGGCGGTCATCATCGGCTTCAACACGCGTGCGGATGCACAGGCGCGCAAGGTGGCCGAGGCGAACGGCATTGACATCCGCTACTACAACATCATCTACGACGCAATGGATGAGGTGAAGGCAGCGATGTCCGGCATGCTCGCGCCGGAGAAGCGCGAAACGGTGACGGGCATGGTCGAGGTGCGTCAGGTCATCCGCGTGCCGAAGGTCGGCCTGATCGCGGGTTGTATGGTCACGGACGGCGTGGTCAAGCGTTCCTCGTCGGTGCGCGTGATCCGCAACAATGTCGTGATCCACACCGGCGAACTCGACTCGCTCAAGCGCTTCAAGGACGACGTCAAGGAAGTGCGTCAAGGCTTCGAGTGCGGTATGTCGATCAAGAACTTCAGTGACATCGTCGAAGGCGATCAGTTCGAAGTCTTCGAAGTGACCGAAGTGGCGCGCACGCTGTAATGCGTTAGGCCGCAGGATCAAAGGGCGGGGTGAGCCTGAGGCTCGCTCCCCCCTTTTTATTTGCCTCGGTCGCAAGCAAGAAACAGGAAGAACACCATGGCTAAAAGACGGACATCGACCAATCGCAACGTGCAGATCGCCGATCAGATCCAGCGCGATCTTTCCGAACTGATGCGCGAAGTGAAGGATCCGCGCATCGGGATGGTAACGATCCAGAGCGTCGAACTGACGCCGGACTACGCGCACGCGAAGGTCTATTTCACGACGCTCACCGGTGATCTGCAACAGACGCAGGAAGGGCTGAACCACGCGGCGGGGCATCTGCACAATCTGCTGTTCAAGCGCCTGCATATCCATACGGTGCCGACGCTGCATTTCCACTACGACAAGACGATCGAGAAGGCCATCGAGATGTCGCGTCTGATCGACGAAGCGAACGCGACGCGCGCGAAAGACTACGACGAAACGGGCGCCTGATCAATGAGCGGCACGAAGATTCCGCACCGTGCGCTCGACGGCGTGCTGTTGCTCGACAAGCCGTTCGGGCTGTCGAGCAACGATGCGTTGATCAAGGCAAAGCGCATCTATCTGGCGAAGAAAGCCGGTCACACGGGCACGCTCGATCCGCTCGCGACCGGCCTGTTGCCGCTGTGTTTCGGCGAGGCGACGAAATTTTCGCAGGATCTGCTCGACGCCGACAAAACCTATGAAGCGACCATGCGTCTCGGCATCCGCACGACGACGGGCGACGCGGAAGGCGAAGCCGTCGACACGCGCGAGGTGACGTGCGACGAAGCGGCGGTGAACGCAGCGATGGCGGCGTTTCTCGGCGACATCGTGCAGATTCCGCCGATGTATTCCGCGCTCAAGCGCGACGGCAAGCCCTTGTACGAATACGCGCACGCCGGTCAGACGGTCGAGCGCGCGGGTCGCAACGTGACGATTCATGCGCTGCGGACCATCGCGTGCGCGCTGCCGCTTGTGACGTTTCGCGTGACCTGCAGCAAGGGCACGTATGTGCGCACGCTGGCCGAGGATATCGGCGAAGCGCTCGGCTGCGGCGCGCATCTGACGGCGTTGCGGCGCACGGGCGTCGGCGCGCTGACACTCGATGGCCCGGTTACGCTCGAACAACTCGCCGCGCTCGACGAAGCCGAACGCGATGCACGGCTGCAGCCCGTCGATGTGCTGCTGTCGACGTTTCCCGCCGTCCGGCTCGACGACGAAGCGGCCCGGCGCTTTCTGCACGGCCAGCGCTTGCGCCTCGCGGATCTCGTGAACGTCGCCGATGCCGCCGGCGCGCGTTTGGACGATGGCCGCGTGCGCGTCTATGCGCTGGACGGCGGGCGCCTGCTCGGCGTGGCGCGAGCGGGCGAAGGCGTGCTCGCACCAGAACGGCTGATCGTCGCCGCGCAATAAAAAAGGCCCGGACATTCGATCCGGGCCTTTTGCTTCAAACCGACATCACGACATCGCTCAATGCGCCGCCGATGCCGCGGCCGCCGAATCGCCGCCCGCGCGTTCGGGCTTCGTGATCCAGATCAGCACGATCAGCGCGACGAAAATCCCCGCCGAGATGTAGAACATGTCGTTGACGCCCAGTTGCGCGGCCTGCTGCGTCGCCATGCTGTTGAAGAAGCCGAACGTCTGATTCTGCGACATGCCGAGCGCCTGCATCTGCTGCAGCGAATTGTTGAAGGTCGGGTTGTACGCATTCGCGCCTTCGACCAGTTGAACGTGATGCACGATCGAGCGATATTCCCACGCGGTCGAGAAAATCGACGTGCCGATGCCGCCGCACATGATCCGCACGAAGTTCGACAGCCCCGACGCCGCCGGAATGCGATGCCCGGCAAACCCGACAGCGTGATCGAGACGAGCGGAATGAAGAAGCCCGCCATCGCGATGCCCTGCACGAGCGTCGGCAGCGTCAGCGACCAGGTGTCGACGCCGGTTGTGTAGCGCGAGCGCATCCAGAAGCACAGCGCGAAGATCAGAAACGCGGCCGTCGCGATGCGCCGCGGATCGGTGCGCGGCAGGAACTTGCCGGTGATCGGCGACAGCAGAATCGCGAAGAAGCCGACCGGCGTCATCACGAGACCGACATCCGTTGCCGTGTAGCCGATATCCGTCTGCAGCCACAGCGGCAGCAATACGAGATTGCCGAAGTAGAGGCCGTAGCCGACCGATAGCACGATCGTGCCGCCGGTGAAGTTGCACAGCGCGAACAGCGACAGGTCGACGACCGGATGTTCCGCCGTCAGCTCCCAGACGATGAAGAACGCGAACGCGATCACCGCGACGAGCGCGAGCACGACGATGGTGGTCGGAGTTGAACCAGTCGAGATCCTTGCCTTTGTCGAGCATGATCTGCAGCGCGCCGACCCAGACCACGAGCAGACCGAGGCCGACGATGTCGACCGGAATGTTCACGTAGAAGATCCACGGCCACGAGATGTTGTCCGAGATCCAGCCGCCGAGGATCGGGCCCGCGACCGGCGCGATCAGTGTGGCCATCGACCACATCGAGAGGGCGATCGACGCTTTCTTGCGCGGATAGCTCGCGAGCAGGAGCGTTTGCGACAGCGGGATCATCGGACCCGCGACCGCGCCTTGCAGCACGCGCGCGGCGACCAGGAAGGGCAGCGTCGGCGCGAGACCACACAGCCACGACGCTGATCGAGCCGAGGAACAGCCGCACCTGGCCGATGCGCTGCGTGAGCTAGCCCGCAGCGGCACCGAGATCGCGTTGGCGATCGCGAACGACGTGATGATCCAGGTGCCCTGATCTGACGACACGCCGAGATCGCCGGAATCGACACGTTGGCGATCGACGTGTCGAGCACGTTCATGAACACCGCGATCGTCCCGATCACGAGTTTTCCCCCTTCGAGCGGAGGATGAACGACGTTTTGCTGAGCCATGGCCGCTTACCTTACATTAGCTTCGCGGCGGACGCGGACTTGCTCGTGCCGTTGCCGCGCGAGGACGCCGCGCCCGAGGTGCCCTGTGCGCCCGAACCCGTGCCCGCGTTCTGCTGGATGATGCGCGCGATTTCCTGATCCGCTTCGGCACCGTACTTGTCGAACACGTTGGTCTGATAGACGGTGTTCGACGCCTGGCCCAGTTGGCCGCCCTGATCGTCGCGGATGGTCACGTCGACCGTCCANCGCACCGGCAGACGCTGCACGACCTTGATCCAGTTACCCGTCGCGTTCTGCGCGGGCAACAGCGAGAACGCCGAACCCGTGCCAGCCGAGAAGCCGATCACCTTGCCGTGATAGACGACGCCCGAGCCGTAAAGATCGGCCGTCAGTTCGACCGGCTGGCCGATGCGCATGTGCTTGAGCTGCACTTCCTTGAAGTTGGCGTCGACCCACACGCCGTTGAGCGGCACGATCGCCATCAGCGGACTGCCCGGCGCGATGCGCTGGCCGACCTGCACCGAGCGCTTCGCCACGTAACCCGTCACCGGCGCGGGCAGCGTGTTGCGTGCGTAGTTGGATGTACGAGTCGCGCACCTTCGCAGCGGCGGCGAGCACGTTCGGATGCTCGGCGATGGTCTCGCGGTCAGCGACCGGTTCGACGCGAGTTCCTGCTCGGTGGCGTCGAGTGCGGCCTGCGCGCTGCGCACGGCATCGCGCGCATGGGAGATTTCTTCCAGCCGCGCGCGGTTCTTGCCCCACAGATCCAGATCCCACTATGCGCTCGCGAGCGCGTTGTTCTCGCTGAACCAGGTGCCGCCGTAGGGCGGCGGGAACAGCGCGTTGCCGGAGTAAAGCTCGCGCGTCCACGAATACTGTCCGTTCACTTTCGGATACAGCGACGAGCGCGAACTTTCGATATACGACGACGCCTTGGCGATGCGCGCCTGTGTCTGCGCGATGGTCGGGTTGCCTTCGAGTGCCTCGGCGATCAGTTTGGGCAATTGCGGATCGCCGAACTGATTCTGATTCGCCCAGTCGAGCGGTCGACCACTGGCCGCCCTGGCCGGGCATGCTCTGCGTGGCGTCGTACTGGTCGGGCGACGTGTGATGTGCTTGTCGCTTGAGATGCCCGCGTAGTTCGCGCAGTCCGCGACGCTCAGCGCCGCGGCCACCGCGCTGTGCATGCGCCGGAAGCCGGAACGCGCGGACAAGGAGAGATGGTTCATCGCTCGTCTCTTGAAATCAAGGATAAAGATGGACGATGAAAGCATTTTGTACGGCTTACGGCGTCCGGGTTCGATTCGAATTTGCTTGTCGCTGCAATCAAGCGCCGGATTTATCGCTGCCGGCCAGCAGCGAGGCCGCATGCGGATCGCAAGAATTCGCCAGCACGCGACGCAGCATGTTCTTGAGAAAGCCGACTTCCTCCGGCAAAAAACCCGTGAGCAGCTTGTCGAGCACGCGCGTGAAGATTGCGGGCACGCGTTCGGCCATCGCGCGGCCGTCTTCGGTCAGTGTGAGCCGCACGACGCGCCGGTCCTGCTCGCTGCGCACGCGCGACAGCAGTCCGCGCTTTTCCAGACGGTCGATCAGCCGCGTGACCGCACTGGCGTCGATGCCGTATTCGCGCGCGATATCCGACGCCGTTTCGCACTTGCCGACCGCCAGCATGAACATGATGCTGGCCTGCGTGCTGGTGATGCCGAGTTCGGACGTGGTGTGCTGCGTCACCATGTTCCACAGGGTCGAGCGCACCCGGCTGATCAGATAGCCGACGCTTTCGCTGAGGATGTAGTCGCCGATCGCCGAGGGCGGCGTGGCGTCTTTGGGAGCGTCGCCCATGAGAATAATCGTGCGATTGCAATAGTTGACTAGGCAGAATTATAGGAGCGCGTGACAGAAGTTGCAAGAATCTGTTACGAAAACGCTTAATAAGTGAGTGCGGGCTTTGTGGCGTGTGGATCGATGCGGCAAGGAATCCAGACTCCAGAGTCGTCTCGGGCGAGTGCTTACGGGTAGCGTCCTATTGCGAGGAAACGTCATCTGTGCGTGCTATTATTTAAAGTTATCATCGCGCTAGCCCGTGATTTTCACGTTTAAAGATGGGTTTGCCGAGCCACGATGCCTTCACTCCTTCGAGGGCTTGGCTCCATGGCGCACAACCAAGACATTCCTTATGACTCGCGCCCTTCGCAATATCGCCATCATCGCCCACGTCGACCACGGCAAGACCACGCTCGTCGACCAGTTGCTTCGTCAGTCGGGCACGTTCCGGGAAAATCAGCAGGTCGCCGAGCGCGTCATGGACTCGAACGACATCGAAAAGGAACGCGGCATCACGATCCTGGCGAAGAACTGCGCAGTCGAATACGAAGACACGCACATCAACATCGTCGATACGCCGGGACACGCGGACTTCGGCGGCGAAGTCGAGCGCGTGCTGTCGATGGTCGATTCCGTGCTGCTGCTGGTCGACGCCGTCGAAGGTCCGATGCCGCAGACGCACTTCGTGACCAAGAAGGCGCTCGCGCTCGGCCTCAAGCCGATCGTCGTCATCAACAAGGTGGATCGTCCGGGCGCGCGCATCGACTGGGTGATCAACCAGACCTTCGACCTGTTCGACAAGCTCGGCGCTACGGAAGAACAGCTCGACTTCCTGGTCGTCTACGCGTCGGGCCTGAACGGCTACGCGAGCTTCGATCCGGAAACGCGCGAAGGCAACATGCGTCCGCTCTTCGAAGCCATTCTCGAGCACGTTCCCGTGCGCCCGGCCGATCCGGACGGTCCGCTTCAGTTGCAGATCACCTCGCTCGACTACAACTCGTATGTTGGCCGCATCGGCGTGGGCCGCGTGGCGCGCGGCCGCATCCGCCCGGGCATGGCGGTGGCCGTGCGTTCGGGTCCCGACGGCGCGATCCTGAACCGCAAGATCAATCAGGTGCTATCGTTCCACGGTCTCGAGCGCGTGCAGGTGGAAGAAGCGCAGGCGGGCGACATCGTGCTGATCAACGGCATCGAGGAAATCGGCATCGGCGTGACGATCTGCTCGCCGGACAATCCCGAAGCCCTGCCGATGATCACCGTCGACGAGCCGACGCTCACGATGAATTTCCTCGTGAACTCGTCGCCGCTCGCGGGCAAGGAAGGCAAGTTCGTCACGAGCCGCCAGATTCGCGATCGCCTGACAAAGGAACTGAATCACAACGTCGCGCTGCGCGTGAAGGACACCGGCGACGAAACTACCTTCGAAGTGTCGGGCCGGGGCGAACTGCACCTGACGATTCTCGTCGAGAATATGCGTCGCGAAGGCTACGAGCTGGCCGTGTCGCGTCCGCGCGTCGTGCTGCAGGAAATCGATGGCGTGAAGTGCGAGCCGTATGAAAACCTGACGGTCGATATCGAAGACGGCCACCAGGGCGGCGTGATGGAAGAACTCGGCCGCCGCAATGGCAAAATGCTCGACATGACTTCGGACGGTCGCGGCCGCACGCGTCTCGAGTACAAGATTTCGGCGCGCGGACTGATCGGTTTCCAGAGCGAGTTCCTGACGCTCACGCGCGGCACGGGCCTGATGAGCCACACGTTCGATTTCTACGCGCCGGTGAAGGAAGGTTCGGTCGGCGAGCGCCGCAACGGCGTGCTGATTTCGCAGGACGACGGCGCGGCCGTCGCTTATGCGCTGTGGAAGCTGCAGGATCGCGGTCGCATGTTCGTGTCGCCTGGCGATGCGCTGTACGAAGGCATGATCATCGGCATCCATAACCGCGACAACGATCTCGTCGTCAATCCGATCAAGGGCAAGCAACTGACGAACGTGCGTGCATCGGGTACCGACGAAGCCGTGCGTCTCGTGCCGCCGATCCAGTTGTTGCTCGAGTACGCGGTCGAATTCATCGACGACGACGAACTCGTCGAAGTGACGCCGCAGTCGATCCGCCTGCGCAAGCGTCATCTGAAGGAACACGAGCGTCGTCGCGCGAGCCGCGAGGCATCGGCCGACTGACGCTGCCCCGCGCGTTGCACGCGCGTCGTCGTGAATCGAAACCCGGTCGTACTGTATGTACGGCCGGGTTTTTCTTTCTTGCGTTACTGTACGAGCGGGTCGAGCGCGCGGAAGGGCGCAGTGACGAGATGGAACGCGTCGGTCAGCCGTTACCCACGTTCGTGATCAGCGGCGCTTGCGGTTGCGCCTGCGGGGCGGTGGCTTGTTGCTGCGGCATCGGTGCTGTCTGTGCCTGCTTCTACGGCTGGGGCAGCGCGGCAGCGAGCGCCGGAGCCGCTTGCGATGCCAGGCATCCGCGCGGCGCGGTCGATCGTTTCGTCGCGCATTTGCGCCAGATCGTCGGGGCCCGGCATCATCGACCCATATTGTTGGGCCGTCGGGCACACCGCCGGAGTAGCGGCGAACTGCGACGAACTAAAGTCCGATCCCGGCGGCGGCAAACCCGGCGTGCCGACGGAATTCGACGAGTAGGAAGCGGCGCTCGAATAGTTGAAGTTGTCGATCATGATGTCGTCCTGATGCATGCATGGCACATGGTTCAGAGGAAGCGGCGCGCGCGAAGACCGGTGCGCCACCCGAATGCGCGACGGCCGGACGGCCATCACGCTCGACCAGTGTGCTAACGGCGGGCTTGCCCGCGGTGCCATCCGGATACCGCGCCGGCAGGCGACGAACGCACCCTTGCTTATCCCGAATATGTTCGCAAATGCCCGTGGTATAGGCCGCGCAGAACTAACTATATATATGCAGATGCGACTACCGGTCATATGGCAATTGGTTCTGTGCTATACTATTTATTTAAATTAGTTGTCGCACACACATTTTAGGTCCTTCCAAGCAGACTTGATTCGCGCAATCCGCTAAACGGTCAGGCCGTGGTGCGGAAGGTTTTGTAACCCGCACTTCCTCGAGAAACTCGAAGAAAGGTGAGCGTAAAAATGATGAAGCAATTCCAGTCGAACTCATACCTGTTCGGCGGCAATGCTCCGTACGTCGAAGAACTGTACGAGCAGTATCTCGATAATCCCGCATCAGTGCCCGAGACCTGGCGAGCCTATTTCGACGCGTTGCAGAACGTGCCCGCCTCCGACGGCTCGGCACACAACGACGTGGCCCACGGCCCCATCGTCGAATCCTTCGCGCAGCGCGCGAAACAGAACGCTTTCCTTCCGCGCGAAGGCGGCGGTGAAGACCTCGCCACCGCGCGCAAGCAAGTCTACGTTCAGTCTCTCATCGGCGCGTATCGCTTCCTCGGCTCGCAATGGGCCAATCTCGATCCGCTCAAGCGCCGCGAGCGTCCGTATATCCCCGAACTCGAACCTGCGTTCTACGACTTCACCGAAGCCGACATGGACCAGACGTTCAGCGCCACGAACCTGTACTTCGGTTTCGAGCGCGCGTCGCTGCGCGAGATCGTCAAGGCACTGCGCGATACGTACTGTGGCACGATCGGCGCCGAGTACATGTACATCAGCGATCCGGAACAGAAGCGCTGGTGGAAGGAGCGTCTCGAGTCCATCCGCTCGACGCCCAACTTCTCGAACGACAAGAAGAAGCACATCCTGAATTGCCTGACGGCCTCGGAAGGCCTCGAGCGTTTCCTCCACACCAAATACGTCGGTCAGAAGCGCTTCTCGCTCGAAGGCGGCGAAAGCTTCATCGCGTCGATGGACGAAGTCGTGCGTCACGCGGGCAAGAGCGGCGTGCAGGAAATCGTCATCGGCATGGCGCACCGCGGCCGTCTGAACGTGCTGGTCAATACGCTCGGCAAGATGCCGGCGGACCTCTTCGCCGAATTCGAAGGCAAGCACGTCGACGATCTGCCGGCCGGCGACGTGAAGTACCACAAGGGCTTCTCGTCGGACGTGTCGACCGAAGGCGGCCCGGTTCACCTGTCTCTCGCGTTTAACCCGTCGCACCTGGAAATCGTGAACCCGGTAGTCGAAGGTTCCGCGAAGGCGCGTATGGATCGCCGCGGCGATGAAGACGGTCTGCAAGTGCTGCCGGTGCAGGTGCACGGCGACGCGGCCTTCGCCGGCCAGGGCGTCGTGATGGAAACGCTGAACCTCGCGCAGACGCGCGGTTACGGCACGCACGGCACGCTGCATATCGTCATCAACAATCAGATCGGTTTCACGACGTCGGACCCGCGCGACTCGCGCTCGACGCTGTACTGCTCGGACGTCGTCAAGATGATCGAAGCGCCGGTGCTGCACGTCAACGGCGACGATCCCGAAGCCGTCGTGCTCGCCACGCAGCTCGCCATCGACTTCCGCATGCAGTTCCACAAGGACGTCGTGGTCGACATCATCTGCTTCCGCAAGCTCGGCCACAACGAGCAGGACACGCCAGCGGTCACGCAGCCGCTGATGTACAAGACCATCGCGAAGCATCCGGGCACGCGCGCGGTCTATGCCGAGAAGCTCGTGCAGCAGGGCGTGATCACCGCCGAAGAAGCCGACGACATGGTCAAGGCGTATCGCCAGGCGATGGACGAAGGTCATCACACGGTCGATCCGGTGCTCTCGAACTACAAGAGCAAGTACGCGGTGGACTGGGTGCCGTTCCTGAACCGCAAGTGGACGGACGCGGCCGATACGGCGGTTCCGCTCGCCGAACTGAAGCGCCTCGCCGAACGCATCACGACGATTCCCGAGAACTTCAAGGTTCACCCGCTCGTCGAGCGCGTCATCAACGACCGCCGCGCAATGGGTCTCGGCGAAGCCAAGCTCGACTGGGGCATGGGCGAGCACCTCGCGTTCGCGTCGCTGGTCGCATCGGGTTATGCGGTGCGTCTGACGGGCCAGGACTCGGGCCGCGGCACGTTCACGCACCGTCACGCGGTGCTGCACGATCAGAACCGCGAGTGCTGGAACGACGGCACGTACATTCCGCTGCAGAACATCGCCGAAGGCCAGGCGAAGTTCACGGTCATCGACTCGGTGTTGTCCGAAGAAGCCCTGCTCGGCTTCGAATACGGCTACTCGACCGCTGAACCGAACACGTTCGTCGCATGGGAAGCGCAGTTCGGCGACTTCGTGAACGGCGCGCAGGTCGTGATCGACCAGTTCATCTCGTCGGGCGAAGTGAAGTGGGGCCGCGTCTCGGGTCTCACGATGATGCTGCCGCACGGCTACGAAGGTCAGGGTCCGGAGCACTCGTCGGCACGTATCGAACGCTTCCTGCAACTGTGCGCGGACCACAACATGCAAGTGGTTCAGCCGACCACGCCGGCGCAGATCTTCCACCTGCTGCGCCGCCAGATGATCCGCCTGTTCCGCAAGCCGCTGATCATCGCGACGCCGAAGTCGCTGCTGCGTCACAAGGAAGCTGTGTCGGATCTGTCGGAACTCGCGAAGGGCTCGTTCCAGCCGGTCATCGGCGAAGTGGACGAAGCGATCGAAGCGAAGAAGGTCAAGCGCGTGATCTGCTGCTCGGGCCGCGTGTACTACGACCTGGTCGCGCATCGCCGCGAAGCGAAGAGCAACGACGTGGCGATCGTGCGTATCGAGCAGCTTTATCCGTTCGCGCACAAGCAGTTCGACGCTGAAATCAAGAAGTACGAGAACGCGACGGAAGTCGTCTGGGTGCAGGACGAGCCGCAGAACCAGGGCGCCTGGTTCTACATCGAGCACCATCTGCGCGAAGGCATGCGCGAAGGCATGAAGCTGGCCTACAGCGGCCGTCCGGCTTCGGCATCGCCAGCGGTCGGCTACTACGCGAAGCACTACGAGCAGCAGAAGGCGCTCGTGGAAGGCGCGTTCGGCCGCCTGAAGGGCGCGCAGGTCATCGCCGCAGGTCATCGCCAAGTAACCGCTGCTCGATCGGGACCGGAAAAAGACTTCGCGTCTGCCGGTCCCGACGCTCGACCACATACATACACATACAGATACGCATCAGGACAATACTGAAATGGCTATCGTAGAAGTCAAGGTTCCCCAGCTGTCGGAGTCGGTCTCGGAAGCGACCATGCTGCAATGGAAGAAGAAGCCGGGCGAAGCTGTCGCCCAGGACGAAATCCTCATCGAAATCGAGACCGACAAGGTCGTGCTCGAAGTCCCCGCGCCGTCAGCCGGCGTGCTCGCGCAAGTCATCAAGCATGACGGCGACATCGTCGGCGCCGACGATGTCATCGCGAAGATCGACACCGAAGCCAAGGCCGGCGAAGCGCCCGCCGCCGTCGCCGCTGCCGGCGACGCCGAAGTGAAATCCGCTCCGCAAGCCGAACCGGCTGCCGCCGCATCGGCGCCGGCCGCGCAGGCATCGGGCGCGACGGGCGGTGGTGCCGCATCGCCGTCCGCGACGAAGATCCTCGCCGAGAAGGGCGTGTCGGCGGATCAGGTGTCGGGTTCGGGCCGCGACGGCTGCATCACCAAGGGCGATGCGCTCGCCG
>JAQFVI010000348.1 GCA_029439495.1 Caballeronia sp. BR6202001590007
GAACATGGGTCTTGGCGAAGCCGTCGCCGACAAGAAGATCATCGAGAACGCCGTGGGCGACCTGACGAAGATCGCCGGCCAGAAGCCGGTGATCACGAAGGCGCGCAAGGCAATCGCAGGCTTCAAGATTCGTCAGGGCTACCCGATCGGCGCGATGGTCACGCTGCGCGGCCAAGCGATGTACGAATTCCTCGACCGTTTCGTGACGGTTGTGCTCCCGCGTGTGCGTGACTTCCGTGGCGTGTCGGGCCGTGCATTCGACGGTCGTGGCAATTACAACATCGGTGTGAAAGAGCAGATCATTTTCCCCGAAATCGACTACGACAAGATCAACGCGCTGCGTGGGCTGAACATAAATATCACGACGACCGCGAAGACCGACGACGAAGCAAAGGCGCTGCTCGCCGGCTTCAAGTTCCCGTTCAGAAACTGAGGTTACCGTGGCTAAACTGGCACTGATCGAACGTGAAAAGAAGCGCGCGCGCCTGGCAGCCAAGTACGCTCCGAAGCGTGCTGAGCTGAAGGCTGTGATCGACGACGCAAGCAAGTCCGACGAAGAGCGTTACTTCGCGCGTCTCGCGCTGCAACAACTGCCGCGTAACTCGAATCCCACTCGCAAGCGTAACCGCTGCGCGATCACGGGTCGTCCGCGTGGCACGTTCCGCAAGTTCGGACTCGCGCGCGGCAAGATTCGTGAAATCGCTTTCCGCGGCGAAATCCCTGGCCTGACCAAGGCGAGCTGGTAATAGGAGAAACATATAAATGAGCATGAGTGATCCTATCGCCGATATGCTGACTCGCATCCGCAATGCACAGATGGTCGAGAAGGTTTCGGTGACTATGCCCTCGTCGAAAGTCAAGGTTGCGATTGCGCAGGTTTTGAAGGACGAAGGTTATATCGACGACTTCGCGGTGAAGGCAGAAGGCGCGAAGACGGAATTGAACATCGCGTTGAAGTACTACGCCGGCCGTCCGGTCGTCGAGCGCCTCGAGCGCGTCTCGAAGCCTGGCCTGCGCGTGTACCGCGGCCGCAACGACATCCCGCAGGTCATGAACGGCCTGGGCGTTGCAATCGTGTCGACGCCGAAGGGTGTGATGACCGATCGCAAGGCGCGCCAGACCGGCGTTGGCGGCGAAGTCATCTGCTACGTCGCTTAACGCCTAAGGAGAAGAAACATGTCTCGAGTAGGTAAAAGCCCGATCGCGCTGCAAGGCGCGGAAGTGGCCATCAATGGCGACGTCATCACCGTGAAAGGTCCGCTCGGCACGATCTCGCAACCGGCCAACAAGCTGGTCGCCGTGACGAACGAAGACGGCACGCTGAAGCTGGCTCCGACGGACGAAAGCCGCGAAGCGAACGCGATGTCCGGCACGATGCGCGCCCTCCTGGCGAACATGGTGTACGGCGTCACCAAGGGTTTCGAGCGCAAGCTGACGCTGGTTGGCGTTGGTTATCGTGCGCAAGCGCAAGGTGACAAGCTGAACCTGTCGCTGGGTTTCTCGCACCCGGTGGTGCACCAGATGCCGGGAGGCGTCAAGGCCGAAGCCCCGTCGCAGACCGAAATCGTGATCAAGGGGATCGACAAGCAGAAAGTCGGACAGACCGCAGCAGAAGTGCGCGGCTATCGTCCGCCGGAGCCCTACAAGGGCAAGGGCGTGCGCTATTCCGACGAGGTCGTGATCCTCAAAGAAACGAAGAAGAAGTAAGGGTGCGCAATCATGGATAAGACTCAATCTCGCTTGCGCCGCGCTCGTCAGACGCGTATCAAGATCGCTGAGCTGCAGGTTCCGCGTCTGGCCGTGCATCGCACGAATACGCATATCTACGCGCAAGTATTCTCGGCATGCGGTACGAAGGTCGTGGCAAGCGCCTCGACGCTGGAAGCCGAAGTGCGCGCAGAACTGGCCGATAAGTCGGGCAAGGGCGGCAACATCAACGCGGCTACCCTGATCGGCAAGTGTATCGCTGAAAAGGCCAAGGCTGCCGGCATCGAATCCGTCGCCTTCGACCGCTCGGGTTTCCGCTACCACGGCCGCGTGAAGGCGCTGGCTGATGCGGCGCGCGAAGCCGGGCTCAAGTTCTAAGGGAAGAATTCGTCATGGCAAAGATGCAAGCGAAAGTTCAGGCTGACGAACGCGACGACGGCCTGCGCGAAAAGATGATTTCGGTCAACCGCGTGACCAAGGTCGTGAAGGGTGGCCGGATTCTCGGTTTCGCCGTACTGACCGTAGTCGGCGACGGTGATGGCCGCGTCGGTATGGGCAAGGGCAAGGCCAAGGAAGTTCCGGTCGCCGTTCAGAAGGCAATGGAACAGGCCCGCCGCAACATGTTCAAGGTGCCCCTGAAGAACGGCACGCTGCAACACGAAGTGCACGGCAAGCACGGCGCGTCCGCGGTCCTCCTCGCTCCGGCGAAGGATGGTACCGGCGTGATCGCTGGCGGCCCGATGCGCGCGATGTTCGACGTGATGGGCGTGCAAAACGTTGTGGCTAAGAGCCGCGGTTCGACGAACCCGTACAACCTCGTTCGCGCAACGCTGGACGGTCTGCGCAAGCAGTCGACCCCGGCCGACATCGCGGCGAAGCGTGGTAAGTCCGTCGAAGACATTCTGGGCTAAGGTGGTCACCATGTCTGAAAAAACTGTCAAGGTTCAGCTTGTCAAGAGCCTGATCGGAACCCGCGAATCGCATCGTGCAACGGTGCGTGGCCTCGGCCTGCGTCGCCTGAACTCGGTCTCCGAGCTGCAGGACACGCCAGCAGTGCGCGGGATGATCAACAAGGTCTCGTACCTCGTTAAGGTCATCGCCTAAGCGGCCGACCAAGATCCAAGGAGTTGAACATGGAATTGAATAACTTGAAGCCGGCAGCGGGTGCGAAGCACGCCAAGCGTCGCGTCGGCCGCGGTATCAGTTCAGGCTTGGGTAAGACTGCAGGTCGCGGCCACAAGGGTCAGAAATCGCGTTCGGGCGGCTTCCACAAGGTCGGCTTCGAAGGCGGTCAGATGCCTTTGCAGCGTCGTCTGCCGAAGCGCGGCTTCACCTCGCTGACGAAGGAATTCGTCGGTGAAGTGAACCTGAACGATCTCTCGAAGCTGCCGGTCGACGAAATCGATCTGCCGGCGCTGAAGCAAGCGGGTCTGGTCGGCGAGCTCATCAAGAGCGCGAAGATCATCAAGACCGGCGAGATCACGCGCAAGGTCACGATCAAGGGTCTGACGGCAACGGCAGGCGCTCGTGCAGCAATCGAAGCCGCTGGCGGCTCGTTCGCCGAGTAACTGGCTCGTCGCCGTTACTAGCACTAGCATCGGAGAAGGTTCTTGGCTAACAGTCCGAGTCTCGCAAAACCCGGTCGAAGCGCGGCGAAATTCGGCGATCTGCGCCAGCGTGCAATGTTCCTGCTGTTGGCGCTGATCGTCTACCGCATTGGTGCGCATATTCCGGTTCCCGGCATCGATCCGGATCAACTGGCGAAGCTGTTCCAAAGCCAGTCGGGCGGCATCCTCGGCATGTTCAACATGTTCTCGGGTGGCGCGCTGTCGCGATTCACGATCTTTGCGCTGGGCATCATGCCCTACATTTCGGCATCGATCATCATGCAGTTGCTGTCGATCGTGTCGCCGCAGATGGAGGCCTTGAAGAAGGAAGGGCAGGCAGGTCAACGGAAGATCACGCAATACACGCGTATCTTCACGGTGGTCCTGGCGACCTTCCAGGCGTTCGGTATCGCGGTCGCGTTGGAAAACCAGCCGGCACTGGTGCTGGACCCCGGCATGGTGTTCCGCCTGACGACGGTCGTCACGCTGGTGACGGGCACGATGTTCCTGATGTGGCTGGGTGAGCAGATCACGGAACGCGGTCTCGGCAACGGTATCTCGATCATCATCTTCGGTGGTATCGCGGCGGGTTTCCCGAACGCAATCGGCGGTCTGTTCGAGCTGGTTCGCACCGGTTCGATGAGCATCATCTCAGCGATCATCATCGTCGTGCTGATCGCGGCGGTCACGTATCTGGTCGTGTTCATCGAACGCGGTCAGCGCAAGATCCTCGTGAACTATGCGAAGCGCCAGGTCGGTAACAAGATTTACGGCGGACAGTCGTCCCATCTGCCACTGAAGTTGAACATGTCGGGTGTGATTCCGCCGATCTTCGCGTCGTCGATCATCCTCTTCCCGGCAACCATCCTGAACTGGTTCAGTTCGGGTACGCGGACCAACTGGTTTGCAAACACGCTGCACAACGTGGCCGAAGCCCTGAAGCCCGGCCAGCCTGTGTACGTGCTGCTGTATGCGTTGGCGATCGTTTTCTTCTGCTTCTTCTACACCGCACTGGTGTTCAACAGCCGGGAAACCGCCGACAACTTGAAGAAGAGCGGTGCATTCGTTCCGGGTATTCGTCCGGGCGATCAGACTGCACGATATATTGACCGCATCCTCACGCGTCTGACGCTGGCTGGTGCGATCTACATCGTATTCGTGTGCCTGCTGCCTGAGTTTCTGGTGTTGCGCTGGAACGTGCCGTTTTATTTTGGTGGAACGTCGCTGCTGATCATTGTCGTCGTCACGATGGACTTCATGGCTCAGGTTCAGTCGTACGTGATGTCGCAACAATATGAATCGCTGCTCAAGAAGGCTAACTTCAAGGGCGGCAACGTCTCGATGCGTTGATTTAGGACTATGGCCAAAGACGATGTAATCCAGATGCAGGGCGAGGTCATCGAAAACCTCCCCAACGCTACTTTCCGGGTGAAGTTGGAAAATGGCCATGTCGTTCTGGGGCATATTTCTGGAAAGATGCGGATGCACTACATCCGCATCCTGCCGGGCGACAAGGTTACGGTTGAACTGACGCCTTACGATCTGTCTCGTGCACGGATCGTGTTCCGGGCGAAGTGATTTAGAAAAAAGGGTAATATCATGAAAGTGATGGCATCGGTTAAGCGCATTTGCCGCAATTGCAAGATCATCAAGCGCAAGGGCGTCGTGCGCGTGATTTGCAGCTCTGATCCGCGCCACAAACAGCGTCAAGGCTGAACTGAAAGCCGCGCTTTTGCTTGCGCTTTTTGTTTGAGGAAAAACAATGGCTCGTATCGCAGGGGTTAACATCCCGAATCACCAGCATACCGAGATCGGCCTGACGGCAATCTTCGGCATCGGCCGCACGCGTTCGCGTGGCATTTGCACCGCTGCTGGTGTGGAATTTTCGAAGAAGATCAAGGACCTTACTGACGCAGACCTCGAAAAGCTGCGTGACGAAGTGGGCAAGTTCATCGTCGAAGGCGATCTGCGCCGTGAAGTGACGATGAACATCAAGCGCCTGATGGACTTGGGTTGCTACCGCGGCATGCGCCATCGCAAGGGTTTGCCCCTGCGTGGCCAGCGTACGCGCACCAACGCACGCACTCGCAAGGGTCCGCGTCGTGCAGCGCAATCGCTGAAGAAGTAAGCGGAACTGACAGTTACAGGAAAACGTAATGGCTAAGGCTTCGAACAACTTCGCGGCGCAACGCGTTCGCAAGAAGGTCAAGAAGAACGTCGCCGAGGGCGTGGTTCACGTTCACGCGTCGTTCAACAACACCATTATCACGATCACCGATCGTCAAGGTAATGCGCTGGCATGGGCGACCTCGGGCGGTCAGGGCTTCAAGGGCTCGCGCAAGTCGACGCCGTTTGCAGCTCAGGTCGCAGCCGAATCGGCTGGCCGCGTGGCAATGGAATACGGCGTGAAGAACCTCGAAGTGCGGATCAAGGGCCCTGGCCCTGGCCGTGAATCGGCGGTGCGCGCGCTGCATGGTCTTGGCATCAAGATTACCGCGATTTCCGACGTGACGCCGGTCCCGCACAACGGCTGCCGTCCGCCGAAGCGTCGTCGTATCTAAAAATACGTCGACACTGCCGCATGCTTCCTGTCATGCGCAAATATCGGCGGGTTTTGTGCGTTATGAAGTTTTGACTAAGCCCACCGTTCGACCCAAAGGGTTCGGTTCGACCCAAAGGGTTCGGACCAGCGCAGACGGACCATTCGCTCGAAAGTTTGCGTGATCAATATTTAAGGATGCAAAGTGGCACGCTATACCGGTCCCAAAGCCAAGCTGTCCCGCCGTGAAGGCACCGATCTGTTCCTGAAGAGCGCACGCCGCTCGTTCGCCGACAAGTGCAAGCTCGACAGCAAGCCCGGCCAACACGGCCGCACCTCGGGCGCACGCACGTCCGATTACGGCACCCAGTTGCGCGAAAAGCAAAAAGTGAAACGTATTTACGGTGTGCTGGAGCGTCAGTTCCGCCGCTACTTCGCTGAAGCCGACCGCCGCAAGGGCCCGACGGGCGAAAACCTACTGCAGTTGCTTGAGTCGCGTCTCGACAACGTCGTGTATCGTATGGGCTTCGGCTCGACGCGCGCCGAAGCGCGTCAGCTCGTGAGCCACAAGGCGATCATGGTCAACGACCAGGTCGCGAACATCCCGTCGCTGCAGGTGAAGTCGGGCGACGTCGTGTTCGTGCGCGAACAATCGCGCAAGCAGGCGCGCATCGTCGAAGCGCTTTCGCTGGCGCAGCAAGGCGGTATGCCGAGCTGGGTGTCGGTCGACGAGAAGAAGTTCGAAGGAACGTTCAAGTCGATGCCGGAGCGCAGCGATATCGCTGGCGACATCAACGAAAGCCTGATCGTCGAATTGTATTCGCGTTAATCGCGCGGTACTCGCGGTAATGGATTGACAGCCGGGGGCGCTTGATTGCTCGTCGCAAGAGGCGAACTCGACTGTTTATTTTCAGGTTATTACCGTCTCAGCCTTATTGGTGTAACGAGCCGAGGGTATTGAAAAGGAAAACCTATGCAAACCAGTTTGTTGAAGCCCAAGATCATTGCAGTTGAATCGCTTGGCGAAAGCTACGCGAAGGTGGTTATGGAGCCGTTCGAACGCGGTTATGGCCACACCTTGGGTAACGCGCTTCGGCGCGTGCTGCTGTCGTCGATGATCGGCTACGCGCCGACCGAAGTGACAATCGCAGGCGTCGTGCACGAATACTCGACGCTCGATGGTGTGCAAGAGGATGTGGTCAACCTGCTGTTGAACCTGAAGGGTGTCGTCTTCATGCATAACCGCGACGAAGTCACGGTGACGCTGCGCAAGGAAGGCGAAGGCGTGGTCACCGCCGGCGATATCGAACTCGCGCATGATTGCGAGATTACCAATCCGGAACACGTCATTGCTCACCTGTCGAAGGGCGGCAAGCTCGACGTTCAGATCAAGGTCGAAAAGGGCCGCGGCTACGTGCCGGGCAACGTGCATCGTTACGGCGAAGAGTCGGCCAAGATCATCGGCCGCATCGTGCTGGACGCGTCGTTCTCGCCGGTGCGTCGCGTGAGCTACGCCGTGGAAAGCGCGCGTGTCGAACAGCGTACCGACCTCGACAAGCTCGTGATGAACATCGAGACCAACGGCGTGATTTCGCCGGAAGAAGCGATCCGCCAGTCGGCGCGAATTCTGGTCGATCAGCTGTCGGTGTTCGCTGCGTTGGAAGGCACCGAAGCGGCTGCGGAAGCACCGTCGCGCGCACCGCAGATCGATCCGATCCTGCTGCGTCCGGTCGATGACCTCGAACTCACGGTTCGCTCGGCGAACTGCCTGAAGGCCGAGAACATCTACTACATCGGCGATCTGATCCAGCGTACCGAAAACGAACTGCTGAAGACGCCGAATCTGGGTCGCAAGTCGCTGAACGAGATCAAGGAAGTGCTCGCTTCGCGCGGCCTGACGCTCGGCATGAAGCTCGAAAACTGGCCGCCGGCCGGGCTCGACAAGTAAGTCGACAAGCAAGCCAAGCGTCAAAAGCGTTGTTGTCAAAGGCGCGGATTTTGCTTTATAAAATCCGCGCCTTGCTTTATTTTCGACCGGCCTGTGTGCCTCGTTTCTTCGGAATGAGGGTGCAATAGAAGAGCTGGCTCTAAACTCGTAAAGGAACTGAAAATGCGTCACAAGCATGGTCTGCGGAAACTGAACCGCACGAGCAGCCATCGTCTGGCAATGCTCCGCAATATGTCGAATTCGCTCATCGAGCACGAAGTCATCAAGACGACGCTACCGAAGGCCGAGGAACTGCGCAAGGTCGTCGAGCCCCTCATCACGCTGGGCAAGAAGCCGTCGCTCGCGAACCGTCGTCTGGCGTTCAACCGCCTGCGCGATCGCGATTCCGTCACGAAGCTGTTCGACGTCCTCGGCCCGCGCTACGCGAACCGTCCGGGCGGCTACCTCAGCATCCTGAAGTTCGGTTTCCGTGTCGGCGACAACGCGCCGATGGCGCTGGTCCAGTTGATGGATCGCCCGGAAGTCGAAGAAACGGAAGAAGTGCAAGAAGCGGAGTAAGCTCCGGTTCGTAGAATCAGCGCAGTAGCGAAAGGCCAGGCCCACAACGCCTGGCCTTTTTGTTTGCGTCGCGCTCGGCCTGCTACGGCTTTTCGGCGCGCGGGGCCGTGAAAGAACGCGCAAGCGGCCGATGCTACGATACGTCTCTACGCGCACGCGCCTTCCGGAGTTCCGAGTGAATGTCCCCGTCATTCTGATGTTGTCCGCACTGCCGGACAAGTCCGCCGCCGATGCGCTTGCCCAGGCGGTGCTCGAAGCGCGACTCGCCGCCTGCGTGACAAACTTCGGTGCGGTGACTTCGCAATACCACTGGGAGGGCGCGCTCGAATCGTCGGACGAAGTGCAATTGCTGTTCAAAACCAGTGTCGCGCGCAGCGACGAATTGCAGCGCTTCGTCGAGACGCATTATCCTTACGACACGCCCGAAATCCTCGTCTGGCAGGCGGATGCATCGCCGGGCTACGGTCAGTGGGTCAACGCGGAAACGTAGCGTCCTCTTCATGTTTGAGCTTTCACGTCTCGCCGTACGGCGTCTGTTCGCCGCGTTTCTGCTCCTCGCCTCGCTCTTTGTGCTGGCGGGCGTGGTGCGTGCCGCCGACGATTTCCTCGATCCCCCCGTCGCCTTCAAGTTCAGCGCTTCCGAGCAGCCGGCCGAAGTCGTCGTGCGCTACAAGATCGCGGACGGTTATTACATGTACCGCGAGCGCTTCAGTTTCGACGTGAAAAGCGGCGATGCGACCATCAGCGCTGCGCAACTGCCGGCGGGCAAAGTCCACTTCGATCAGACCTTCAACAAGGATGTCGAGACGTATCGCGGCGAACTGCTGATCCGCGTACCGGTGACGAAGGCAAGCGGTCCGTTCGAACTCGCGGTGACGTCGCAAGGCTGCGCGGACGGCGGCATTTGTTATCCGCCGATGGAGAAGACCTACCGCGTCAAAGGCGATGCGCTCAAGCCCGCGGGCTCGGCGCCATCGACGCCGATGGCCTCGACGAGCGCCGACGCCTCGTGGCTCGAACGCGCGACGAACGCCGACTACGCGCAGTCGATGCTCGAAGGCGGAGGCTTCTTCACCGTCGTCGGACTGTACTTTCTCGCGGGCATGGTGCTGAGCCTGCTGCCATGCTCGTATCCGATGATCCCGATTCTTTCCGCGATCATCGTCGGCGAAGGCGCGCGCGTGACGCGCGGACGCGGCTTTGCGCTGTCGCTGTCGTATGTTCTCGGCATGGCGCTGGTTTATACGGTGCTCGGCATCGCGGCCGCGCTCGTCGGGCAGAGCCTCGGCGCATGGCTGCAAAATCCGTGGGTGCTCGGCGCGTTCGGCGTGCTGCTCGCGGCGTTTGCAATCGCGTTGATCTCGGACGTCGATATCGCGCTGCCGGAGAAGTGGCAGAGCGGCGTCAACGAGGCATCGCAGAAGCGCACGGGCGGCAAGTTCACCGCCGTCGCGGTGATGGGCGCGCTGTCCGCGCTCGTCGTCGGCGCGTGCATGACTGCGCCCTTGTTCGCGGTGCTCGCCTTCATCGCGCATACGGGCAATGCGGTGCTCGGCGGCGCGGTGCTGTTTGCGATGGGCCTCGGCCTCGGCGTGCCGCTGCTCGTCATCGGACTGGGCGCGGGTTCGGTGCTGCCGCGCGCGGGCGCGTGGATGGACGGCGTCAAGACGTTCTTCGGCGTCGTTCTGCTCGCGGCGGCGTTGTGGATCGTCTGGCCGGTAATCGGCGCCGTCGCGAAGATGCTGCTCGCGGCGCTGTGGTTGCTGATCGCGGCGGCATCGCTCGGACTGTTCGCGTCGACGCCGGTTGCGGCGAGCAATGTGTGGAAACGTCTTGGACGCGGCCTCGGCGCGGCGTTCGCGATCTGGGCGGCGACCATGCTCGTCGGGCTCGCGGCGGGATCGACCGATCCGCTGCGACCGCTCGCCGTGCTCGCCGCGCGTGGCTACAGCGCGCCCACGACGCAGGCGCAAGCGGGCCCGGCCTTCGCGCCGGTGCGATCGTCGGCCGAACTGGATGCGGCGGTCAAGTCGGCAGCGAAGCCCACGATGCTCGACTTCTACGCCGACTGGTGCGTGTCCTGCAAGGAGATGGAAAACCTCACGTTCTCCGATGCCCGCGTGCAGGCGCGCCTCGCGCAACTGAACCTGTTGCGCGCTGATGTGACGGCCAACGACGTGAACGACCAGATGCTGCTCAAGCGCTTCAGGTTGTTCGGGCCGCCGGGCATCATTATCTTCGATGCGCAGGGCAACGAAGTCGCGCGCGCGGTCGGTTACGAGTCGGCGGACAAATTCCTGAAGAGCCTCGACAAAGTCAGCGGCTAAAACGAAAAAGGACGATGCGTGTGAAACGCATCGTCCTTTTTCTTCGGCTGCGAAGCTTACTTCGAAGCCCGCAGAATTCGCGCCGCATCCAGCGCGAAGTACGTCAGCACACCGTCGGCGCCCGCGCGCTTGAAGGCCAGCAACGCTTCCATCATCACCTTGTCGTGATCGATCCAGCCGTTTTGTGCCGCGGCCTTGATCATCGCGTACTCGCCGCTCACCTGATACGCATAGGTCGGAAAGCGGAACTCGTCCTTCACGCGGCGCATGATGTCGAGATACGGCATGCCCGGCTTGACTATCACCATGTCCGCGCCTTCCTCGATGTCCATGCGCACTTCGCGCATCGCCTCGTCGGTGTTGGCCGGATCCATCTGATAGGTCATCTTGTTGCTCTTGCCGAGATTCGCGGCCGAGCCGACGGCATCGCGGAACGGGCCATAGAACGCCGAGGCGTACTTCGCCGCGTAGGCCATGATGCGCGTGTGGATGTGGCCGTCGCTTTCCAGCATCTCGCGGATCGCGCCAATGCGTCCGTCTATCATATCCGACGGCGCGACGATATCCACGCCCGCTTCGGCCTGCACGCGCGCCTGTTCGACAAGGATCTCGCTCGTCTCGTCGTTCTTCACGTAGCCTTCTTCGTCCAGCACGCCGTCCTGGCCGTGGCTCGTGTACGGATCGAGCGCGACGTCGGTCAGCACGCCGAGCGACGGGAAATGCTTCTTCAGTTCGCGCACGGCGCGCGGAATTAGGCCGTCGGCATTGGTCGCTTCGCTGCCGTCGGGCGTCTTCAGCGACGGCTCGATCGCCGGGAACAGCGAAATCACCGGCACGCCCAGTTCGACGCATTGCTCGGCGACCTTCATCAGCAGATCGACGGACATGCGCTCCACGCCGGGCATCGACGCGACGTCCTGACGCACATTCGTCCCTTCGACGATGAACACGGGGTAGATGAGGTCGTTCGTGGTGAGGATGTTTTCGCGCATCAGACGGCGCGAGAAGTCATCGCGGCGCATGCGGCGCGGGCGATAGTGGGGATAGAAGCTCATGGTTGATTCGATTCCGGAGGAACGTCAGGGGACACCGAAAACGGCATTCGAAACCGCGCAAAGCGTTGTCGCACAAGGGCGGGCACAGGGCTTAGGGCTCGTCTGAAACCGTTTTAAGACAATGGTATATCATACCGATCGAGCGACGCGCTTGCCGCCGAGCTCCCCGCTTCTCCTCCCTGAGCGGGTGCCTGTTGTTCAACGATAAGGCTGTTAGCCCGCCGTACTGCGTCGGGTTTTTTATCGCGGCGACGGCGCTGCGATCAGTCGGCGGCGTCTTCAGCAAGCGAGCCGGATGCCGTGTCTTTCGGCGCCAGCCAGTGTTCGATCACCTCGTGCGCCTCGTCGAGGCCGACGCGCTTCATCGCCGAAAACAGTTGCGCGCTCAACTCGCCACGATACCCCGCTTCCCGATATTCCGCGAAGGATTTCTTCGTCGCGCGCAGGGCGTTGGTCATCTCCTGACGCGTCAATTTGTCGCATTTGGTGAGCAGCGCGTGAATCGGCTTACCCGTCGGCGCGAACCAGTCGATCATGATGCGATCGAGTTCCGTCAGCGGACGGCGCGAATCCATCATCAGGATCATGCCGCGTAACTGCGAGCGGCTTTGCAGATACGTCGACAGCAGACGCTGCCAGTGTTCCTTCGCCGCGCCGGGCACTTCGGCGTAACCGTAGCCCGGCAGGTCGACGAGAAAGCCGACTGGTTCGTCCTGCGGCCCGACCGAAAAGTAATTGATGTGCTGCGTGCGGCCCGGCGTCTTGCTTGCGAACGCGAGTCGCTTCTGATTGCATAGCACGTTGATGGCCGTCGACTTGCCCGCATTGGAGCGCCCGGCGAACGCGATTTCCGGCTGTGGCGTCGGCGGCAGGTCGCGCAGATGATTGACGGTGGTGAAGAAACGGGATTGATGGAGCAGATATGCCATTTGGCGGGTCACCTGAGCGGCTTGTTAAGCACTGGAACAAAAGCCTTGAGAATCCGGCAAGCAAATAATGGGCATGCCCCGACTAGCATCTTTGCGTGTAGCAGATTATTTTACAATATGACAGGTTTTTAAGGACTAGTGTATAATTAATATTAATGTGAGCAAAGCGTAAGGCTAGGTCGCAAGGCAGGACCCATCCAAGAGCGAGACAGTTTGCGGGCGTTTTTCATGCCCTTTCGTTCGGGTATCTTGTGGCGAAGAATCGGTCGCCGTCGTTTTTGCAGAACCTCACATTCTCACAAGACGAAAAACAGGGTACGCGAATGAACCGACTGTACAGGGCTCTGGTGGTGATGCAGGCAGCAGCGGCTTTCGGTGCGGGTTTAGGTGGATTAGCGGTATCGGATTCGGCGAATGCGGCGCAGCCGGCCAAACCGGATCTGACGCGCGGACGGGCCATCGCGACGCAGGTATGCGCGGCCTGCCACGGCGCCGACGGCAACAGCGCCGGCGCGGCGTTTCCCCGGTTGGCGGGACAGCATGCGGCGTACATCGTCAAGCAACTGAAGGATTACAAGACGCAGCCGGCCGCAAAGGCGCCGGCGCGCAGCAATCCGATCATGGCGGGCATCGCGAGTGCGCTGAACGATCAGGACATGGCGAATGTCGCGGCCTACTTCGAGTCGCAAAAGGCCAAGCCCAATTACGCGCGCAACAAGGACGACGTCGCGCTCGGGCAGAAGATTTATCGCGGCGGCATCGCGGACAAGGGCGTACCGGCGTGCGCGGCGTGCCACGGCGCGACGGGCATAGGCATTCCGGTGCAGTATCCGCGGCTGTCGTGGCAGTGGGGCGATTACACTGTGGCGCAGTTGAACGCGTTCGCATCGGGACAACGCAACAACAGCGAGCCGATGCACCAGATCTCCTCGCGCCTGAACGAAGCCGAGATGAAGGCGGTCGCCGACTACATTGCAGGTTTGCACTAAAAGCATCAGCAGCGTCCAGCGGTTCCCGTTCGCGAACTCAGGCAGTCACGATAGCGGGAATCGCCCATACAACGAAGCCGGTCCAGTCAGCACACGAGATCGGCGCGAAAACAAGAAAAGGGTGGGACGTCGGTCATTGGACCGCTTGCGTCTCCACCTTTTTTGCTGTTCAGCCGGAGTTTGAATGAGCGTCACCACATCGGGAATGCAGTCGAAGTCGCGCCGTCGCGCCGTCAGGGCTTTCGTCGAATTCGTCAGTTCGATGCGCTTCGCCATCGCGCTGCTGGTCATCCTGGCGATTGCGAGCATCATCGGCACGGTGCTCACGCAGGACGATCCCTATCCCAACTACGTCAATCAGTTCGGCCCGTTCTGGGCGGACATCTTCCGCGGACTGAGCATCTACACCGTGTACAGCGCATGGTGGTTCATGCTGATCCTGATCTTCCTGGTCATTTCGGTGTCGCTGTGCGTGATCCGCAATTCGCCGAAGATGATCGCGGACATCAAGAGCTGGAAGGACCGCGTGCACGAAGGCAGCCTGCGCGCGTTCCATCACAAGGGCGAATTCGCGGTATCGACGGATCGCGCGCAGACGGTTTCGACGCTCGAACGCCTGTCCGCGAAAATGGGTTACACCGTCACGCGCCAGACCGACGGCGGCGTGACGCTGATCGCCGGCAAGCGCGGCGCGATGACGAAGATCGGCTATATCTCCGCGCACCTCGCGATCGTCGTCATCTGCATCGGCGGCCTGCTCGACAGCAATCTACCGATCAAGCTGCAATTGTGGATGTTCGACAAGACGCCGATCAACACCAACGCGGTCATCAACGACATTCCGCCCGACCATCGTCTGTCGACGTCCAACCCGACCTTTCGCGGCTATGCGTGGGTGCCGGAAGGGCAGTATGTCGGCACGGCCATTCTGAATCAGCAGGACGGCTCGATCATCCAGGACCTGCCATTCTCGATCCAGCTCAACAAGTTCATCGTCGATTATTACACGACCGGTATGCCGAAGCTCTTCGCGAGCGACATCGTCGTGATCGATCACAAGTCGGGCGCGCGGATTCCGGCGCGCGTCGAAGTGAACAAGCCGTTCACATACGACGGCATTTCGATCTATCAGTCGTCGTTTCAGGACGGCGGCTCGAAGCTCAAAATGACCGCGTGGCCGATGAGCGGCGCGAGCGCGAAGACCATGCCGTTCAACGGCACGATCGGCGGAATCGCGCCGATCGCCGAGCAGATCGCGGGCGCGAAGGGCGAAACGGTCGAGTTCACCGATTTCCGCGCGATCAACGTCGAAAACATGACGGACGGTAACGGCGCGCCGGATGCACGCGGCGTCGGCAAGAAGGAATCGCTGCGCGACGCGTTCGACGAACGCCTCGGCTCTGGCGCGAAGACCTCGAAGCCGACCGACCTGCGCAACATCGGCCCGTCGGTGCAGTACAAGGTGCGCGGCACGGACGGTCAGGCGCGCGAGTACAGCAACTACATGCTGCCCCTCGATGTTGCGGGCCAGCGCATGTTCTTTGCCGGCATGCGCGTGAGCCCGAACGATCCGTTCCGTTATCTGCGCATTCCGGCCGACGAGGACAGCACCGTCAAGCAATGGATGCTGCTGCGCGCCGCGCTCGAAACGCCCGCGACGCGCGCCGAAGCGGCTCATCGCTTCGCGGTGCGCTCGGTGCCGAAGGAAAACGCCGACCTGCAGAAGCATCTGGAAGAAAGCGCGAATCGCGTGCTGAATCTGTTCGCGGGCGCCGATAAGCTGGGCGCGGGCGACAATCCGCAGATCAATGGCGGTTTCCAGAGCATCGCGATGTTCATTGACAAGTCGGTGCCCAAGGGCGAGCAGGAGAAAGCCGCCGGCCTGCTGATGCGCATGCTCGAAGGCGCCATGTGGGACGTGTGGCAACTCGCGCACGAGCAGAACGGCATGCCGGCTGCGAAGATCGACGAGAAAAACACCGCCTTCGTGCAGGCGTCGCTCAACGCGATTTCGAACAGCTTTCTGTACGGTTCGCCGGTCTTTCTGCAACTGGACAACTTCAAGCAGGTGCAAGCTTCGGTATTCCAGTTGACGCGCGCGCCCGGTAAAAATCTGGTGTATCTTGGCAGCCTTCTGCTCGTGGTCGGCATTTTCGCGATGTTCTACGTGCGCGAACGCCGGCTCTGGTTCTGGCTCAAAGACAACGGGCAGGGCGGCGCGAGCGTGCTGATGGCGATGTCCACCGCGCGCCGCATCTTCGACTTCGAGAAGGAATTCGTGCGCACGCGTGCGCAAATCGCGGTGGCGCTCGGCGCATCGCCGATCGAGGCGGCCAAAGCGGTTCCGGCAACGGGCGCGGCCGTCGCGTCATCGCAATCCGAGGCGGAAAGCTCGGAAGTTTCGACACGGTAAGATCATGGACCTCACACAATCCTCCTCCCACGCCGCCGCGAAGCCGGGCGCATCACCCGCGGGCCTGCCCGACGTCGGCGCATTCGACGATCGCCCCTTTCTGCGCCGCCTCACGCCGATCGACTGGCTGTTCGCGCTGGCGATGGTCGCGGGCGCGGGCTTCGCGCTGAATCGCTATCACGCGTACATGGACGTGTACGACATGGCCGTGCTGATCGGCGCGGTGCCGATCAGCACGGTGCTCGGCTGGCGCTGGAAACCGGTGCGCTTCCTGATCGCGATGATTGCGGTGCTGTCGCTGTTTTCGATCCAGCTCTATCAGCACGATCTCGCGCGCGCCGACACCACCTTCTTCCTAAAATATTTCCTGTCGAGCCAGTCTGCCATTCTGTGGATGAGCGCGCTCTTCGTTCTCGCGACGCTGTTCTACTGGATCGGCCTCGTGTCGTGTTCGGCGACCGGCGGCGCGATCGGTTCGCGCATGACGTGGGTCGCGGTGCTGATGGGTTTCACCGGACTGATGGTGCGCTGGTACGAGTCGTACATGATCGGCTCGGATGTCGGACACATTCCGATCTCCAACCTGTACGAAGTGTTCGTGCTGTTCTGCCTGATCACGTCGCTGTTCTATCTCTATTACGAACAGCATTACTTGACGCGCGCGATGGGCGCGTTCGTGCTGCTCGTCATTAGCGCGGCGGTCGGCTTCCTGATGTGGTACTCGATCGCGCGCGACGCGCAGCAGATTCAGCCGCTCGTGCCCGCGCTGCAAAGCTGGTGGATGAAGATTCACGTCCCGGCGAACTTCATCGGTTATGGCAGCTTCGCACTGTCGGCGATGGTGTCGGTCGCGTATCTCGCGAAGCAGCGCGGCGTGTTCGCGGATCGTCTGCCGTCGCTCGAAGTCCTCGACGACGTGATGTACAAGTCGATCGCGGTCGGTTTCGCGTTCTTCACCATCGCGACCATCCTCGGCGCGCTGTGGGCTGCGGAAGCGTGGGGCGGCTACTGGTCGTGGGACCCGAAGGAAACCTGGGCGCTGATCGTCTGGCTGAACTACGCGGCCTGGCTGCACATGCGCCTGATGAAGAGCCTGCGCGGCGCGGCGGCTGCATGGTGGGCGCTGACGGGGCTGATCGTGACGACGTTCGCGTTCCTCGGTGTCAACATGTTCCTGTCGGGCTTGCACAGTTACGGCAAGCTCTGAAACGGCCAAAACGGAAAGAAGAACCGCCATGCTCCGCGCTGGCGATTTTTTTCGTTCGATGATGGAATACGGGCATCCGAAGTGCTGTTCCTGCGTTAGACATTGAGTGGACTCGAGAGACGAATCATGTGGATCAGACGTAACCGCGCGCTGTACGGCGACGACATCGCACAACACGAAATCACGCCGCGCGACATGTTCGAGAATTGCCGCCGCGCACTGCGTTCGATCGGCGCGTTTGCCGCGACGGGGCTCGCGGGCGCGAGCGGCCGCGAGCATGCGACGCTGACCTCGCCCGACGCGAAGGGCCGCATGCTCGCCGCGACGACCAATGCGAAGTTCGTCGCGACGGACAAGCCGATGCCGTTCAAGGACATCACATCCTACAACAACTTCTACGAGTTCGGCACCGACAAGGGCGATCCCGTCGAGCATGCCGGTACGCTGCGTCCGCGACCGTGGAAGGTCTCCGTCGAAGGCGCGATCAAGAACCCGAAAGACCTACGACATCGACGATCTGCTGAAGCTCGCGCCGCTCGAAGAACGCGTCTACCGGCTGCGTTGCGTCGAAGGCTGGTCGATGGTGATTCCGTGGATCGGCGTCGCTGTCGGAACTCATCAAGCGCGCGGAGCCGACCGGCAATGCGAAATACGTGCAGTTCATCACGCTCGCCGATCCGTCGCAGATGCCCGGACTCTCGACGCCGATTCTCGACTGGCCGTATTCCGAAGGCCTGCGCATGGACGAAGCGATGAATCCGCTGACCCTGCTCACGGTCGGCCTTTACGGCGAAGTGCTGCCGAATCAGAACGGCGCGCCGGTGCGCATTGTGGTGCCGTGGAAATACGGCTTCAAGAGCGCGAAGTCGCTGGTGAAGATCCGCTTCGTCGAAAAGCTGCGTATTTCGGCGAACGTGACCGCCGATT
>JAQFVI010000349.1 GCA_029439495.1 Caballeronia sp. BR6202001590007
GCCGCTCTTCGTCGTAGCACTGGCGTTGCAAAACGTGCCGGGCATCGCCGTGCTGCGCGCCGCGGCTACACGGCGCCGTCCGCGCCGCTGATTTCGGCGACCGGTCTCGCATCGCTCGCGCTCGCGCCGTTCGGCTCGCACGGCGTCAATCTCGCGGCGATCACGGCCGCCATCTGCACCGGCCGCGAGGCGCACGAAGATCGCGACAGGCGCTACACGGCGGCCGTCTGGTGCGGCGTGTTCTATCTGATCGCGGGCGTGTTCGGCTCGATCATGAGCGGCCTCGCCAACGCGATGCACGATGTCCGCCAGCGCGAACCTGCCCTCGTCACCTTCATGGTGACGGCCTCCGGCTTCACGCTGATGTCGATCAGCCCGGCCTTCTGGGGCTTGATCGCCGGCTTGCTGACCCATTTCGTCCTCAATGCGCGGCGCGCCTGAGCGTGTGGCGAGAATCGCGGAACGCGGCCGGGCGCGACCGGTCGAACCGGATTCGCCGCGCCTTAGCCGATGCACGATCTGACGCATGGCCTGCCGGGACAACCGCGCACGCCGCCAGCGCGAATCTCGCGCGCGGGACTAGAATGGCGGAATAGATTCAGGAGCGCGCCGCGTGCGATTCGTTCGCCGCGCGGCGACGCGTTGATGGGCCACCGCGGGCGACCGCAATCCGACGAGGCGACCTCCGCCTGAGATACGACATGACATCCGCTCTCGACCAGCTCAAGCAGTACACCACCGTCGTCGCCGATACGGGCGACTTCCAGCAATTCATCCAGTTCAAGCCGCAGGACGCGACGACCAATCCGTCGCTGATTCTCAAGGCCGTCCAGAAGGATGACTACAAGCCGCTGCTCGAAAAGACCGTCAAGGAGCACAAGAACAAGCCGATGGGCCAGATCATCGACAATCTGCTCATCGCGTTCGGCACCGAGATTCTGAAGATCATTCCGGGCCGCGTCTCCACCGAAGTCGACGCCCGCCTGTCCTTCGACACCAAGGGCTCGGTCGACAAGGCGCATGAAATCATCAAGCTGTACGAAGCCGCGGGCATCGGCAAGGACCGCGTGCTGATCAAGCTGGCGTCGACGTGGGAAGGCATCCGCGCGGCGGAACAGCTGCAGAAGGAATGCATCCACTGCAACATGACCCTGCTCTTCTCGCTCGCGCAGGCCGTCGCGTGCGCCGAAGCGGGCGCGCAACTCATCTCGCCGTTCGCCGGACGCATCTACGACTGGTACAAGAAGTCCGCCGGCGCCGACTGGGACGAAGCGAAGAACGGCGGCGCGAACGATCCGGGCGTGCAGTCGGTGCGCAGGATCTACGCGTATTACAAGAAGTTCGGCTACAAGACCGAGGTGATGGGCGCGAGCTTTCGCACCGTCAGCCAGATCACCGAACTGGTGGGCTGCGACCTGCTGACCATCAGCCCCGATCTGCTGAAGAAGCTCGCCGACAGCAACGACAAGGTCGAGCGCAAGCTCTCGCCGGACGCGGTGAAGAACGAAAACATCGAGAAGATCGCCGTCGACGAGCCGACGTTCCGCTTCCTCGTCAACGACGACGCGATGGCCACCGAGAAGCTCGGCGAAGGCATCCGCGCATTTGCGGCCGATGCCATCAAGCTCGAGAAGCTGATCACGGCGCTACAATAAGCCGGATCGGAATCGTCGGCAAGAAAAAACGCGCGACTCGTTCGCGCGTTTTTTCTTTTGGCGTCACACTACGCGCGGCGGGCAATCGATTCGTTCGTCTGCCTGCCCTTGCTACGCAAATTGACGTTTTACGAAGCTTTCGTACAGGCACCTGCCCTAGACTTCCGGCACCGGCGGAGGCCGCCCCAAGAAGTCAACATGCAACTCGATACCTACCTATTCTTCAACGGCGGTTGCGCCGAAGCGCTCGCCCTCTACCAGCACGCGTTCGGTGCGCAGATCCATACGCTGATCCGCTTTTGCGACACCCCTGACGGCGCGCACGTCGCGCCTGAATGGCAGGACAAGATGATGCACGCGCTCTTCACCGTCGGCCCCAACGCCGTGATGGCATCGGACGGCCAGTTCGGCCAGCCGAAGAAGGACTACACAGGCTTCTCGCTGTCGATCGCCACCGACGATGCCAATGCCGACGCGCGCATTTTCGCCGCGCTTGGCGAAGGCGGCGAAGTACTGACGCCGTGGCAGTCCAGCTACTTCATGCAGGGCTTCGGGATGCTCAAGGACCACTTCGGCGTGCCGTGGCTCGTCAACGTCGTGCATCGGCTCGAAGAAGACGCGGCATCCATATCGTCCTGAGCCATCAGCGATAAAGCGGCCGCGCGCCCTCGATGTTCCATTGCCGCTCCACTTCCATCAGCCGCAAACGCAGCCGTTCGACCTGCTCGGAGAAGCGCATCGCGAGCCAGTGCATGCCTTCCGTCGTCGCGCGCGCCGGTGTCGTCGCAGATGTCGGGGGCTTGCAGCGAGGCATCGTTGCCTCCGTAAAGCAGCGACACGCGGCCGAAGCGCAGCGCCCGCGCCATTTTCAGCAGTTGCTGCCGCACGCCGTGTTCGCGCGGCATGCAGGCCAGCGCGAAGGTGCCCGCCTGCCTGCCGCCGGTCATTTCCGGCATCGAGCTGATCAGAGGTTCCAGCGCCGCGAGGATCGAGCGATGCAGACGCTGAATCTCCTCGAGCCGTGCGATCGGCACATCCGTCTCCTTCGCGACCGATTCCATCAGCGCGCGACTGCACGAGCCGCTGGCTCATCGCGTAGAAGCGGCGCGCGGTTTCTTCCGCGAGCAAGGGCGTGCCGTCGAGCAGCGCACCATAGAGCGGCGCGCATTCGCGCAGATTGTCGGCGGTAACGTCACGAATACGTCGCGTACTGCGGCAGCACGAAGGAAAACGCCAGCGCGATCGCAATGCCGATCAATACGTTCGCCGTGCGCCACAGGCCGGTGCTGAAGTCCAGGTCGCCGTGGCCGGCGACGATGACCGTCGTGATCGCTGTCAGCAGCGCCACATAGCCGGCCTTGCCGATCGCGTAGTAGGCGCAGCCGCCCGCGATCACCGACATCAGCAGGAAGAACAGCAGCAGCGAGCCAAACAGCGTTTGCACGAGAATCAGGAACAAGCCGAAGCCCGCTCCGAGCATCGTGCCGAGCGCGCGTTCGGCCGCCTTCTTGCGGATGTTGCCGTAGTGCTGCAGGCCGCCGATCACCACCAGCAGCGACACCGACGCCCACACGCCGTGCGGCAGATCGATGCCCGAGGTAACGAGAAAGGACACCGCCATGCCGAGGCCGACGCGCACCGCATGAATCAGGTTCGCATGAAGATAGCGGAAGTACGGCGACGCGAACGCGTGCAGCACGCGCCCGATGCGCCCGCGCCGTTCCGCGGGAGAAGTCGGAGGAAGCATGGTTCGCTCGTATCGGCAGAAGCCCGGCGGCGTCATGAAAAAAGCCCGCAACGGCCGCGAGGCGGTTACGGGCTTTGTACCAGTATTTCGCGCACCGCGCGCGAATCAGCTTTCGACGATACTAGATAATTTTCCGGCCGCGTGCGGTCTTCTGAGCGCTTGAAGCTCAGCACGCGCACCAGCACGCTGACGGCGATCGACACCACCAGATTGACGATCAGCGCCCACATGGCCGCATAGCCGGGGATCACGTAGCCGAACAGATGCAGCGGATAGATCGAGCCCTTGAGCTGCAGCGTCACTCCCGACGCCGATGCCGACCGCCCAGCCGATCAGAAGGCCCCGGTGATCGAGCACGCGCATAGAGACCGAGCACGAGCGCGGGCAGCGTCTGGATGATCCAGATGCCACCGAGCAACTGGAGCTGGATCGCGTAGGTCAGCGGCAGCGCGAGAATGAACACAACCGCGCCGACCTTGACGATCAGCGACACCAGCTTGGCGACGTTGGTTTCCTGCTCCGGCGTCATCGACGTGTTGATGAATTCGCGATGCACGTTGCGCGTGTACAGGTTCGCCGCCGCGATCGACATGATCGCCGCCGGCACTAGCGCACCGATGCCGATGGCCGCGAACGCGACGCCGACGAACCACGACGGGAAGTACTGCAGGAACAGCGCCGGAACCGCGAAGTTCGCGCCATAGGCCTTGAAGTACGGCGCGTATTGCGGCATGTCCTTCACGCCCGAGGCGAGCGCTATGTACCCGAGCAGCGCCAGCAGGCCGAGCACTAACGAGTACGCGGGCAGCAGCGACATGTTGTGGCGGATGGTGTTGCCTGAGTTCGACGACAGAATCGCCGTGACCGAGTGCGGATACAGGAACAGCGCGAGCGCCGAGCCGACCGCGAGCGTCGCGTAGGCGCTGTAGCCGTTCAGGCTCGCGGCATCCGGCGCCTTCAACAGCAGCTTTTCGGGCGGCACGACGCCGAAGATGTGACCGAAGCCGCCGAGTTGCGCGGGGATCACCAGCATCGAGGCGATGATCGTGATGTAGATCAGGATGTCTTTCACCACAGCGATCATCGCGGGAGCGCGCAGGCCGGACGTGTACGTGTACGTGTACGTGTACGCGGCCAGGATCGCGAACGCGAACGGATAGTGAGGATTGTGTACGGCAGCGCGAAGAAGCCCGTCGCGCCCGCGCCGAACACGAGCGCCGGCACGGCGACGAAGGTGTACGCGGTATAGAGGTCGCCGCCCAGCAGAAACCAAGTGACGATCGTGCCAAAGCGCCGGCCGCCGAGGCCCCATTCGTCGAGCTGGCCGAGATCGCCCTTGCGCCAATGCGCGGCGATGAAGCCGAGGATCGTCACGCCGACGAAGAATAGGACGAAAACGAATGCTCAAAAACAACGTCATGGCTCACGAAGCTGCGACTGGCACCAGAAAACCGCGCAACAAGCATTGATTTTGACTGTTGATCCTTCCGTGGATCGATGTGGTGTGGGTGCCGTTTTACAACAAGGTCGAGCCCGTTCTGTGGGGCTTTCCGTATTTCTACTGGTATCAGTTGCTGTGGGTGCTGATCAGCGCGGTCATCACCGCCGTCGTCTATAATAAGAAGACCAAGGCGCGGCCGTTCAGGCAGGGAGGCACACGATGATGAACACCACCGCAACGTTCGATTTTGTCGAAGCGGCCGGCGGAATTGCCGTTGTCGGGTAGACACTGCCGCTGAAAGCGCCCCAAAATAGGAGTATAGGGACCAATAAAGTCCGGTCAAGCAAGGGGAATCCCCAGCATTCTCATGATTTGAAAGGAATTTGTAACAATTTGGCGTCCCGTACTTTGCTTTTTCCTTTAGATGGAAAAGGATTTGTCGTGCCCGCTGCCCGCGACGCCCGCGCTCTGCGCGAGACCTGCGAGACCTGCGAGACCTTTGACCCACTGGCGCGCGGGCAGGCCGAGTTCGGCTTCGATGAGCTTCGCGCGATCGTCGAGCGTGGCGAAGCTCACGTCGAGCGCCAGGCCCGCGAACGTGATGGCGATGCGGTTGCCGTCGTGCACTTCGGGCAGCGCGATCATCCGATTGTCGAAGGCTTCGTTCAGATTGCGCATGTTGCGCACGAAACTCGGATGATCGCCGAACAGGTTGATCGTCACGACGCCCACCACTTCAGGCGCGAGACAGGCGCGGCCGGCGCGATGAATGACACGCTGTCGAGCACAGGACCGCGCGCGGTCGCATCGTAGATGTCGATCTGCAGCGCGCCGATGCTGCCGTGATTCGCGCGGTCGTTGACAAAGTCCCAGGCGTGACGGTGAGGCGTGCATCGTCGTAGGGCAGGCCGAACATCGCGCGCGCGGCGATCACCACCGCCGGATTCAGTTCGACGGCCTCGACCTTCGCGCGCTTCAGGAAGCGATGGCAGAACTTCGTCAGCGCGGCGGCGCCGAGCCCGAGCTGCACGATGCGCGCGGGCGTCTCCAGAAAGAGCAGCCACGCCATCATCTGCTGCACGTATTCGAGTTCGATGTGATCGGGCTTTCTGAGCCGCATCGCGCCCTGCACCCATTCGGTGCCGAAGTGCAGATAACGCACGCCGCCCTCTTCTGAGAACGTCACCGGTGCGAAGCGCGGCTTGCGCGATACCTCGATGCGCGGCGCGTGGGCGAGATCGTCGTCGCGCTTGCGCTTCGATGGACGGTCCTTCTTTCGGCCGAACGCGCGGGCTTCGGCGGACGCGCGCCTGATGAACTTGGTCATTGTGTGCTGAGGATGTCGCGCCAGACGCGCAATTTTTGATCGAAATAGCATTGGCTGGACTCGACGACGGCAGCACGAGCGTCGAGTAGTCGGNCGGAAAGCGCTCGCGGAACACCGCTAAGTCGTTCGGCGTCGCGTGGCGGATCGCGGCATCGAGACTGCCCTCGCGTTCGCACACGGCGAGCACGTCCCACAGGCCGACGCCGTGTTTCAGCGGCGTCGCGAGACGTGCTTCATAGGCGCGTTCGTGCAGCGTCTCGCCGATAGCTGCGCCGACGAACCGCCAGAACTGGTTGCGCGGATGCGCGTAGTACTGCGTCGCCGCGAGCGAGGCGACGCCGGGAAAGCTGCCGAGAATGAGCGTGTGCGTATCGGCGTTGCCGACGGGCGCGAAGCCTTCGAACTTCATTTCGCCTCGCCGCGCGCGACGCGTTTCGTATGCGAACTCAGATGCCGATAATCCCGCGCGTGTTTGCGACGATGCGCGGATTGCAGTGCGTCGAGCTTCGTCCAGAGCGCATCGAGCATGCATTCGGTGACCATCAGCGGCGCGCGACGAGCGCGTGCTCATTTCATGCGCACGCGACCGCGCCAGCCGATGCAAGCGGATACCGCGCATTTAGCACGCGGCTCGCCAGCACCAAGCACGATACGCTGCTGTCGCTATACAGCAGTTCCGCGAGCGGGCGCGGGCGCAGACGGCGCATCGATTGCCAGATGCCGATGCTATGCGCGAGCGGCACGATGCTATGCGCGACGACGAACGGCACGCCATCGACCATAAGCGCGACCTCGCGCGTCCATACCGGCATGCGCGGCGCGATGCCGAGCGCGCGGCACTCGTCGCGCCAGAGGCGATCCACCGCTTCGCGCGTGACTTCGACGGTGACCGTGCCGAGCGTGCGCAGATGCGCGGTCAGCGAGCCACCGCGCGTGGCCAGTCTTTCTGATGATCGGAGAGCGATGCACGCGCAACGACGCGCCAGTGTCGATCGACGGGAGCGTGGGAAATCGGCATGGCGATGATTATAGAGGCGCGCTTGAAACGACAAACGCGCCGCCGGTTGCCCGGCGGCGCGTTGTCATCTCACTGCACGACCGATCAGCAGCGCGTTGGTGCGCTTCACGAAGCTCGCCGGATCGTCGAGCTGACCGCCTTCCGCGAGCAGCGCCTGATCGAACAGCAGATGGCACCAGTCGGCGAAGTTGGCGTTGTCGGCATTCAGCGCCTTCACCAGCGGATGCTCCGGATTCACTTCGAGGATCGGCTCCGCTTGCGGCGCCTTCTGACCCGCCGCCTTCAGCATGCGTTGCAGATAACCGCTCATGTCGCCTTCGTCGGCGACGAGACAGCTCGGCGAATCGGTGAGGCGGAAGGTCAGGCGTACGTCCTTCGCCTTGCCTTCGAGCGCTTCCTTCATCTTCTCGACGAGCGGCTTCATTTCCTCCTCGCCGACCTTCTCCTGCTGCTGCTTCTCTTCGTCGTTGAGCGCGCCGAGGTCGAGATCGCCGCGGGCGACGCTCGCGAGCGGCTTGCCGTCGAACTCGTTGAGGAAGGACAGCATCCATTCGTCGACGCGATCGGTCAGCAACAGCACTTCCACTCCCTTCTTGCGGAACACTTCGAGGTGCGGGCTGTTCTTCGCGGCCTGCCAGTTATCGGCGGTGACGTAGTAGATCTTCGTCTGCTCGGGCTTCATGCGCGCGACGTAATCCGTGAGCGACACGTTCTGTTCGTCCGAGTCGCTATTCGTCGATGCGAAGCGCACCAGCTTTGCGATGCGCTCGCGATTGCCGAAGTCTTCGCCGATGCCTTCCTTCAGCACCTGGCCGAACTCGTTCCAGAAGGTCTGATACTTCTGCTTGTCGGCGTCGTCGGTCGCTTCGGCCGAGGACGTCGCGATTTCTTCGAGCATCGACAGCACGCGCTTGGTGACGCCTTCGCGGATCGCCTTCACGTCGCGGCTTTCCTGCAGGATTTCGCGCGACACGTTGAGTGGCAGATCGGCCGAATCGACCACGCCCTTCACGAAGCGCAGATACGCGGGCGGCAGTTGCTCGGCGTCGTCCATGATGAACACGCGCTTCACGTACAGCTTCAGCCCGCCGCGATGCTCGAGGTTCCACAGGTCGAAGGGCGCGTGCTTCGGCACGTACAGCAGTTGCGTGTATTCGCTGCGGCCTTCAACGCGGTTGTGGGTCCACGCGAGCGGATCGTCGTGATCGTGCGAGATGTGCTGATAGAACTGCTTATACTGATCGTCCGTGACTGATCGTCCGTGACGTCGCTCTTCGGGCGCGTCCACAGCGCGCTCGCCTGTTGACGGTTTCGTCCTCGTTCTTCGTGACCATCTCGCTCTTCTCGGCGTCCCATTCTTCTTTCTTCATGAAGATGGGCAGCGCGACGTAGTCCGAGTACTTCTGGATGATCGACTTGAGCTTGTAGGTGGACAGCAGTTCGTCCTCTTCCGGACGCAGATGCAGCGTGATGGTCGTGCCGCGTTGCGCGCGCTCGATGTCCTCGACTTCGAAATCGCCCTCGCTCGTCCAGCGCACGCCCGCGCTCGCCGGCAGGCCGGCGCGGCGCGTTTCGACCGTGATCTTGTCCGCGACGATGAAGCCCGAGTAGAAGCCCACGCCGAACTGGCCGATCAGCGCCGCGTCCTTTTGCTGGTCGCCGGAGAGCTTCGAGAAAAATTCCTTGGTGCCCGAGCGCGCGATGGTGCCGAGGTGGGAAATTGCCTCGTCGCGGCTCATGCCGATGCCATTGTCGTCGATGGTGACGGTGCGCGCGGCCTTGTCGAACGACACGCGGATGCGCAGCTCGAGATCGTTTTCATACAGCGCGCTGTTTTCGATGGCTTCGAAACGTAGCTTGTCCGCCGCATCCGATGCGTTCGAAACGAGTTCGCGCAGGAAAATTTCCTTGTTGCTGTAGAGCGAGTGGATCATCAGTTGCAGAAGCTGCTTCACTTCTGTCTGAAAGCTCATGGTTTCTTGCGCCATGTCGGGTCCTCTTCTTGAAATTTCGTTGATGCGATTGGGGCGGGTCGCGGCGGCTGCGCTTCAAGCCGGCCGAACGGCCGATTTTTACAATTCGTCCGATGTAGGGATGCTCCGCGCGTTTTCAAGAGTTACCATGCGCGTTTCCTTCACGAAAATTTGCGATGCCCGCCCCTCCTGCACGCGCGCTGACGCCCGGCGAAACAACCATCGCCTGCCTGATCTTTCGCGACGCGATCGATTACGGCTCGGTGCGCGTCCATGCGCGGCTATCTGCCATTCGGGCTGCAGCCCTCGCATACCGCGATGGCGCCCAACGGCAGCCTGTACAACGGCAGCCTGTATTTTCCGCCCGCGTGTTTCGAGCACAACTCCTCCGCGTGCGACACCGGACGGCGCATGTGGTTCATCCACGAGATGACGCACGTCTGGCAGTTCCAGCTCGGCTATCCGGTGCGGCTGCGCGGTGCGCGGCGCATCGGCCTATCCTACGCGTATGCGCTCGACGCGAACAAACGTCTTTGCGACTTCAACATGGAGGCGCAGTGCAATGTGATCGCCGATTACTTCGCGCTCAGGTTCTGCGACGCGCAGGACCGGCTCTACGAACGGCGCTATCGCGCGATGCCCGGCGCGCTCGCGCTCTATTAAACCCGTGTCGGCGCCTTCGTCGCGGACCCGTCAGATCGCCGCAATCTGCCGCGCCGTCACGCGCTGCGGCGCGCGGTCTGGTCCAGATGATTCGCGAGCATCGCGGGCAGCGCCGGATCGCCGCAATTGGCGACGTTGAAGCGCATCCACGTCGTCGGCGACTGATGCGGTGAAAAGGCGGTGAAAAGAGGCTGCCCGGCATCAGCAGGAAGCCCGCTTCGTGGCCCGCTGCCGCGAGTCCGTCGGAATCGACGCCCGCGTCGGCTCACAGGAACATGCCCGCCGACGGCGGTGTGAAAAGCTTGAGGCCGGTCTTTTCGAGCATCCGCGCGGTCTTTTCGCGCACGCCGTCGAGCCGCGTGCGCAGGCGCTCGACGTGCCGCCGGTAGTGGCCTTCGGTCAGGATCTTATAGACGACACGCTCGTTCAGTTCCGGGCTCGTCATGCCGACCAGCATCTTCTGATCGGCGATGGCCTTCGCCACCTCGGGCGCGGCCGCGACATAGCCGATGCGCAGGTTCTCCGCGAGCGTCTTCGAGAAGCTGCCGAGAAAGATCACGCGCTTGAGCTGATCGAGCGAGGCAAGACGCGTCGCGGCGAAGTTGGTCGGGCAGAGATCGCCGTAGACATCGTCTTCGACGACGATGAAGTCGTACTGCTGCGCGAGTTGCAGGATGCGATACGCCTTCGCGGCCGTCAGCGACGTGCCGGTCGGGTTCTGCAGCACCGAATTGACGATGAGCATCTTCGGCCGCCAGATGGCGACGAGCGTTTCGAGCGCGTCGAGATCGGGGCCGTCGGGCGTGTACGGCATGCCGACGAGGCGCGCGCTCTGCGACGCGAAGCGGCTGAACATCTGGAACCACGCCGGGTCGCCGACGATCACGGCATCGCCGGGCTTGACGTAAAGGCGCGCGATCAGGTCAATGGCTTGCGTGATGCCGGAGGTCAGCACAATCTGCTGCGCCGACGTGCTGCGCCGACGCGCCGATTTCCAGTTCCTCGAGCCGCGTCTGCAACTGCTGGCGCAGCGGCAGAAAGGCTTGCGGCGTGCCGAAGCCGAGCATCTGCGCGCCGGACAGGCGGCTCATCGAGCGCAGCGCATTGGTGATGAGTTCGCCGTCGAGCCCCAGCGGCTCGGCAGATAGCCGAGGCCCGGGCCTTTTTCCGGGCTCGACGTGCGCAGCATGTTGCGCAGCAGCCAGACGACGTCGATGGTGTTCTCGACCGGCTCGTGCTCGGCGGCGAGCCATTGGCGACGAGCGTCGGCGCGATGCGTTCGCGCACGTAGAAGCCGGAGCCGAGCCGCGAATCGAGATAGCCGAGCGCGACGAGCCGCTCGTATGCTTCGACGACGGTGAAGCACGATACGCCCTTGTCGAACGCGAGCTTGCGGATCGACGGCATGCGCATGCCGGGCCGGAACACGCGCTCGTCGATGCGCCGCCGGCCCCCATTGCACCAACTGGTCGACGAGCGTCAGTTGGGCGGCATCGTGCGGAGCGGGAATCTGGTCGAGCGGAACGGATACGCAAACCTCCGGACTGGCGGACTGACAGGACAGTCAACTGATCGGCCACGAGCCGACCGAAAATGACAGAAAACTGTATCGAATAGTAATGGCTCGATTGGATTGTACCGTTACTGTTACGGTGCTAGCGACTACATTCTTCTTCCGCGGGCATCGCAGCGGTTATGCTATCGCCCCCTGAAATTCGATTGCCTGCCATGACTGTCACGTCCCCGATCTTCTCGCTGAAACCCGCGCTGAAACTCGATCATCTGGTGATCGCCGCGCGCACGCTCGACGAAGGCGCGCGCTATGTCGCCGCGCGGCTGGGCGTGGAGACGGCCGCGGGCGGCGCGCATCCGCTGATGCGCACGCACAACCGGCTGCTCAATCTGTACGGCGGCGCGTATCTGGAAGTGATCGCGATCGATCCGGCCGCCGCGCCCCTCGCCTGTTCGCGCTCGACGATCCCGCGATGCAGCGCCGTCTGGAAGCAACCGGTCCGCAACTCGTCCACTGGGTCGTGCGCGTCGAGCGCCTGAAGTCGCTCGTGCGCTGGCGCGAGCAGTTTCCCGAGCGCATCGCGCCGGTCGTCGCGATGATCCGAGGCAGCAACGCCTGGGGCCCGACCGTGCCCGACGACGGCGGTTTTCTCGCGTGGCGAGGCGCGGGCGACGGCATCGTGCCCGCGCTGATTCAGTGGGACACGCCGCGTCTGCCCGGTGACACGCTGCCCGCGACCGGCATCGCGCTGCGGTCGCTGACGGGGTTTCACCCGCAGGCGGAAGCGCTCGCGGATCAGCTGGCGTGGCTGGGCGCATCGCATCTGATGCGCGTCGAAGCGACCGCTGGCGCGCCCGCACTCGTCGCGGAATTCGAGCTGCCGGACGGCACGATCGTCACGCTCGGCGAGGTGGCGGAATTCGTCAAATCAGCCGAAGCCACGCCGACGGCAAGCGCAAAATGGCACGCGAAGCAGCCCGCCGACGCCCACGTGTCCGACCCGACACCCGAACTAAAAGCAAAACCAGGACCAGGACCGGAACAAGGAGACACCCTACGATGAAGACATGAAGACCCGCGAAACCGAAGGCATGCTGCTCGGCCTGATCGGCGTCGTCATATTCAGCCTGACGCTGCCGATGACGCGCATCGTCGTCGCAGAGGTGCATCGCTGCTCAACGGCCTCGGACGCACGCTCGTGGCGGCGATTCCGGCGGCGGTGCTGCTTGCCTATCGACGCGAAAAGTGGCCGACCTGGCCGTAGATGAAAAGCCTCGCGATCACCTCGCTCGGCGTGATCATCGCGTTTCCGGTGTTTTTCGCATGGGCGATGAAAACCGTGCCCGCCTCGCACGGCGCCGTCGTCAACGGCTTGCAGCCGCTGTGTGTCGCGATCTATGCGGCGTGGCTGTCGCACGAGCGACCGTCGAAGGCGTTCTGGGCGAGCGCGATCGCCGGCAGTGCGATCGTCGTCGCGGTCGGCATCGGCGCACTCGGCTATGCGGAAGGCGCGCGGCTCGCGCGTCAAATCGGCGGCTGGCAGGTCATCTGCTGGGCGCTCGTCGTGTCGGCGCCGTTCCTGGTGCTGCCGGTCGGCTGGCTCGCTCATGCGCATCACATCGCGCATCCGCAGCCGCTCAAGGTCTGGCTCGCGTTCGGCTATGTCACGCTGTTCTCGCAGTTCATCGGCTTTTCGCCTGATACGCGGGTCTCGCGATGGGCGGCATCGCGCGCGTCGGCCAGGTTCAGTTGCTGCAGATCTTCTTCACGATGGCGTTCTCCGCGCTGTTCTTCGGCGAGCATGTATCGGCTTCGACGTGGCTCTATGCGGCGGGCGTCATCGTCACCGTGATCGCCGGACGCAAGGCCGCCGTGCGTCCCGCGCCGATTCCCGCGCAGATCAACACCGCACGCTGACCCAAGTCGGGCGATAATCGACCTCTCGCCAAAACGAGATCAATCTGAACCATCCGAGACAACCAAGGCATTTCATGAATCAAGCCGATCTCCGCGCCACGCCGTGGCAACTCTCCGAACGCGCCCGCAAGCTCACCAGCTCGGCGATTCGCGAAATCTTGAAAGTCACGGAACGGCCGGAAGTTATTTCCTTCGCGGGCGGTCTGCCCTCTCCGGCGACGTTCCCGGTCGAGGAAATGCGCCATGCCTCGGAGCGCATCCTGCGCGACCAGCCGTCCGCCGCGCTCCAGTACAGCGCGACCGAAGGTTTTCTGCCGCTGCGCGAATGGATCGCCGCGCGCTACTCGACCGGCGGCGTGACGATTCGTCCGACGCAGGTGCTCATCACTACCGGTTCGCAGCAGGCGCTCGATCTGCTCGGCAAGACGCTCGTCGATCCGGGCAGCCGCGTGCTGGTCGAAACGCCCACCTATCTGGGAGCGCTGCAGTCGTTCTCGCTGTTCGAGCCGGACTACATGCAGGTGCCGACCGACGAATCCGGCCTGATTCCCGAAGGCCTCGACGCGACGCTGACCGCCGGCACGCGCCTGCTCTACGCGCAGCCGAACTTCCAGAATCCGACCGGACGCCGCCTGCCGCTCGAACGCCGCCGCGCGCTCGCCGCGATCGCGCAGAAGGCCGCATTCCCGGTCATCGAGGACGATCCCTACGGCGCGCTCGATTACGCCGGCGCCCCGCTGCCGACGCTGCTGTCGATGGCGCCCGATCACATCGTCCATCTCGGCTCGTTCTCGAAGGTGCTGGCGCCGGGCCTGCGCGTCGGCTACATCATCGCGCCCGAGGAACTGCACTTCAAACTCGTGCAGTCCAAGCAGGCGACCGATCTGCATACGCCGAGCCTCACGCAGCGCATCGTGTACGAAGTCGTCAAGGACGGCTTACTCGACACGCATGTGCCGAAGATCCGCGCGCTCTACCGCGACCAGTGCGAGGCGATGCTGGCCGCGCTGGAACGCCACATGCCAGCGGGCGTCGAATGGAACCGTCCGGAAGGCGGCATGTTCGTGTGGGTGAAGCTGCCGGCGCAGCTTGATTCGATGAAGCTGCTCGAACAGTCAATCGCCCAGAACGTGGCCTTCGTGCCGGGCGGCCCGTTCTTCGCGAACGAAGCACAGCACAATACGATGCGGCTGTCCTTCGTCACGGTGCCGCCCGCGACGATCGACGAAGGCGTCGCGAAGCTCGGCGCGCTGATTCGCGCGAGCCTCTGATTCGAACGTTCTCTTCACATTTTTTCAGGAGCAACGATGGCATCCAACGTCTACGACAAGCTGAAAGGAACTCGGCATCGACCTGCCCGCCTCGGGCGCGCCCGCCGCCGCCTACGTGATAAGCGCGCAGAGCGGCAACACGGTGTACCTGTCCGGGCACATCGCGAAGAAGGACGGCAAGCCCTATGCCGGCAAGCTCGGCGACACGCTGTCGACGGAAGAAGGCAAGGCCGCCGCACGCAATGTCGCGATCGACCTGATCGCGACATTGCGTGCGGCAGCGATCTGAACAAGGTGAAGCGCATCGTCAAGCTGATGAGCCTCGTGAACTCGACCTTCGACTTCACCGAGCAGTACATCGTCACGAACGGCGCGTCGGAGCTGATCGCGGACGTGTTCGGCGACGCGGGCAAGCATGCGCGCTTGGCCTTCGGCGTCGCGCAAATTCCGCTCGGTGCCTGCGTCGAGATCGAACTGATCGCGGAAGTCTGAAACCGCGTTTCATCTTCGCTTTTCTGATCGACCCGGCCCAGCGATGCGCCGGGTTTTTTCCGCCCGAATTCCCAACCGCGCACCCGCCATGAGTTTCCGAACCGTTTAATTCAAGCAGGTCGACGTCTTCATTTCCGTGCCCTTCAAGGGCAATCCGCTTGCGGTGATCTTCGACGCCGAAGGCCTGTCCGGCGAGCGCATGCAGCAGATCGCGCGCTGGACCAATCTGTCCGAAACTGTGTTCCTGATGCCGCCGACCGATCCGCGTGCGGACCGCGCGGACTATCGCGTGCGCATTTTCACGACGGCGGTCGAGTTGCCGTTCGCGGGACATCCGACGCTCGGCTCGACGCACGCGCTGCGCGATGCGGGCTACGAGCCGAAAACGCCCGGCAGGCTCGTGCAGGAATGCGGCGTCGGCCTGGTCACGCTCGAAGCGCGCGACGGCGGCGCGTGGGCGCTTGCCGCGCCCGACGCGCGCAGCGCGAACGCCTCGACGCCGCGATGTCGCCCGCCGATATCGACTTCAGCGCGCCGCCCTGCGCGGTGAACAACGGCGCGCTGTGGCTCATCGTGCGCATGCGCGACGCGCAGGCCTGCCTCGACTTCGCGCCGGCGCCGTCGAAGGCACGTGTATACCCCGACGCGCCGCGCTTCCTTAATGCGGGGCGCTTGCGTACTATCTGACCAATGCGATTCTGAAAACGTGCGTGTCGTCGATGCGCGCCGCTACGCGCCCGATGCCTCGCGCTTCGCACCGTAAGGCGGTTGCGGGCATCGCGCAAGGTATAGTCACTAGTTTAAGCCGACAGCCTCACGACATGCATCGCCGCATCCACGTCGAACCGTTCGCCGCATTCGCCACGCGTCGCGGTACGCTCCCGGGCATCACATGACACGCAAGCGCTCAGCCGCAGCCAGCGACAACCGCCTTCTCGCGCCATCGGTGTGGCGGCAGCGCGTGCTGCTGGCGATCCCTGTCCTGGGCACGCTGGTGCTGGCGCTGCTGTGGGCGGTGATCTTCGCGCGGCTGTCGGTCGAGCGCGAGCAGACGATGCACGAGTCGATGGCGTCCGCCGCGATCTTGTCGTCGGCGCTCGAACACAGCACACCATCAAGTCGATCCATCAGGTCGACCAGATCACCCGCTTCGTCAAATACGAGTACGAGAAGGCGCCGCAGAACTTCGACTTGTCCGCGCGTCGTGCAGAGCGACACGCTCGTGCAGGTGGCGCTTATCGACGAGCACGGCATGTTGATCGCCACGTCGCAGGACCCGCATGCGAAGGCGATTGATCTCTCCGATCGCGAGCACTTCAAGGTGCATTTGCATTCCAACGACGACCTGCTCTACATCAGCTGTCCCGTGCACGGACGCGTGTCCGGCATCTGGACGTTACAGATCCGCGGCGCCTGAATCATCCGGACGGTTCGTTCGCGGGCGTGGGCGTGGTCGTGGTCTCCGAAGATCCGGCGTACTTCACGAGCGACTTCTACAACGTCGCGTCGATCGGTCACGAAGGCGTGATCGCGGTCGTCTCCGACAGTGGCTCCGTGCTCGCCCGCAGCACCGGCGGTGACACCGTGCAAAACGCGTCGTCGATTCCGGTCGCCAAGGGCAGCGGTGCGCGCAATGCCGACACCGCCGACCACGGTCACGGCGCCTTCAGCGCGAGCGGCGTTTATCCGACGGCGGACCATGCGTCGGGCATCTATGTCGATCCGATCGATCATGTGAAGCGCATCGTGTCGTACCGGCATATCGACGGATATCCGCTCGGCGTGCTCGTTGGCCCGGAGCGCGAGGAGATGACCGACTACAACCACATGCGCAACGTCTATCTGCTGATGGCGGCGTTCATTTCGCTCGCGCGATGCTCGGCTTCTTCGCGGTCGCGACGGGGTTGATCGGCAAGCTGTTCGGGCGCGAGCGCAAGATGACGCATCTGGTCGAATACGACTTGCTGATGGGTCTGCGCAACCGCTACTCGACGCTGTTCGGTCTGCGTCACGATGTGGCGCAGACCGAACATATCGGGCGGCTCGCGCTGCTCTTCATCGATCTCGACAACTTCAAGACCGTCAACGACACGCTCGGCCACAACGCGGGCGACATCGTGTTGCAGATGACCGCATCGCGGTTCGCGGAGACGGTCGGCCAAAGCGGCACGCTTGCGCGCATCGGCGGCGACGAGTTCGTCATGGTCGTGAAGGGCGACGAGATCGAACAACAGGCGGTGACGCTCGCCAACGACATCTCGACGATGTTTGCGACGCCCTTCGACGTGCGTGGCAGCGCGACGGGTACACGGGGCTGTCGCTCGCGGTGAATATCTCGGCGGTGCAGTTCTGGCGCGGCGATTTGCTGGAGACGGTGGCACGCGCGATCGCATCGAGCGGCATTGCGCCGAACAAGCTCGAACTCGAGATCACCGAGACCGTGATGGTCGAGTACCCGGAACTCGTGCAGGAGAAGATCGTCGCGTTGAAGCGTCTGGGCGTGCGCATCGCGCTCGACGATTTCGGCACGGGGTATTCGTCGCTGTCGTATCTGAACCGTTTTTCGGTGGATATGCGGAAGGTCGATCGCTCGTTCATACAGGCGGTGCCGGAAGACCGCAGCGTATGCGTGATGGTTTCGGCGATCGTGAATCTCGCCCGCTCGCTCGGGCCTGTGTTTTCGCGGCCGGTACCGGTCGATGCCGTGCAGGTGCTTCTGGACCGGTTCGGCGTATGCGGATGGCAGCGCCAGACGCTGCCGCGCGCGCATCGCGAGCCTTCCGGCACGGCGTTGAGCGACGCGCGCGGCGGACGTTGAACGCTGTGCTTCGAGGCTTTAGGGCTTCAAAAGCCGCACGACAGCACGGCCGTGCCGATGGTGACGATTCCCAACACGAGATTGATGACGACGAGCCGTCGAACGGTGGCGACGCCGCGCGCGCCATCGAGCCAGTTTTGCGCCTGTACCGCGCGGCGGATTTTCGGGAAGACCGCCAAGCGGATATGGCCGAAGATCAGCATCATGACGATGCCGAGCCCGGCCATCGCGTGGAGTGGCCAGGCCGCGTGACCGCCGCCGTATTGCATCAGCAGGAAACCGCCGGTGATCAGGATCAGCAGCACGGCGGTGCCAACCCAGTTGAAGAAACGTGCGAAAACCGATTCCCACAGTGGAAGCCTGAGCTGTGGTGTCAGCTCGGCTAGCGCCGGGCGCAGGCAGAAATGGGCGAAGAGCATTCCGCCGATCCAGATGGCTACACCGAGGAGGTGTAGGAAGAATGCCACTTCCATGGCTTTGTTTATGCTTTTTTCGTTTCTCTTTCTCTGATGGGGCTGGGGTTTGTTTCCCCTCGCGGGTTAGAAGGGTATGAATCTGTGTTTTGGGTTTTGTTCCTTTAATTTTTGCTGGCGCTTTGGGGTTTGGGGGTGACTTTCTTTGCGGCGGTGTATAGACC
>JAQFVI010000350.1:0-3925 GCA_029439495.1 Caballeronia sp. BR6202001590007
GCAACTAACGCCGCATGAGTGTCGCTCAGTACGTCGACCCGACACACTTGCGAGTCGAACTCGCGGTGAGAAGAAAGCACTGCCTAAGAGCGATGGGTGATCGCAAGCCATAACGAAGCTGAGATATCCGCACGACGCGCCAGATGTTTGACATGGGGCACACTGCGTGCTTCCCACTTGAGCTTCACCGCTGGCCAGTGATAGATGAAGCATGAGTGTTGCCGCTCGGTGTGTCGACTCGACACACCGTCTTGGCCCTGTGTATAGACTGGGGACATGGTTGACACATCGAGCGCGGCCACGATGCCCGTCGGGTTGTAGCCCATGTTCTGCGGAAACGCGGATGCGCCCATCACGAACACGTTCGGCACGTCCCAGCTTTGCAGGTACTTGTTGACGACGCTCGTCGGCGGCGACGTGCCCATCACCGCGCCGCCGGTCGTGTGCGTCGACTGATAGACACGCGTGTCGTAGTGCTGCCCTTCTTGCGGATCGCGCGGAAATACTTCTCGGGGTTCATCGCCTTCGCGACTTCTTCCATGCGCGTGCCGATGTGATCGAGCATCGAATATTCGTTGTCGTGCCAGTCGAAGGTCATGCGCAGAAGCGGCTGGCCGTATTTGTCGCGATAGGTCGGATTGAGGTCGAGATAGGCATCGCGATACGGCATCACCGAACCGGAAATGCCGATGGTCATGTAGCGCTGGTAAGCATCGGTGACGCCCGCCTTCCAGCCGCTGCCCCAGTTTGGCGTACCCGGAACGGTCTGCGCTTGCTTGATCGGACGGCCGCCGTAGCGGATATGTCGAATGCTCGCGCCGCCGACGAAACCAAGCGGCCCGTGATCGAACTGGTCGCTGTTGAGATCGTCCATGCCGACGCCGCCCGCGCCTGTGCCGATGAACGGATGAGCAGCGTGCCCTTGGGCAGCAGCACGTTGATGCCGCCGTTCATTTGATACGCGTAGTTGCGGCCGACCGTGCCCAGACCCGTCTGATCGTAGGGCTTGCCGATGCCCGACAGCAGCAACAGGTGCACGTTATGCATCTGGAACGCCGCGACGATGACCATGTCGACGGGCTGCTCGCATTCGCGGCCTTGCGCGTCGATGTACTGCACGCCGGTCGCGGTCTTGCCGTCCGGCGACAGCAGCACCTTGGTGACATGCGAGCGCGTGCGCAGCTCGAAGTTCGGCTTCTTGAGCAGCACCGGCAGGATGGTGGTCTGCGGCGATGCCTTCGAGTACATGTAGCAGCCGAAGTCCTCGCAGAAGCCGCAGAAGTTGCATGGCCCGAGGCGCACGCCATACGGGTTCGTGTACGGCTGCGAGGTGTTCGCGGCAGGCGCGGGGATACGGATTGAAGCCGACTTCGCGCGCGGCCTTCTCGGAATGGTTGCGCGCCGAGGGTGTTCTTTAGCGGCGGCGTCGGAAACTCGGAACTGCGCTTGCCTTCGAGCGGATTGCCGCCCGCCTGGATCCGACCGTTCAGATTGCCGGCCTTGCCCGAGGTGCCGAACACCTTCTCCGCGAAATCGAAGAACGGTTCCATCTCGTCGTAGGTCACGCCGAAGTTCTGCACCTGCATGCCTTCGGGAATGAACTTCTTGCCGTAGCGCTCTTCATAGCGCGTGCGCAGTTGCAGCTCTTCCGGCAGCATGCGGTAGTGCATGCCGTTCCAGTGGAAGCCCGCGCCGCCCACGCCGTTGCCGAGCAGGAACGAGCCGTGTTAACGATACGGCGTTGCCAGATCGTCGATGCCATGATGGATCGTCACGGTCTCGCCCGACAGGTCCTGAAACAGTTCGCCGCGCCCCACGTACTTCACATCGATGACCTTCGGATAGTTCGCGTCGGTCGGCGTATCGCGCATCGCCGCGTTCGAGTGCGACGACGTTCAGTCCCGCATCGGTGAGTTCCTGGCCGAGAATCGCGCCGGTCCAGCCGAAGCCGACGATCACGCAATCGACCTTGTCTTTCTTGATAGCCACTGCTTACGCCTGCCTGCCTTCGATCGATACCGGACCGTACGGATACTTGACGCCCGGCTGATCGATCCAATCCATGAAATCCGCTCGCGCGCCCGGGAAGCCGATCATCTTCCAGCCCACCATGTCCTTGTTGTCGCCGTAGATCGGATCGGCGAAGAAGCCTTCCTTCACGTTGCCGAGCAGATACGAAAAGAACGAGAACGTGCGCGCGGGCACGACGTCGAATTCGATCTTCGCGTGCTCCATCTCGCCGAGCACGGTTTCCTGGGTCTTGTGGTCGAGTTGTGTGAAGGTCTTGCCGCCGTACTGCTTGATGCAGTGGTCGTCGCATGACTTGATGCCGTGTCGATAGATGTGATGTCGCGCGGCGCGAGGTTCATCTGATAGCCCATTTCGGGTGGCTGATCCGGATGAAACGGACCACAGCTTGCCGTGGCCGTAGGGCGTTTCCATCTGGTGGTCGATGAACTCGTGCACGTTGGCGGCGAGCGCGCCGGGGCCGTGGTCGTCGGCGGGAATGAGGCGGTCGACGGCCGCCTGGATGAAGCTCCATTCGGCGTCGGTGAAGTAGCTGGGCGCGTAGGCTTTGGCGCTCACCGAAGCGGCGGGCGGCGCATCGCTCGTGCTCTGCATGCTTTGAGTGAGCGCGGCGCCCGGGACCACGGTGGCTGCAGGTACGATGGCCAGCACCTGCCGCAAGAAGCGGTGGCGCGGCTCCTTATCGTTCGACATTCTTGTTCTCGTCTGAGTGGGAAGCAGATGCGTGCGAAACCACCGGCCGCTCCGTGTCGATGAAGCGGCCGCAAGCGAAGGCGGAGCGGAGACGCGCCCGGTGCCGCGACCCGTCGTGTGCGACTTTTTTGGTCAGGCGGCGCGCCGGGCGGATGAACGCGGGTGCGGCAGGAGCGAACGATCCGTTTTGACTTTCCCCGATCCGGTGTTCGCCTGGTCGAGACGCAGTCTAAGCAAACGAGAGGTTTAAATAAACTAGTCGATGCTATCTTTTGACGATAGCTCCGCTATCTTGTCAACGCGGCATGCGGCCGCAGAAAGGCATCGGGGCCGTCATCGGCCGTAGCGTCCGACGATGGTCGAGCCGGTGATCGTATGGCCCGCGAGCCGAGCTTGCAGCGCCGCGAAATCGAGGCCGGATGGCAGATCGCCGGGCGCGAAATCGGTCGCGGTGACGGTTAGCAGATAGTGATGCGCGACATCGCCGACGGGCGGACACGGCTCGCGATATTGCGATGCGCCCGTCATGTTCCGTCCGAGCGTCGCGCTCGCATCGACGCCGTTCGCGCCCGGCGCGACGTCGTTATACGCGATCCAGTGCGTAACGCCCGTTCCCTTCGGGCCGTTCGGGTCGGTGAGCGTGACGACGACGCTCTTCGCGGCTGCCGGCACGTCATGTCACGCGACGGGCAGGCTGACGTTCTCGCCGCCGCATTGCGCCGGTCCGGCATAGCGCGCGGGAATCGCACCGCCGTCCTCGAATGCGGACGACGACACGCTCATGTCTGCCGCCTGCGCGGGAGCGGCGCTCGCCGCGAGCGACAGGAAGGCGAGGGCGAGGAATCTTTTTTGAATGGCCATGGCAAATCGAAGAGTTAAAGCGCGCCATCCTAGCGTCGCGGCCTGTTGTCCGTCATTGACACTAGGAAGCGAAACAATTGGCTGAATTGTTAACAGTCGGTAACTAACTGTCAATTTTCTTGGCCGACTCCAGATGCTCTTTAGCGCTACAAATTCCGCTTGCCTCCAATCGCCCGTCCGGTTGACGCATATGAAAGAATAATGTAATATCTCCCCACTCCGATCAACTCTGGAGGCNCGCCCGCGCGCGTCAAACGATTCCTCCTGCCACGTCCCACCTGCGCGCCAAACGCGATATGGAGGCGCATCGTGGAAGTCCTGATCCTCTTCGGTCTTGTCGCGC
>JAQFVI010000350.1:3933-18555 GCA_029439495.1 Caballeronia sp. BR6202001590007
AGACCCGACGCGCTTTCTGTTGACCGTGCATATCGGCATCACGTCGATCGGGCTTTTGAGCGGCATCGTTGGCGAATCGGTGCTCGCGGGACCGCTCGAAGCATGGCTGATCTCGCTCGGCGTGCCGCTCGCCACCGCCGAAGTCGGATCGACCGCGGTCGTGGTGATCGGCGTGACCTATGTGTCGATCGTCGTCGGCGAACTGGTGCCCAAGCGCCTCGGCCAGATCAATCCTGAGCCGATCGCGCGTTTCGTCGCGTGTCCGATGCAGTGGCTCGCGCTGCTTGACGCGCCCGTTCGTTGTGCTGTTGTCGTGTTCGACGCATGCGCTGCTGCGCGCGATGGGCGTCCGCCAGAACGGCGCGGCGGGCGTCATCGAAGAGGAAATCCACGCGCTGCTCAAGGAGGGCTCGGACAGCGGCGTGATCGAACGTCACGAGCACGAGATCGTACGCAACGTGTTCCGCCTCGACGATTGCCACATCGGCTCGCTGATGATTCCGCGCTCGGACATCGTCTGTCTCGACATCCGTCTGCCCGACGAAGACAACCTGCGCCGCGTGATCGAATCGGAGCACTCGCGCTTTCCGGTCTGCGACGGCGGCTTCGACACGGTGCTCGGCGTCGCGCATGCGAAACAGGTGCTCGGGCGCGTCGCGAGGGGACAAGCGCCGGACTGGGCGGCCGATCTCGAACCGGCGATCTATCTGCCCGAAACGCTCACCGGCATGGACGTGCTCGAACATTTCCGCACGCAGAATCAGCATCTGGCGTTCGTGGTGGACGAATACGGCGACATGGAAGGCATCGTGACGATGCACGACGTACTCGAAGCGCTCACCGGCGAGTTTGAGCCGCGCGATGCCTGGGCGGTGCCGTCCGCGAACGGCGACTGGCTGCTCGACGGCGCGATCCCGATTCCCGAAGCGAAAGACCGGCTCGATCTGCGCGAGACGCCCGATCAGGAACGCGCGCGCTATCACACGCTCGGCGGCATGCTGATGCTGCTGCTCGGTCGCGTGCCCGCGACGGGCGATCATACCGACTGGGAAGTCTGGCGTTTCGAAGTCGTCGCGATGAACAGCAAGCGCATTGACAAGATCCTCGCGCGCAGGCTCGTCGAAGAAGCCACCGCTGCTCCGGCGGTCACGGTTAGCGGCTGAACGCCATTCCGGTCAGCGCTTCGCAAACTTGCCAGAGGCGCGCGGCATCGTCGGCATGGCGGGCCTGCGGCGCGACCTTCGCCGGACCGACGCGCCGGCCGCGCGCCTCGAAGAGACCGAGCGGGCCGTAATAGCCGCCGGCCGCGACGTCGGGCGAGGTCGCCGCATAGAGAGCGTCGGCAGGGCGCCGTCGAAGTCGCTGTTGAGCAACGCGCCGATCACGCCGCCGAGCGCGGCCCGCACGGTGCGGCTTAACGCCGAGCGGTCGTCGCGAAACAGGTTGGTATTGGCCACGCCCGGATGCGCCGCGACCGACATCGCGCGCGAGCCGCTCGCGCGCAGGCGGCGGTCGAGTTCGAAGGCGAACATCAAATCGGCGAGCTTCGACTGGCGATACGACGTCATCGGGCCGTAAGCGCGCGTCGCCTGCAAGTCGTCGAAATCGATGCGCCCGGTCTTGTGCGCGATGGACGCGATCGTCACCACGCGCGGCCGCGCTTGCGATGCCTGCGCCGCGCGCTCGATCGCGGGCATCAAGTGCGCGGTCAGCGCGAAATGTCCCAGCACATTGACGCCGAACTGCAACTCGAAACCATCCGCCGATTCGAGCCGGCGCGGCGGCGCCATCACGCCCGCATTGTTGACAAGCAGGTCGAGCGGCTTGCCCGTTTTGAGCTGACGATCCGCGAACGCGCGGACCGACGCGAGACTCGCGAGATCAAGCGTATCGAGTTCGAGAAGCGCATCGGGCGTATCGCGGCGGATGCGCGCGACGGCGCGTTCGCCGCGGTTCGCGTCGCGGCACGCGAGCACGACCGCCGTGTGATAGCCGATTCCGCTGTTCGCACCGGTGATGACGACGCGTCTGCCGTGCTGAGGCGCGATGTCGTCGACGTTCCATGCATGGGCCATAGAGGTTCGCGTAAGTGGATCGAGGCGGGCGCGCGGCGCGCGGTGAATGCGTTTCGACACGGCGACGCGCGCTTCGTTCGCGGATGTATCTACCGGCAGATAGACAGCGCTTGCTTTCATCTGACGAAACCTCAGTCCAGCATGCCGTCACCGCTTGCGGCTATCGTCGTCGGTCAAACGCATACGAGAGGCTGCCGTGAAGAAACTCATCAAACGATCCCGCTCGCGTTGTGCGCGAGATGCTCGAAGGCATCGCGCGTCAGGCGCCGCACGTCGCGCTGCTTGCCGATGAAACGTGCTCGTGCGCCGCGACACCGGCGGTACGGTCGCGGTGATTTCGGGCGGCGGCAGCGGCCACGAACCGGCGCACGACGGCTATGTTGGCGCGGGCATGCTGAGCGCGGCGGTGGCAGGCGAAGTCTTTACCTCGCCGCCCGTCGATGCCGTGCTCGCCGCGATTCGCGCGAGCGCGGGCACCAAGGGCGCGCTGCTGATCGTGGAGAACTACACGGGCGATCGCCTCAATTTCGGTCTGGCGGTCGAACTGGCGCGGGCGCAGGGCATTCCGGTGGAGATCGTCATCGTCGCGGACGACGTGTCGTTGCGCGGGCGCATCGAGCGCGGGCAGCGGCGCGGCATCGCGGGAACGGTGCTGGTGCACAAGATCGCCGGCGCGACGGCGGCCGGCGGCGCATCGCTCGAAGACGGGGCCGCGGCGGTGCGCCACGCGGCGGCCTATCTTGGCACGATGGGCGCGCGCTCGGCGGCTGCACGCTGCCGGGCGTCGCGCAGCAGCTTGGCCCGGCCGAGTTCGAAGCGGTAGTCGTAATCGTCGAGCACGGCGGGCACCTTGCCCCGCAACAGGCGCATGTAGACCGGGCCGTCGCGCGCGGCGATCGCCGATACGGCCTCTTCGGTATCGAGCGCGTCGCACGGATCGATCACTGTCATGCAGGGAATCGCGCGCATTAGCGCGAGGTCTTCGGTCGCCTGATGGCTCGGGCCGTAGCCGGTCGTGAGGCCCGGCAGCGCGGCGCAGATCTTCACGTTGAGGTTCTCTTCCGCGATCACCTGATGAATGAAGTCGTAGGCGCGTCGCGTCGCGAACACGGCGTAGATGGTCGCGAAGGGAATAAGCCTTCCTTCGCCATGCCGCCCGCTGCGCCCATCAGCAACTGCTCGGCCATGCCCATCTGAAAGTGTCGTTCCGGGAACGCCTGATTGAGGATGTGCAGGTCCTGTATTTCGACAAATCGGCGGTCATGCCGACGATATTGCGGCGCTTTTCCGCTTTCGCGACGAGCGCGTGGCCGAACGGCGCGGGACGCGTCTTTTGGCCTTCGGAGGCGATCGACGCGATCATCGCGGAGGTCGTCAGACGGGGTTTCTTTTCAGCGACGGCGCTCATGCCTGTTCTCCTCGTGCGGCCTGATGGTTTCGATCGAGCACGGCGATCGCCTGCTGCCATTCTTCCGGATCGACCCGGATAAAGTGATTCTTCTCGCGCGTTTCCAGGAACGGCACGCCCTTGCCCATCAGCGTGTCGAGCAGCAGCACGCGCGGCTTCGCTTGGTCGAGCGCGCGGCAGCGGTCGAAAGCCGCGAGCAGCGCGGGCAGATCGTTGCCGTTCACGCGCTCGACGTGCCAGCCGAAGGACAGGAACTTGTCCGCGAGCGGCTCGAACCCTCGCACCTCGTGCGAGGCGCCGTCGGCCTGCTGGCGGTTGATGTCGACCATCGCGATCAGGTTGCCGAGGCCATGATGCGCGGCGGACAGCGCGGTTTCCCAGGTCGCGCCCTCGTCGAGTTCGCCGTCCGACATCGAGTTGTAGACGAAGGCCGGATTGCCCTTAAGGCGCAGGTCGAGCGCCATGCCGACGGCGATTGTCAGGCCCTGTCCGAGCGAGCTGCCCGAGATTTCCATGCCGGGCGTGTAGGTGGCCATGCCCGACATCGGCATACGCGAATCGTCGGAGCCATAGGTCTCCAATTCTTCCTCGGGGATCACGCCCGCTTCGATCAGCACGGTGTAGAGCGCGATCGCGTAGTGGCCGTGCGACAGCAAGAAGCGGTCGCGGCCTTCCCATTCGGGTTCGGCGGGGCATCGCGTGGCACCAGGCGACGGCGAGCGCATCGGCGAGTCCGAGCGCCTGGCCGATATAGCCCTGGCCCTGAACCTCGCCCATGCGCAGCGCGAAGCGGTGGATGCGATAGGCGTGATCGGCGAATTTGGCGAGTAGGGCGGATTGAGTGAGTTTGGCCGGGCTCGACCCGGCGCGGCTCGGCCTCTGTGATCGTGGTCATGGCGTTTCCTGCAAAAGACGGAAGTGAATACTCGACAATCTCCGGTCGCTGCAGTTGTCTCCTGTTCAGCAATCGGACGGTGTGGGAACGAGGCGGGCCCAATTTAGCCTTGACAGCGGGCGCTGACAAAAGAAAAGATTGCACCAGCTATTGAATGTCATTCACGAATCCCGCGCATGAACGTCGTTCGCAAAGTTCCGCTTTCGTATATTCGGGTTTTCGAGGGGCGGGCCGCACGTTGTCTTTCGCGGAAGCCGCCCGCGAACTGAGTCTGTCGCCGAGCGCCGTCAGCCATTCGGTGCGCAAGCTCGAAGACCTGCTCGGCCACCGGCTCTTTCAGCGCAGCACGCGCGAGGGCGCGATGCTGATGGAGCACATCCAGCGCGGCATGCACGAGATGCAGCGCGGCTTCGCGCTTTTGGCGAGCGAGGAACGCACGCCGCTGCGCTTGCACACCGCGCCGAGCTTCGCGACGCAGTGGCTGCTGCCGCGTCTAGCCGGCTTCGTGCGCGATCATCCGAACATCGATCTGCGCTTTTCGGCGAGCACCGATTACGCGCGCTTCGACGACTTCGATCTGGACATCGTCTACGGCGAGCCGAAGTCGTCGCCGCACGAGAAGATTCCGCTCGTGCGCGAAGGGCTCGCGCCGTTCTGCACGCCCGCGCTTGCCGAGCGCATCCGCAAGCCGGAAGACCTGTATCACATGCCGCTGATCCAGTGCGAAGTGCAGATGTATCAATGGAAAGGCTGGTTCGAAAGGCTGGTTCGAGGCGAACTAGTTGCCGCCGCCGACGATGGGCTGGGCGTGGTGCTCGAATCGACGCTGCTCTCCGAGCGCGAACTGCAGCGCGGCGAACTGGTGCGGCCGCTCGCCGGCTCGACGCGCGAAGTGGAATACGTCGGGCATTACCTCGTGCATCCGCGCCGGGCGCATCGGCACGAGGCGTTCGAGACCTTCAGGACGTGGCTGCTCAATGCGCTCGGCATCGGCGAGCCGTCATGACACCAGGTTGACCGGGCGGCCGGCGACGAAGGCCGCGACCTCGAAAGCGCCTGAAACCCGCTTCTTTCGTGCAGCTTCGTGCCTGAACCGTTCGCCCGGCGACTTTCTTCGGACCGTTACAATACAGCCCAAAAACTACGGCCCAAAAACGCCAAACGAGGTCCATATGGAATTGATGCTTGAGCGGTTGTCCGAGACGGTCGCATCGGCGGAAAGTCTCGAACAGCTCGTCAGGCCGCTGCTCGAAATGCTCGAGATCGTCACCGGACTGGAGTCCGTCTATCTGACGTCTATCGACGAGGAAGCGGGCATCCAGTTCGTCGACTACGCGCACAATACCGGAGAGCTGAAGATCGACGAGGGCTTGCAGGTGCCGTGGTCCGATACGCTCTGCAAGCGCTGCATCGAGAAAGGGCGGTGTTTCACGTCGCATGTGAGCGACATCTGGGGCGACTCGCAGGCCGCCCGCGCGCTCGGCATCGAAACCTATGCGAGCGCGCCGGTATGCGCGAGCAACGGCCTCATCATCGGTACGCTCTGCGCCGCGAGCCGGCGCAGTCAGGACATCGGGCCGCGCGCCCGCAGCGCGCTGAATCTGTTTTCGAAGATCGTCGCGCAGCATATCGAACGCGAACGCCTGCTCGAAGAAGTGCACCGCTCGAACGAATATCTCGCCAGGTTCGCACTCACCGATGCGCTGACCGGTCTGCCGAACCGCCGCGCGCTGCAGGACGAACTGGGCCGCCTGCTGGCGCGCGCCGGACGCGACGGCTCGTATGTGATCGTCGGCATGATCGATCTCGACGACTTCAAGAAGGTCAACGACGAACTCGGCCATGTCGCGGGGGACAGCCTGCTCAAGAGCTGCGCGCAGCGTATCGCAGGCGTCACGCGCGATATCGACATGCTCGCCCGCATCGGCGGCGATGAATTCGCCTTCGTGGGTCCGGGTCCGGCGGATCTGGACGAAGCCAACCGTCTGGCCGAACAGATTCGCGAGCGCGTCGGGCAGGCGGCGAGCGGCAGCTATCTGCTGGGTCATCGCCCGGTCGAGCATTGCGGGGTGAGCGTCGGCGCGGTCGCGGTGCGCTTCGTGTCGACCGATCAGGCGATCTCGCTCGCCGATGCGGCGATGTACGAGCACAAGCGCGCACGCAAGGCGCAGACGCGCGCCCAAGAAAAGACGACGGGGAAGTGAGTCACTTCCCCGTTGGTTTCGCTGGATCGAAGGCCGCCGCGTCCGGCGCGGTGTCTCAGGAGAATCAGCCCGGCGCGCGTTCCGTGTCGGTCTTCTGATTCGCGTTGTAGGACGGCGCGCCGCCGTCCTCGGGCAGCGACAAACCTTGCGCCGCCGACAAGAAGCTTTCGACCGACGGGCCGATCGCATCGGTAAAGGTCGGTGAAGGTCTTCGGATGCAGGCCGATGCTGAGTACCAGCACGGCCATCGCGCCGAACAGCACGAACTCGCGCTTGCCCAGATCGCGCAGACTCGCGACGCGCTCGTTCTTGATCGCGCCGAACATCACGCGCTTGTACATCCACAGCGTGTAGGCCGCGCTCAGGATCAGCGACAGCGCTGCCGCCGCGCCGATCCAGAAGTTCACGCGGATCGCGCCCATCAGCACCAGAAACTTGCCGACGAAGCCCGACGTGCCCGGCAGGCCGACGTTGGCCATCGAGAACAGCATTAGGATGCCCGTGCACAGCAGCATCGCGCCCGACACGATGCCGTGGGAGGAGTATCTGCACGACCGCGCCTTCTGTGCCGACACGGTCGAAGGTGAAGAGGCCGAGCGTCACGAGGCACATGTGCGCGACCGCCGAATACGCGAGCAGCTTGCGCATATCGGTCTGCGCCAGCGCGACGAGGCAGCCGTAGATCACGGCGACGAGCGCGATCATCGCGGGGGCGAAGAAGTGCGACGCGTCGGGGACTATCGGCAGCACGTAGCGCACGAGGCCGTAGCCACCGATCTTCAGCATGCCGAGCATCACCGCCGCGCCGGTCGGGCCTTCGGCGTTAACGTCGGGCAGCCAGGTGTGGACCGGCCACATCGGCACCTTGACCGAGAAGGCCGCCAGGAAGCACAGGAAGATGGCGATCTACGGCGCGAAGCCGAGCTTGAGGCCGCGCCACGCGTCGATGTCGAAGGTGTGCGCCTGCGTCCACAGATAGATGAGCGCGGCGAGCATCGCGACCGCGAGAGAGAGCGTCGCCGAGGTGCTGAAGGTCAGCACGAAAATGCCCGATACCACTGGAATCCAGATGAGAAAGCTGAGAACTGACGGCAGATGCATTTTTTGTCGAAATCGTGGGTAAAGCGCGGCCGGCGCGCCTTGCGGCGAGCTTGCATACACTGCGCGGGTGACTATCGAATGACAGGCGGGACGAACTACGCGGATGGTTCGGATCGACGGAGCAAGCCGAATTTTCTGCGCAAATTCTTAAAGGTTAATAAGAATAACTCAGATTTGGGGGGGCTTTGCGGCGTATCAAAATCATTGTGCTGCGCGGCGTTGACTTTTTATCGCTTACCGTTCCGCGAGGGCCGAAGCTTACGGCAATCGTCGGAAAAAGCTTTTATGACGCTCGTGCGCTTGGGGCTTGCCCTGATTTTCGATGCGCGGTCGCGCCCTTACCTCACAAGGTAAGGAGACAAGCATGAAAAAGGTATTCAATGCCGTTGTGTTTGCACTCGTCGCCTATCTCGTCGCCGACCGCGCGCTGCTGCACGTGCAGGGTCGCGACGGCGACACGATCTCGTGCGGCCAGGGCGCCTCGCAGATCGAATTCGATGCGCTCGGCAAGGGCTTCAGCCAGGCCGCGGCACGCAGTCAGGGCGATGCTTTCCGCTAGCAATGCCTCGTGATGGGGCATCCGCAGCGCGGCGAAGCGATGGCGATGCGCTGATGCTCAGTCGGAACGTCCGCGTTACGCGCCGGCGGGCGTCGCGAGAATGAAGTGCTGCTTACCTGCGAGATGCCGCCGGTCTGCTGGCTGCTCGCGTGCGAGATCGAGCCGACCAGATCGCACACCTGCTGCGCGCGCAAGTTCGTCTACAACACGTTTGATGCGCACCGGCTGCTGCACTGGGCGCGGCTTGAAGGCCGGCAGTTGCCGCTCAAGCTCGCGCTGCTGCGCGCGTATCAAGGCGAAGGCAAGGATACGAGCAATCGCGACGTGCTCGTCGATGCGGCGCGCAGCGTCGGCCTCGACGCCGACAAGGCGCGCGAGGTGCTGGAAAGCAGCGCCTACGCCGACGAGGTCCGCGCCGAAGAGTAGGAATTTCAGCAGCTCGGCATTCAGTCGGTGTCGGCGATCATTTTCGATCGTCAGTATCTGGTGAGCGGCGGCCAGCCTTCGGAAGCCTTCGAAGAAGCGATCCACAAGATCGTCGACGGGACCGCCGAGCGGCGTGTCGCGATCTGCCGCCGGAGCGCATCACCACGGCACCGTGCGGCCGAGATAGTCGACGTATTGCAGGCCGGGCGTGCCTTGCTTCGAGAGCAGCACGCCGACCAGGCTCGGCACGCTCTCCTCGATGCTCAGCCTGCCTTCCGGCCCGCCGAGTTCGGTGCGCACCCAGCCGGGCGCCATCAGCACCAGCGCCCGCGCCGACGCCGCTTCGCGTGCCGCGTAACTGAGCATGAACTGTTGAGCGTCGCCTTGCTGCCGCGATAAAGCTCGTGCTGTCCGCTTTCGTTGTTGGCGACGCTGCCGCCCCGACGACATCACGCCGACGAGGCCCTCCACCGTCACGTTCGGTGCGAGCGTCTCGACCACGCGCATCGGGCTGAGCGCGTTGACGATCATCACCTCCACGAAATCTTCGGTCGAGACTTCGCCGATCGTCTGCGTCGGGTCCGGATTCGTGATGTCCGCATTCACGAACAGGATGTCGAAGCGCCGCTGCGCCAGTCGCGTCGCGAGCGCGGCAAGCTGATCCTGCTCGCGGATATCGAGCGTTTCGATCTCGACGCGTCCTGGATGCGCGTCGGCCAGTTCGTGCAGTTTCGTGCGCGTCGCCGATGATCGTATGCGGCCGGTGCACGCTCCAGCCGAAGCCGAAGCGCCTGGCAGCATCGAACAGGCGGTCTTTCTGCTCGTAGTAGAAGTTGTCGACGTCCTGCCGCCCCTGTTCCTCGCGAAACGGCGTGAGCGGCACGCTGCCCTGCGCGTAGGCCTCGAACGGCCCGAGATAGTGCTTGAGTCCGGTGACGAGCGCGGCGTGCTGGAGCGTGCCCGACGGGCCGAGCGCATCGAGGACGTGCCGCACCATCGCGCCGTTCACGCGGATATTCTCGCGCTCTGTCGCCTGCCGCGCCCATGCCGTGAAGAAGACGTGCGTGACCTGCTTGCCGCGCAAGGCATCCTCGACCGATTGCGCCGAGGTGAGATCGGCGGTGACGGATTGCACGCTGTCGCGCATCGGCGAGCAGCCGCGCGACAGTCCGGCGACCTGCCATCCGCCGCGCGCGAGCAGATGATCCGCGAGATTGCCGCCGACGATGAGTGCCCGTTTTTCCATGATTGAATTCGCCTGGTTGGTCGGAGCGCTTCCAAGCCTGCCTGAAAGCTGCTTCAAAGCCGCTCCGATGCTGTTTTCGAAGCCGGATGTTAAGGCGGATTGCCGCAAGCCGCATTCCGCGCCCCTTCGCCGGGATACATCTTGTCCCGATCGCCTGTTCAAATGGCAGGCGTCGCGGCCCGCTTCGCCGGGCGGCGCGATTCGCTAAAATCGACCCTCGCCCAAACGCGCCCCATCCGAAAAATGTCCGAAACGTTCGAAATGTGGGGCCGCCGTTTCCCACGGAGTGTCCTTGACCTCGAATTCCCTGCCACCCGGGCTGATGCTGGTCCACGGTAATCGCTCCGAGCGCCTGCGCGATCTGCTCGTCGAGTGGATGAAGCGCTATCCGCTCGCGCCGCTGGAAAACGAAACCATCCTCGTGCAGAGTAACGGCATCGCGCAGTGGCTCAAACTCGCGCTCGCCGCGCACGTCGATCCGGCGACCGGCGAGGGCGGCTGCGGCATCGCGGCGGCGCTCGATATCGTGCTGCCGTCGCGCTTTATCTGGAAGGCGTATCGCGCGGTGCTCGGCGCGTCGTCGGTCGCGGAGCAATCGCCGTTCGACAAGGGCCGGCTCGTCTGGCGGCTGATGCGCGTCGTGCCCGCGCTCGCCGGCCGCGCGGAGTTCGAGTCGCTGCGGCGCTTCATCAGCCGCGATGACGACCGGCGCAAGCGTTATCAACTGGCCGAGCGCATCGCGGATCTCTTCGAGCAGTACCAGATGTATCGCGCCGACTGGCTCGACGCGTGGCGCGCGGGCGAGGACGTGGTCATCGACGCGCGCGGCGAACGTCTGCCGCTGCCCAACGAACAGCGCTGGCAGGCGGCGCTGTGGCGCGAACTGATCGCGGAAGTCGGACAGTCGGCGAGCGGCATCGCGGGCGACATCGCATCAGCGGGCGGCCGCGCGGCGGTTCACGAGGCGTTCATGGACCGCGCGCTGAACTGGCGCGGTGACACGCGTCCGCCCGGGCTGCCGCGGCGCATCGTCGTGTTCGGCATTTCGAGTCTGCCGCGTCAGTCGCTCGAAGCGCTCGCGGCGCTGTCGCGCTGGAGTCAGGTGCTGATGTGCGTGCCGAATCCGTGCGCCCATTACTGGGCGGATATCGTCCCCGACAAGGAACTGCTGCGCGCGGCGCATTCGCGGCAGGCGCGCAAGGCAGGCAGCGACGGCGCGGCCGCCGAGCCGCCGGCGGATCAGATGCATCTGCATGCGCATCCGCTGCTCGCGTCGTGGGGCAAGCAGGGACGCGACTTCATCGGCCTGCTCGACGAATTCGACAGCGCCGACGCGCGCGAGAGCTATCGCGCGCAATTCACCAACATCGGCGAGCGCATCGATCTGTTCGAGGAACGCGACGCCGATACGCTGCTCGCGCAGTTGCAGGACGATATCCGCGATCTGCGGCCGCTCGCCGAAACGCGCGAGCTTTGGCCGCCGCTCGATCCGCGCGAGGATGCGTCGATCCGCTTTCATATCGCGCACGGCCCGCAGCGCGAAGTCGAAATCCTGCACGACCAGTTGCTCGCCGCGCTGAACGCGGACCCGACGCTGCGTCCGCGCGACATCATCGTGATGGTGCCGGACATCGAAACCTACGCGCCGCACATTCAGGCGGTGTTCGGGCTGCTCGAGCGCAGCGATTCGCGTCATATTCCGTTCAGCGTCGCGGATCGCGGTCAGCGCGCGGCCGATCCGCTCGTCGGCGCGCTCGAAACGCTGCTCGGCCTGCCGAACTCGCGCTTCACGGTGAGCGATCTGCTCGATCTGCTCGACGTGCCCGCGCTGCGCGCGCGCTTTCACATCGATCAGGCCGATCTGCCGCGCCTGCGCGCGTGGGTGCGCGGCGCGAACGTGCGCTGGGGCCTGCATGCCGAACAGCGCGCGAGTCTCAGTCTGCCGCACGAGGACGAAGCCGGCGCGCAGCATACGTGGGCGTTCGGCCTGCGGCGCATGCTGCTCGGCTACGCGGTCGGCGGCGATGCTCAGGCGTGGAACGACATCGAGCCGTACGGCGAAGTCGGCGGTCTCGATGCCGCGCTGCTCGGCCCGCTCGCGCGCCTCTTCGATGCGCTCGACCATACCTGGCGCACGCTGCGCGAATCGGCGACGGTGCCGCAATGGGCCGTGCGGCTGCGCGCGCTGCGCGAGACCTTCTTCTCGGGTGACGACGCCGAGGACGCATACACCTTCGCGCGTCTGGACAACGTGTTGCAGGACTGGCTCGACATGTGCGCCGACGCGCGGCTCGACGACGAACTGCCGCTGTCGATGGTCGGCGACTACTGGTTGTCGGCGCTGGATCAGAGCGCGCTGTCGCAGCACTTCTTCGCGGGCGCGGTGACCTTCGCCACGCTGATGCCGATGCGCGCGATCCCGTTTCGCCGCGTCTGCCTGCTCGGCATGAACGACGGCGACTATCCGCGCGCGCGCGTGCAGATGGACTTCGATCTGATGCGCGGCTACTACCGCCCCGGCGACCGCTCGCGACGCGAGGACGACCGCTATCTGCTGCTCGAAGCGGTGCTGTCGGCACGCGATCATCTGCATGTGTCGTGGGTCGGGCGTAGCATCAACGACAACAGCGAGCGGCCGCCTTCGGTGCTGATCGGCCAGCTTCGCGATCATCTGCAAGCGGGCTGGACGCTCGTCGACGACGGCGACCTCCTCGAAGTGCTCACGGTCGAGCATCGGCTGCAACCGTTCAGCGCGGCTTATTTCGATGCGGGCGATACGTCGTCGCCGCTCTTCACGTATGCGGCCGAATGGCGCCGCGCGCCCGACCTCGACGCCGCCGACGACGGCCACCCGCCTGCCACGCTGCTTGCGCTGCCGCGCGAAAAACCGCTGTCCTTGCGCGAACTGGCGGATTTTCTGAAGCAGCCGGTGCGGGCCTTCTTCCGCCAGCGGCTGCGCGTCGCGCTCGACGAGGAAGAAGCGGCGAGCATCGACGAAGAACCGTTCGAACTCGATGTGCTCGCGAAATGGGGCCTGCAGGACGAACTGATCCGCGCGCAGGCCGCCGGTCCGCTCGATGACGACGCGCTGCGCGCCGCGCGCGAGGCGACGATGGCATCGATCCGGCGGCGCGGCGATCTGGCGACCGGCGGCTTCGGCGATCACATGGGCGCGGCGCTGCTCGAACCGATGGAAGAACTCTTCAAGGACTGGCGCGCGCAACTCGAACGCTGGCCGGTCGCCGGATTGCGCGATCGCGAAGTGCGTTTCGACGCGGCGGGCGCCAGCGGGCCGCTCGTGCTCGCGGACTGGCTCGGTCGGTGGCGCGCGGACGGCGAAGGCCATGCGGCGCGCCTGCTGCTGTCGACGAGCGCGCTGGTCGACGGCAATCAGTATCGCTATGCGCGGCTCGTCGGGCCGTGGGTCGAGCATCTCGCGGCGAATCTGAACGGCGCGGTGACGACCGTCATCGTGAGCAAGAAGGGCACGGTGCAGCTCGCGCCGCTTGATACGAGCGTCGCGGCGACGCATCTGGGCGCGCTGATGCGCTTGTGGGAGGAAGGCATGACGCGGCCGTTGCCGTTCGCGCTGGAAACGGCGCTCAAGTGGTTCTTCGAAAACCAGAAGACGCCGGAGACGGCCGCCGCCCGCGCGCAGTCGCGCTACGAAGGCGACGGCTACATGGCAGGCGAGATGCAGCAGAGCGCATCGCTTGCGCGCGTGTATCTAAGCTATGCGGCGCTTGCCGCGAGCGGAGAATTTGCCGCGCTTGCCGAACGCCTGCTCGCGCCGATGACCGCCGCCGTCGTCAGAAAAAGCGCCGCGCGCGAAGCCGCGCCGGGAGCCGGACGATGAGCGCCACGCAAACGCCGGGCTACGTGCCGCAGCCGCTCGATCCGCTGCGCTTTCCGCTCGCGGGCCGCAGTCTGATCGAAGCGAGCGCGGGCACAGGCAAGACCTTCACCATCGCGATGCTGTACGTGCGGCTCGTGCTCGGCCACGATCCGGCGGGCGCGCGGGACGACGATCCGCCGATGCGTCCGCTCACGCCGCCGGAGATTCTCGTCGTTACCTTCACGGATGCGGCGACCAAGGAGCTGCGCGACCGCATCCGCGCGCGGCTCACGCAGGCGGCGCAGTACTTTCAGCAGAAGTCCGACGAAGTCGAGCCGCTCGCCGATGGCGAGGAAGACCTGCTGTACGAACTGCGCGACGCGTTCGATCCCGATGCGTGGCCCGCGTGCGCGCGCAGGCTGCGCCTGGCCGCCGAATGGATGGACGAGGCCGCCGTGTCGACCATCCACGGCTGGTGCAATCGCATGCTGCGCGAGCATGCGTTCGACAGCGACAGCCTCTTCAGCCAGACGCTCGAAACCGATCAGAGCGATCTGCTCGCGCAGGCCGTGCGCGACTACTGGCGCACCTTCATGGCGCCGCTGCCGGCCGCATCGGCGGCGATTGTGTCGAAGTGGGTGAGCGGACCCGCTCAGTTGCACAAGGCGCTGCGCAATCTCGTCGATGTCGCCGCGCTCCTGCCCGAAGGCCAGGCGCCTGCCGACGAACTCGACGCGCGCGCGCTGCGTCTCGCGGGTATCAAGGAACCGTGGAAGACCTGGCCCGCCGAGATGGGCGCGCTGCTCGACGCGGCGCGCGAAGCGGGCCAGTACAAGGGCCGCACCTTCGGCCGGTCCGATTGCGAGCGCTGGT
>JAQFVI010000351.1 GCA_029439495.1 Caballeronia sp. BR6202001590007
TGATAGTCGAGGATCGAGTACGACGCGCTCAGACGCTTGTCGTAGGAATACATGTACTGGTCTTTCAGCACGTTGTCGATGATCTGCACGACGGTCTGCTTCTGAAAGATGCGATAGTCCGTGCGCTCGCGCGCCAGTTCGATCCACGGCCTGATCTTGATCTCGTAGTTGCTTTGCAGCGCGGTCGGCCGAGATAATGCGCCTGAAACACGAGGCCGCTGATTTCGCGTTCGCCCGTGCCGAGATTCGCATCGGCCGACATGCCAGGCAACACCGTGCCCGAACCGTCGAGCTGCACGGTTACGGTCAGCGATTTGCCGATCATCGCGTGCAGATCGATCTCCGACGCGATGTTGGCGGGCAAGCCCTCGGCCGGCGTGTAGAGCCTGAGGGTGTATTCGTAGATCTCGGAGAGACGTTCCGCGCCGGATATCGAGCGCACATGAAGCAGGGGCGCGCCTGTGGACGACACCGTCAGCGCCGCGCCGCTGACGGACAAGGTTCGGGTAGCGGTGAAATTGAGCATGAGACGAGCTGAATGAAGGGATGGAATTCGATGGATGAAAAAGCCCGGCCTGGCGGGCGGCGAGGCGCGCTCAGGCGATGCCGCGCGTTCCCATGCGCACCGGCCAGCGCGCGATCAGCCCGCGCTGCGGCGAATGCAGTTCCAGTTGCACGAACGAATGCATCGACATCACGCGGGCGAGCACGGGTTCGAGCACGAGACCGACAGATACGGGCTGATGCCGTCGAAGGCGGCTTCGTCCACCGTGAGCGTGACCGCCGCGCCGCGGCCCAGCAGGATATGCACGCCATCGGGCAAGCGCCTCGTCACCGCATCGGCGGTGAGAGAGAGCACACCGTCGATCTGCTTGCGATGCAGTGCATCGTCGCCCGCGAGAAAGAGCCGCAGCATGTCCTGAAGCAGTTCGGCGCAACGCGCACCCTTCGCGGGACGCAACAGCGATTGCCCCGCGCCGAGCATGCGGATCAGTTCCCAGGCGACGTCGCGCTCGGCAAGCGACGGACGCGGGCCGCTCGGTTCGCGAATCAGCCCGACGCCGGCAACGGGCATCGAGTCGACAGCTTCGAAGTCGTCGATGCCGTTGCATTCGATGAGCCGCGACGGGTCGCCGTTGGTGACCCAGACATCCGCGGAGGATAGTTGAGACGTTGCGGATGCGGCGCGCCGTTTTCATCGACGAGACGGATGCGCCATTCCGACAACGCATGCGGCGCGCGCGTGCCATAGCGGCGTGGCGTCGCGAAGCGCGTCTCCTGTTCGCGCCGCACGGTGTAATAGCGGCCGTGCTCGCCTTCGTCGAAGTTCATCGCGTGATTGCGGGGCATGAATTCAAGCCGCTCGGAATCCGCCTCAACATGCGCGAACACGCGCTCGATCGAGAAGATTTCGTAGTCGCGCGGATGCAGCATGCGCGGCGTCAGCCGAATCTCGCTCGCTTCGCGCAGCGATCTCGGCGAAATCGATGCGCAGCGGAAACAGATTCACGACCGGCGTGCAGAACAGCGAAAACTGCTCTGCGCCGATGCCCGTTCGCATCGTGGCGTCGTCGCAGCTCAGCAGGACGACGATCTCCACCTCGGGCTCGTGAATGCGCCGCAGCCCTTCCGCAAGGCCCGCGAGCGTGAAGAAGTAAAACCTCAACGGGCACAGGAAATACTCCTGCAACAGCGTGTTGCCGTGCAATTTGGGCCATGAACCCGGTATCAGGCTTTGCCCATGCGCGAGCCCGTCATGCACGACCGCGCCCGCTTCGACCACATGCAGCGGACCGTCGCTGGATCCGAAGCGGCCGGGCGGCGCCACGACCGTCGCCACGCTCGCGACGTGCATCAACTCGAAAAGATGCGAGGTGGTGCGCTCGTCGCCCGACAGATAGATCGGCAGGCGATCGATGCCCTGCAGATCGGACATCTTCGCGCCGTTGGTCGTGCGCAGACGCAATGCACCGCGTATCTCGCGCGACGACGCCGTCAGCCGGTTCAGCGACGGAATGTCGGGCGACACACCGGTCAGTTGCGCGCCGGCGATTTCGAGCGGATACAGCACCACGTCCTGGCTGCTGCGAAACGTGCACGACGATGCCTCGCCCGCCGGAATGCGGCTTCTGAACGGCGTACCGCACGCCACCAGAAAGCCCGCGCTCAGATCGCCCTGGCGGCCGTCCGGCACGAGGCGCGCGACGGCAGCGGCGAGCGTCGGCGCGGTATGGTTCGGCAGGACGGTTTCGAGCAGATCGTGCGTCAGTTGCGGAAACTCGTCCGCGAGCCACGATTGCATGCGCGCCGCCGAGAAGCTGAACGACTGCATCAGGCGCTTCACGAAGGGATCGCCGATGGCCGAGCCCTGCATGCCGAGTCTGCGTCCGATCTTCTCGTGCGTGCGCGCGAACTCGTTCATCGCCTCATGCAGATAGAGCGATTCGCGATTGTACAGCTCGGTCAGGTGAGGTTTCATGCCCTTGCTTCCTGTCGATGAGCGACGGACGATCATCGGATCACGCGCCTTCGCGTTCCCATTGCTCGATCAGTTCCGGCGGCACGGCCCGCGTCAGCTCCGTATAGCGCTTGCCGACGCAGAACTCGGCGCGACGCAGCAACACGGAAATCGGGCTGCCGGGTTCGTGTTCCTCGAACCAGCCACGCACCTCGCGGATGCGCCGCAGCGCGGCATGACGGTCATCCGCGACGTGCGCGATCGGAACCGGCGTCGCGGGCTCTTGGTCCAGGGCGATGACATCGGGCGTCGGCGTGTCCGCAGGCGGCGGCGCATCGGCTGGCTCGGCCGGCTCCGCGAAAGGCGGCACGTTCGTCCCCGCGTTCACGATATGTTCAAGCAAACGCGACAGCGCCGCGAGATCGGGACACGCATCGTCGAGATGCACGCGGCACCATGCGTCGATCGTGCGCGGGCTCGCGAGCGCGGCATCGAAACCTTGCAACGCGTCGGGACGCTGCGCGCGCAGTTCGGCGAGGCCCGCCGCCCCCGCGCGCCGCGTGCGGCATCGCGCATGAAAGATCGCGAGCCGCATGTCCTTGCTGCGCACGAGCAGACGCAGGCAGTCGCGCTCGACGTCGCTCCACGCGACCGGCGGCGGCGCCCCCACGAAGTCGCCGTATTGCGCCTCTCTGCGCATCGCGAACTGCGCGGACAGCACCACGAATTCCGGATCGTATTCGAGGTCGGGGCCGCACGGCGCGTCATCGGCAATCGACGCGGCGATATGTGCGTCGTCTTCGTCGTTCATGTAGTGCTCCGGCTCGAAACGCATGCCGGTGATCGGCTGGCCCTCGGGCGGCTTGCCGAGCCATCCCGACCAGCGGAGCCGCTCCGGGCCGCCGACCGTCGCGCTCGGCGCCTCTTGCGCTTCGATCCGCAGTTCCAGTTCCCAGTCGAGTTTGCGATCGACAAACGCGCGCACCCAGTCGACGAGGCGCGGCAGATCCTCGCCCTGCGGCGTGAAGCGCAAGTAGCGCTGGATATCGACCGGCCCGACGACGATACGGATGCGGTACTGGCAGTCCGGGACTTCTTCGTCGAGCATGCCGCCCTCGCCCATCGTCGATGCCGGGCCCGGCATGCCGAGCCGCGAGCGATCCTCATCCGCGACGGCGATCCAGTGGAACGCGTATTTCTCGATCAACACAGGCACGCCGAAGTAATGCGTGATGGTCGGGTCGCGCGCAAGCCATCGGGAGGGATTGCGCGCCTCGCGCACCAGATGCGCCGACGCGGCGAGACGCGCATGCGCAGGCAGCGCGTGCGGACCTGCTATCCGCGTGGCCGAGTCCGGCGAGACTGCGGACGTAGAAAGAGAAGCGCTCGCGATCGGCGCCCGCGCAATCGAGGCTCGCGGCCGCTTGCGCACCGGCCCACGCGCGATAGAACAGCGTCAGATAGCGATGGTGAAAGACATCGAGGAAGTCGACCAGCGTGCCGTCGGCGCGGCTTTCCTCGTGTTCTTTCGCGACCTCCGTCACATGGATCGGCCGCGCGCCGTTCGGCCCGAGCATCCCGAGGCCGAAGAGCCGAACGAAGAGACGCACCCGATCGACTTCGACGCTCACGATTTCGCTCGGCGCGAAGGCGAGACTCGGCTTCTGCCCGAGGCGAAACGGCTCGTCCGACGGACGCTGCGCGGTGCCGACGGGATCGATGTCGGGCCGCGCACCGAGCCGACGCAGCAGCGCCAGAAAGCCGTGTCGCCAGGATTCGCGCACGAGCGATTCGGTCATCTCGAACAACAGCCTCGATACGCCGTGCGCGCCGGTCTCGTCTCGTTTCATCGGCGGTCTTCCCGGGTGACGGACGATACGCATCGGCCAACGCGCGATCGGACCGCGCTGCATCGAATTCAGTTCCGTTCGCGTGTAGGTGTTGATCGCGGCATGCCGCATCAGATACTGCTCGAGCACGAGACCGAACAAATACGGGCTGAGCCCTGAGAATCCCTGCTCGTCGACTGTCAGCGTGCAATCGATGCCGCGCGCGAAAGCCAGTGGACCGCGATGATCCAGCTTGTGCGAAGTCACGCGCGTCTTCATGCCGACGAGACTCTGGATCTGCCGAAGCTGCACCGCGTCGCCGCCATCGGTGAAGAGCCGCAGCAGATCGCGCAGGCCGAGACCGCCCTGCCGGTGATCCATGTCCTCGAAGGGCACGACGTTCAGGTTCATCAGGCGAATCAGGCGCCACGCCGTTTCGTGTTCGCCGAAAGGCGCGCGCGGCGCCTGCATCAGGCCAACGCTGGCGAGCGGCGCGGCATCGTCGGCGTACAGCAGCGCATGCTGATCGACCAGCGACAGATACACCTCCGTACCGCGATACGACGTGCGCGCGCCATGATGCCGCGCCTGATCCGACAAGAGCGCCGGCTCGCGCCGCAGCGAGAAGTAGCGTCCGTAATTGCCCTCGTCGTCGTTGACGGTTTCATAGAGCAAACGAAACGTCTGCGCGCCAACGCCGTCGTGCGTCCAGGCATCGACTGACTCGACCACATAGACTTCTTAGTCGCGCGACGCGAGACGCCGTCCCGCGAGATGGAACTCCGTCGCCGACGACGACAGCTCGATCCGGTCCGTGCGTGTGCGGAACAGATTGACGACCGGCGTGCAGAATAGACAGAAGCGTGACGCATCGACGAGCGCTGCAAGCCGTTCCGGCCAGCGATCGAGCAGGATGACTAGTTCGATCTCGCAGCATCGTGCGCGCGACAACAGCGCCCTCAGTCCATCGAGCACGAAGAAATGAAAGCGCGCGGGACAGGCGAAGTATTCCTTGAGCAGACCATGCCCGTGCGAGCCGGACCACGCGAGCGGCAACAGGCTTTCGTCGGCATTCAGCCCTTGATGTGCGATCGCCTCGTGCCCAGCCGCGCCGACGATCTTGCGCAACGCACCCGGCTCATTCGGATCGACGGCGAGCACGCCGACGCATGCCGTATGCACCAGTTCGAAGAGATGCGATGCGACCTGCATCTCGCCGCCCAAATGAATCGACAAACGATCGAGCGCGTGCAGATCGGCGAAGACGGCTTTGCCGGACGTGTGCAGGCGCAGCCGCAACGCGCCGCGCACCGGCGCGCGCGGCTCGACGTATCGGTCGAAACGCGGCAGATCGTGCGGCGTCGGGCTCAGCGTCGCCGCTTCGATACTGAACGGGAGCAGCGTGACATCGTGCGCCGTGCGGAACTCGCAAGCCGTCGCTTCGCCGTGCGCGACACGGCTGGCTAGCCGCGTGCCGCGCGCGAGCGTGAAACCCTCGCCGACGCGTACATCAGCGCTATCGGGAAACAGTCGCGCGACCGCCATCGACGGCGTCGGTGCGGCGTAGTTCGGATAGGTCACTTCGAGCAGGCGCGAGGCGAAGCGCGGGAACTCGTCATCGAGCTTCATCTGCAAACGCGCGGCGAGCAGCGCAAACGCATCGATGATGCGCTCCGCATACGGATCCCGCACGTCTTCCGGCGCAAGGCTCAATCATCCGGCAATGCCCGGATGCGCCCTGGCGAACTCACCGCCGATGCGCCGCCAGTTCGCGTTCGTAGTATTCGAGCAGCTTGGGATGCAAACCTGAAGGCTCCTTCCGTGCGCGTCACGCGATCAACGGCGAATCGCCGCATGCATGCGGCTGCTTTCGAGGTCGAGCGTGCTCTGCACCATGAATTCGAGCGGGTAAGGATCCACGCGGATCATGCCGCGCAATTCGAATGCAAGACTGTTGTAGCGATGCGCGCCGCCGCTTCGGTCGAGCAGCGTGACGGACAAGGTATCCGCGATCAGGCGCGGTTCGAATTCGCAGACGGCACGCCGGATCGCGCGCTCGATATCGGCCCAACTACCGCGACGCGATATACGCGCCCGCCAGCGACGGCACGCCGAAGTTCACCGTCGATGCAGCGGCTTCCGGAAAGCGCGCGCGGTCGATGCGATCGTCGATGCTCGTGCAGTTGAGCAGATACGCTATATCGCGCTGGATGATCTCGCGCAACTGCGCGCGCGATCTTGCTTGCGCTTGGGCGCGTCGTCGCGTAGGCGATCGATCAGCGTGGGCAGCAAATGCGTGTCCGCGCGTCGCGGCACGGCTGCGCACGTATCGCGATGTCCCGGCGGTGGCGATTCCTTCATGCGCGCACCACCACTTCCTGGCCAAGCCTGCAAGCGCCGAATTCGAAGATGCCGCGATCGCCGTGCGACGTCATCCACGTCTTGAGGCCGCTGCCGACGACGAGCGTGCGTCCCGTTTCCTGCCAGCGCGTGACGCGGCCGGAGAGGATGCGATCGCGCTCATCACCGAAGGTGCTCGATGCAAGCGGATAGCGCGTATGCGCATAGCCGCGCAACGCGGTGCCGTCATGCAAGACGACTTCGGCGAGCGACCAGACCATGTCGATCATGGCTTCCGGCTTCGACACACTCAGACTCGCGATATCCGCGAACGCGATCCACCGATCCGCACCCGCGACGACCATCTCGAACACGGGGCCGAGACGCGTATCGCTAACGCGCCGTACGCGGCATCGAGCGCGCGGCTGCGGCAATCGTCGGCGGCTTGCGTGTCGTGGTGCAATGCGTCGAGCAGATCTCTCGTCCAAGCGGGCACGTCGTCATAGGCGAAGGCGGGATCGAGCGCGCCTTGCATCACGCGCTCGCGCCAGCCTTCCGCGCGGATCAGTTCGCGATACATGCGCGCGAGCGATTCCTTCGATGCATCGAGCATCGCGAGCGTCTGCAATTGCTGCATCGCGCGCAGCCAGTCGCCGAGCACGCACAGCACCTGCGCAAGCTGCCATCGGCGCGACGGATCGACGGGCTTGTCGCGCACGTTAGCTTCCGCGTTGCTTACCCAATCTTCGAGTGAGATTGCGCGTATGTCGTTTGCGTTCGGATTCAATCTACTTGCTTGCTTGCATCGATGGTTAATGTTCTGAAAGCGTCTGCTTTACATCGGGCTGTTGATCGACAGCGAATGATGATCGCGACGCGAAAGCTCGGGCGGAAAAGCTGGCCGGGGATGCTCCGATGACGGCGCATGTTCGGGCGGCGTGAACAACGCGAGGATTTCGGGCGCATCGTCGTCGGGTTTTAGCGAGTCGCTCGCATGCAAGACGCCAAACGCTTCTTCGACGGTATGCATATCGTCCAGCAGCGAAGAGATCGCGGCATCGTCGTCATGCGCGAGCGTATCGTCTCGTGCGCCTGCGTCTGGCGATCGATCGTCAGCCGAAGCAAACTGCACCCACGCGCCGTATCGGCTTGCAAGCGGCTCGCGCAAGGCATCAATACTGCTCGTACAGTAGACCCATCAACGCATCGCCTTGCAGGAGGGAGGATTGTGGGTCCATCTCGCGCGGATGGCTCGCATCGAGATCGTTAGCCATGCGCGCGGGACGATCGTCAGACGATCCGACCCGCATGACCAGAGAAAGATCGCTTCCATATGCGTTGCTGATTACCATACGCGCTTCCGCTTAAAAATCGGCGCGATTAGAACATGTCGTTTATTCGATATCCATACAATCGCTTGAATCGAGCCAAGCGACCAAAGATAAAAATAGACGCGCCGGTTTAGACCACGACGATTTGGTCATTTTTGTCTATTCCTTAGCGATTTTCTTAACCGTCGTCAAATGTCGATGGCTAAGATGCCGACCTGCGCAAATCAGCGCGTCAAACGGCAAAGAAAACTTCGACACGGCCACGACACGGCAAGCATTGTTCAGCAGGCTCAACGCCACGCTCTTCAGGACCATCGAGTCGGCAACCGCATTCTGCAAGCTGCGCGGCAATCCATATATTGAACTCGCGCACTGGCTTCATCAGATGCTGCAGTCTCCGGACGGCGATCTGCATCGCATCGTGCGCCATGCCGGTATCGATCGCGACAGGCTCGATCGCGATATCGCGCACAGCCTCATGTCGTTGCCCTCGGGCGCGAGTTCCATCAGCGACTTCTCGTATCACGTCGAACAAGCCATCGAACGCGCATGGGTCGTGGCGACGCTCGAATTTTCCGATCGCCAGATTCGCGGTGCGTGGCTGCTCGCCGCGCTCGCCGCAACGTCCGATCTGCGACGCCTGCTGCTGTCCGTGTCGCCGTCGTTGAGCACCCTTCCTTCCGAGATCGATCACGATACGTGGCGCGCGTGGATCGACGGCTCGCCCGAAGCGACGATCCCGCCCCGGCCTTGCACGAGCATGCCGATGCATCGCGCCGGCGCAGCGCGTCGCGAGCGGCGGCGATCCGCTCGAACACTATTGCGTCGATCTCACCGCGTGCGCGTCGGCGAGCGGGATCGATCCCGTCGTCGGGCGACGCGCCGAAATCCGCACGATGATCGACGTGCTGTCGCGCCGCCGCCAGAACAATCCGCTGCTGACCGGCGATGCGGGCATCTGCAAGACCGCGGTAGTCGAAGGCCTCGTGCTTGCCATCGCGCAGCGCAGCGTGCCGCCCGCGCTCGCCGATACGTGCCTGATGCTGCTCGACGTCGGCGCCGTGCTCGTGGGCGCGAGCGTCAAGGGCAAATTCGAAGCACGGCTGAAAAGCGTGCTCGATGCCGCCGCCAAATCGCCGCAATCGATCATGTTTTTCGTCGACGAGATTCACACGCTGATCGGCGCGGGCGGTCAGGCGGGCACGGGCGACGCCGCCAACCTCCTCAAGCCCGCGCTCGCACGCGGCACGATGCGTCTGATCGGCGCGATGACCTGGTCCGAATACAAGCGGCACATCGAAAAAGACCCGGCGCTCACGCGTCGTTTCCAGACCCTGCAAGTGTCCGAACCCGACGAGGCCACCGCGATCGGCATGGTGCGCGGCCTCGCGGAAACCTTCGCGTCGCATCACGGCGTGATCGTGCTGGATGAAGCGATTCGCGCGGCGGTATCGCTGTCGCATCGCTACATTCCAGCGCGCCAGCTTCCGGACAAGGCAATTAGCCTGCTCGATACGGCCTACGCACGCGTCGCGCTCTCGCAGCACGCCGAGCCGCCCGACCTGCAGGATGTGCGTCAGCGCATGCAGATGGCGCAGACCGAACTGCGCGTGCTCGAAGCGGAAGCGCATCGCAGGCCGCACGCGGATCGTACCGCCGACGCCGTGCGCGCGCAGATCCACGAACTCACGCGCCTGCGCGCCGACGCGCTCGCTCGGCGCCTCACCGGTTCCGACGGACGCGCGGGTTCGGTCGCCGAAGTCTCCGACTATCTGCTGCTGCAGGCGCTCAACCGCTACGAGCCGCTGCTCCAGCATCTGCGCCGCGTGTCCGCGACTTCGCCCGCCGACCTGTATGCGCTCCTCGTCAGCATGGCGGGCGAACTGTCGACCTATGTGCGGCCCGCGACGCGCCGTCCGCTCGACAGTCATCCGCCGTATCAGCACATTCATCCGCACCTGTGCCTGAAGCCGGTCGTCGACGACACGCACTGGCTGCTCAACGCCGTGTTGATTCGCAGCGCGCAATCGATCCCGTTCGAGGAAGCGCGCTATGGCATGCGCAACACCGTGGTCAGTTCGGCCGAACTGCTCAGCTTCACGTCGATGGTGCTCGCGGTATCGGCCGCGATGCCGCCGGATGCGCTCGTCGCGGAGTTCACCGCGCAGGCCAAGATGGGGCCGTCCGAGCGCCTGTCCGATCTTGTGCGCGCGCACTTGCCCGGCATCGCGCTGCAGGCGATGCCCGTGCCGCCACGGCAGATTCCCTTCAACTCGGGCTATGTGTATTTCGAACTGTCGCGCTCGGGTCCGCTCTGGGAGCGCGTCGCGGAACATGGCGGGATTGCACTGCACGTCACGGGCGATTTTCCGCAACTGAAGCTGGAACTGTGGGGCATCCGCGCATGACGCGCGCAACGGTCCGAATCTCGCGCAAGGCGACGCCGCACGAGGTCGTCACGATTCGCCACGACGGGGGAAACGAGTGAATCAGCAAGCAGCCTTTCTTCCTTACGGCGCGACGCATCCGTCGCGCGGCGGCCATGCGGTCGGCGGCGCCGATCCGTTCGCATCCGACAATGCAGCGGCCCTGCTCGGTGGCATCCCGCCCGGCGAGGCTTTCGATGCGCGGCTCGCGGCGGTCGAGCACGCGCCCAATCCGCTGCTCGAAGCGGCACGTCCGCTGTTGCGTGCCATCGCCGACATGCCCGCGCAACTCGAACTGCGCGAGATCGATCAGTTGCATCTGCTGCTCAAGCAGGAGACGCGCGTCTTCCAGCGCCTGTGCGAACAGGCCAACATTCGCCGCGACCATATGGTCGACGCGCGCTATTGCCTGTGCACCGCGCTCGACGAAGCCGCCATGCAGACCGAATGGGGCCAGCGCGAAACCGGCGTGCGCTGGATCACGACCGGACTCGCCACCGAGTTCCACGAAGACCGGCACGGCAGCGAAAAGATTTATCTGCTGATCGGCCGGCTGATGCGCAGTCCGCGCGAGCATCTCGATCTGCTGGAAGTCGTCTATCGCATGCTGAGTCTCGGCTTTCTGGCCGCTATCGGCACGAATTGGACGGCCCGCGCAAGAACGACGCGGTGCGCAAGAGCATCTACGGCGAACTGCGGTGCAGTGCGGCCTTGCCGCGATGGCGCTGTCGCCCAACGTGCGCCCCGAAGGGCGCGGCAAGCGCCTGTCGATCCGCGAGTTTCCCGTGTGGGTGTCGTTCGCGACGGCGGGCGTGCTGCTCGCGGCCATGTTCGGCTGGTACAAGTATCAATTGCTCGAACGCGGCAATGCGCTCGAACAGCGCATCGTCGAGATCGGTCGGCGATCGGCCGCGGTGCTGCCGATCCGGTCGGTGACAACAAGACGCTGCAAGGCCGCGCGCAAAACCGCCGCGTCGCGATCTCGGTCACGCCCTGACCGTTCCTACTCAGAACATTTAAATGAAGAAGTCGTAGTTTACTGGGTACCAGTGGGTCCTCGGTCTGCTCGCATTCGTGGCAATGTCGCTCGCGATCTGGTTTCTCGGGCCGTATCTCGCGCTCGGCGATCTGCGGCCGCTCGACGCGATCGGCANGACGAGCCCGGTCGTCGTCTTGCTGTGCCTGCTGATCTGGCATGCCGCGCCGCTCGTCACCTTCGGGCCTTATCGCCCGTTCGGCCCGGAATCGATGCACGTCGCCGCCATCTGCGGCGTGCTGTTCATGTTCGCGCTGTACTGGATCGTGTGGATCTTCCGGCGCATGCGGCACGACCGGGACTTTCTGGAAAAGGCGCTGAGCTTCGGCAACCGGCAGGCGCCGTCGCCCGCCGCCGAGCGCCTGCGCGCGGTGGAAACGCGGATGAACGGCGCGCTCGCCCGCCTGCGATATCTGCGCACGGGCCTGACGGGACTCAGTCGGCTGTTCCGGGGCCAGCGCTATCTGTACGAATTGCCGTGGTATATCGCGCTTGGGGCGAAGGGATCGGGCAAGACAAGCACGCTGCTCGGCTCGGGCATGCGCATCGCGGCCGAACAGGCGTCCGCGCATCCCGACGGCGAGCCCGCGAGCACGCGCGACGTCGACTGGTGGCTCACCAACGACGCAGTGTTGATCGACACCGCCGGTCACTATTCGATGCACGGCACCGCGGAATCGGCGTTGCCGGCGCAGCACGATTCGGCTGGTGCACCTTCGACTTCATCAACGACCGCATCCGCCGCGCTCGCCGATGCCGACTGGCGGCGTGTCGTCGATGCGGACGAATGGCGCGGTTTCCTCGCGCTGCTGCGGCAGCGGCGTACGCGTGCGCCGATCAACGGCGCGCTACTCACCATCAGACTCGATGCGCTCACCTCGCCGGACGCGGCCGTGCGTACGGCCGAAGCCGCCGAACTTCGCGCGCGCCTGCAGGAATTGCGCGATGCGTTCGGCATCCGCTTTCCGGTGTATCTGATCTTCACGCAGTTCGATCGCCTGCCCGGCTTTCTGGAATACTTCGCCGATCTCACGTGCGAACATCGCGCTCAGGTGTGGGGCTTCACGCTGCCGCTCGAAGCCGACCACGTCGCAATGCGCTGCGACGCGGAGTTCGCGCGCCTCGTCACGCGCTTGCACAATGGCCTGAACGCGCGTCTGGATGACGAGTACGACACGCGCCGCCGTCAGCGTCTCGTCGCGCTGCCCGAAGCGTTCGATGCACTGCGCGTGCCTCTGGTCGAAATTGTCGCTCAACTGTTCGTCGATTCCCGCTACGACGACACGCAAGCGCACGAACACCTGCGCGGCGTGTTCTTCGTCAGTTCGGCACAGAAGGGTGAAACCGGGCGGCCGGAACCACGCACGATCATGAGACGGCTCGAAGCGGGCATCGGTCAGGTGTTCAGGCGCAACGTCGCACAGTCTGACAGTGCGCACGGCTTCTTCCTGCACGATCTGTTCGCCACTGTCATCCTGCCCGAGGCGAATCTCGTGTGTCCGAACCTGCACTGTGAGTTTCGCCTGCTCGCCTTGCGCATCGCCGGCCATGCGATGGCGGTGCTGCTGTTCGCGTGGCTCGCCGTCGCCGTCGTGCACGAAACGACGCTGACGCGCTCGGTCGCGGAAGAAGACCCGTCGCTGCTCACGAAGACGCGCGACAAGCTCGCGGACAAGGCAAGCAGGACCTTCGGCGTGCGGGCGCAGGAACGCCTGGAGCGGGAGATCGTCGATAGCCACTTCGCCACGCTGCGCAAAATAGTGACCGGCAAGGCCGACACACGCCCGGATGCGGCGGCGTCGAACATCAGGACTGATCTCGGCAGCATGGATCGCATCGCGACGCTGCTCAACGACTTCTACACGGCGCTGATGGTCGCGGAGAGCGCAATCGCCAACAACAGCCTGCCGCCCGCCAGCGACGCCACCGCGAAACTCGCATGGCCGCCGCGCCGCTGCACGAAGTGCTGCTCGGGCTGTCGGCGCAGGGTTCGCGCGAAGTGAATCAGGACGTGGGCGTGCTACTGTCGCGGCAGATGCAGGCCGTGATCGGCGATACCTGCAAGCTGGTGCTGGAGGGCAACTATCCCTTCGATCCGAACAGCAAGCGCGATGTGAGCATCGAGGATTTCACGCGCCTATTCGCGCGCGACGGCCTGCTCAATAATTTTTTCACGCGCAATCTGCTGCCGTTCATCGATACGTCCGCGCGGCCGTGGCGCTACAAGGCGCTGCCCGGCTCGACCGAACCGGTGCGCGGACCGGACCTCGAACCGTTTCAGCGCGCGAACGCCATCCGCGAGATGTTTTTCGCCGACCGCAATCAGAAACAGATCGCGTGGCAGAACGATCTGCGCGTGACGGATCTCGATCCTTCGATTCTGAGTCTCGCCATCGATATCGACGGCCAGTCGGTGTCGTATCAGCACGGGCCGATCGTGCTGGTGCATGTGTCGTGGCCGGGTCCGCGCGGCGGCGTGCATGCGGAAATCACCGCGAGTCCGCGCATCCGCGTGGATACCTCCACGATCGCGGCCGATGGCGCATGGGCGTTGATGCGCCTGCTGCGGCGCGGAGAGATCGTGCAGACGGCGACGCCAGGACGCACGCGCGTATCGTTCGATTTCGACGGACGTCGCGCGATCCTCGATGTTTCCGGCGCGGACAGCCTGCCGAATCTGCTGACCGGCGACCTGCTGACCGCGTTTCGCTGCCCGAGCGCGATCGCCATACTGAGCCTGCCGGACAACGGCCCGCCGCCCGGCCTGCCCGCCGCGCCCTGAGCGGGCGCGGCGCAGAAGCGCGTTTCAGCATCTCAGCGCTTGCGCGAGTCCCACTGCGGGTTGGCCCGCAAACCGTTGGGCCTGAGAACGCCGGACGCGGATCTTCCAGGCCTGCCGACGGCCAGAGCGCGCGATTGAGGATCGCGCGCATGCCCGGCGTCACCTGCATGTTCGCGAACATGTGCAGATCGACCCAGCGCAGTTCCTCGATTCCGACCGAAGCGCCTGGCAGCAAGCAGCCAAGGCGCGCCACGCTGTCTGACCATCAAGACCGCGTGATTGCGCGTGAGCAACACTGTCGCTCGAATTCTCATCCCCGTCTCCCATCGCGGCGCGAATCCCGGCGGACAGACAGCGTCCGTGCCGATTCGTGCCGTGCTCTCGGTTGTAAGACTCGTTGGTTTCATTTCGCCCGGTTCGCCGCTCTCGGAAGATGCGACCGGAGCGCTCCGGAATTGCGTTCCAACAAAATGTAATAATTTTCTCAGTCCTGAAAACGATTCGCAATTCGTGCATGTCCCATAAGGATGCTTCAAATGTGTGCGAGGGCACACGACCGAGGAACTTTATCGGACGAAGAGAAACGCGGGCATGGATCGTTGCGCTGATGTCACCGGGATGCGCAGACGGCACGGGCGGATGCGCGCGTGCCTATTTCATCGTGCTAAAAGGGGAGTAATATAGGATGGGATGTTCGAGCGCGTCGGGCTTACGACAAGCACGGAAGATCGCCGCGCGCTCACGCCGCTAATACGCGACGCGCGAGCGCGCAGGCCGAGACGGTGAAAGGAGAAAAGCGAACCCTCAAACGACCACTTCTTCCTCGTACTGATGACGCATGCGCGGCAGGATGCGATCGAATTCGCGCTTGATGATGCCGTAGCACTCGCAGGCGTTCGCTTCGAGCGCCGGGCGGTCGAGCACCTTAATGCAGCCGCGGCTGTGATGGAGGAGGCCCGCGTCGTGCAGTTTGCCGGCGGGTTCGGTCACGCCTTCGCGGCGCCCGCCGAGCATATCGGCGATGGTCTGCTGCGTGACCTTCAGCTGATCCGTCGGCGAACGGTCCGCCTGCAGCAGCAGCCAGCGGCACAGTTGCTTCGACAGCGAATGGTGACGGTTGCACGCGGCCGTTTGCGCGATCAGCGTAAGCAGCGCCTGCATGTAGAGCAGCGTGATGCGGCACAGGTTGTCCGAACTCGCGAAGAAATCGCGCAGCGCGCCCGCGCTCATGCGATAGGCGAAACCGGCCTGCTGAACCTGCACGCGCGTCGGCATGGTATCGCCGCCGGTCAGCACCGGCACGCCCGTCATGCCTTCGCAGCCGACTGCCGCGACTTCCACCGAACCGCCGTCTTCCATCGTGTGCAGCAGCGAAACGATGGCCGTCGTCGGGAAATAAACGTGATGAATGCGCTGGCCCGAATCGCACAGCAGTTGTTCCGTGCGCAACTGCACGAGTTCGAGGTGGGGTGCGATCGCCTGCCACTCTTGCGATGAAAGCGCGCCCAACAGGGAATTGCCGTGCAGATCGGATTTAAGGCTCAACATATGTGGTTCTCTTAGCTCTCGTCGTGGCGCCCCTGCGCCTTGATTCTTATCAGGTATCGCAACCGGTTTCGCGAGTACGTCTGTCGGCACTCGTCGAAACCGGCTGTGGCCAGCCCCGTGGCAAGCTGCCGCCGTCGTCTTTATAGACATCGATCGCGGCGGCTGATCTTGCGTGCCGGCTATAAAGCGAGAGCCGTGCCAGGAGCGTTGAAATTCTTTACAGGCAAGGCTTCGCGGGTCGCTGAAGACTAGCCCCGCGGAGACCGTTTCGGATTTTGTTTCACCGATGAAACATGCGGCAAAATCGAGATATGTAATTTACCGCACAGAGCGCATTTCATTCGTCTGTTCAATGTCTTGACCATGGCGGCTGACGGCGGTTCGGACGGGCATCTGCAGGTTTTTCGGGATGCCGCAAAGCCTTGTCGGAGCGTCATCGTGAAAAATGTTGCAGTCGTGTTCGCCGCCCCGGCGCACCGCGATGCTGCGACGCAGCGTATCGCCCGCCGAACCCCGCCGGACGAGGCCCGCGGCCCGGCAGGGGGTTTACGGCACGTCGGAGCCGCGTCTTTAGGGGAAATGCAAAAATGTTGCATCCAGACATTCGGCGATGTCTGGGCGGTAGCGCACAAAGTACCGCGTGGAGAAAACGCGGCGCGTAAAGTCTGCTGATCGCATGGTCAATCCTCATACGCAAACGTTTGCCGACCGCAAAAAGAAAACAGCGCGGCCCGAAGCCGCGCCGTGGCGCAGAAAAGCTGGCGGAAAAGTCAGTGACTCGCACCCTCGGCCGCGCCGATGCCCGTCTCCGAACGCACCGTCTGCGCCTCGAAGCCGGCCTGGTCGATGCGGGCGCGCGCCGACTTGTCCGTCACCGAGAAAAGCCAGATGCCCGCGAAACCGATCGCCATCGAGAACAGCGCAGCGATGCGTAGGGAAACGGCGCATCGGTGTAATGGAACACGTCGACCCACACCGCTTTCGACAGCACCGTCAGCACCACCGCCGACAGCAGGCCGAGGAAGCCGCCGACGGCCGCGCCGCGCGTCGTGCATCCGCGCTACAGCACGGACATGAACAGCACGGGGAAATTGGCCGAAGCAGCCACCGCGAATGCCAGCGACACCATGAACGCGATGTTCTGCTTCTCGAACACGATGCCCAGCACCACCGCGACGATGCCGAGCACGATGGTCGTGATGCGCGACACCTTCAGCTCGCTCTTGCTCGATGCCTTGCCTTGCTTGAACACGGTCGCATAGAAGTCGTGCAAGTCGTGCGACACTGCCGATACACCCGCCAGCGTCAGCCCTGCCACCACCGCGAGGATGGTCGCGAAGGTCACCGCCGAGATGAAGCCGAGAAACACGTTGCCGCCGACCGCGCTCGCTAGATGCACGGCCGCCATGTTGGCGCCGCCGAGCAGCTTGCCGCCCGCATCCTTGAACACGGAATTGGTGCTCACCAGCACGATCGCGCCAAAGCCGATGATGAAGGTGAGGATGTAGAAGTAGCCGATCCAGGTCGTCGCCCAGAACACCGACTTGCGCGCTTCCTTCGCGTTCGGCACGGTGAAGAGGCGCATCAGGATGTGCGGCAGGCCGGCGGTGCCGAACATCAGCGCGATGCCGAAGGAAATCGCCAAAATCGGGTCCTTGATGAAGTTGCCCGGACCCATGATCGAACTCTTCTTGTCGTGGACTTCGACGGGCTTCGCGAACAGCGCTTCCGGGCTGAAGTTGAACTGCCACATCACTATGAAGGCCATGAACGATGCGCCCGCGAGCAGCAGACACGCCTCGATGATCTGCACCCAGGTGGTCGCCGTCATGCCGCCGAAGAGCACGTAGACCATCATCAGCGCGCCGACTATCTGCGCGATCAGATAGAAGGCGACCACCACGAGCGTGCCCGAGGCCGCGAACGCGCGGATCGGCGTTTGTTTGAAGCGGTAGGCGGCGACGTCCGCGAAGGTGAAGCGGCCGAGATTGCGCAGGCACTCGGCCATCAGGAAGGTGATGATCGGCCAGCCGACGCGAAAGCCGATCGAGTAGATCAGGTCGTCGTAACTGTTGGCATAGACCGCCGCGGAGATGCCGAGAAACGAGGCCGCCGACATGAAGTCGCCGGCGATCGTGAGCCCGTTTTGAAAGCCGGTGATGCCTCCGCCGCCAGTATAGAACTCGACCGCCTAGAACTCGACCGCCGAACGCGTGCGCTTCGCCGCCCATTTGGTGATGAAGAGCGTCGCGACCACGAAGGCCACGAACATGACGATGGCCGTCCAGTTGCTCGCCTGCTTCGTGCTCTGGCCGAAGTCGCCGCCCGCCGCGAACGCGCCGGCCGATACCGCGAAGAGGCTGCCCGCGGCGAGCATATGTTGCGCCTTCATGCGGCCTCCCGCTTGATCTGGTCGGTGAGTTCGTCGTAGGTGCTGTTCGCGTGACGCACGTACAAACCGGTGACGACGACCGTGAAGACGATCACGAACAGACCGATCGGCATGCCCCAGCTCATCACACCCGCGCCCATCTTCGAAGCGAGCATGTCCTTGTCGAACGCGATCAGCAGCACATAGCCGTAATAGACGATCAGCACGAGCGTCGTGAGCGTCCAGCCGAGCTTCGAGCGCTTGCGGACCAGGTCGCGATACACGCCGTTCGCCTTGATTTTTTCTACGAGAGTCGAATCCACTGTCTGTCTCCTGCATGAGTCATCTGCGCCGCTTCGATGCGAAACGTTCTGAAATCCGGACGACCGCGAACATGTCCGCGCGGAGACGGCCTTGTACGATGGATGCGCGCCCTAT
>JAQFVI010000352.1 GCA_029439495.1 Caballeronia sp. BR6202001590007
ACGCCCGTGATCGCGACCAGTCGATTGAGCGGCATGCTCGCCGTCACGTCGCGCAGGTTGTGCAGCGTCGCGTTTTCGACGGTCAACCATTGCTCGGGCACGGCCGCGCGCTTCGCGGTGGCCGCGCGCACTTCGCGGCGCGGCTGCAGCGGATGCGCGATCGGATGCGCGAGCATCTGGCCGGTCAGCGACGCCTTGTGCGCGGCAAGATCGGTGACGCTGCCCTGCGCGACGACGGTGCCGCCGCGCTTGCCCGCGCCCGGGCCGATATCGATGATGTGATCCGCGCGGCGGATGATGTCCTCGTCGTGCTCGACGACGACGAGCGTATTGCCCTTGTCGTTGAGCTTCTTCAGCGCGCTCAGCAGGATTAGGTTGTCGCGCGGATGCAGCCCGATGGTCGGCTCATCGAGCACGTAACACACGCCCTGCAGGTTGCTGCCGAGCTGCGCCGCGAGCCGGATGCGCTGCGCTTCGCCGCCCGAGAGCGTCGGCGCGGCGCGGTCCAGACTCAGATAGCCGAGCCCGACTTCTTCGAGGAACTGCAGCCGCCCTTCGATTTCGCTAACGACGTCGCGGGCGATGTCCGCGTCGCGGCCCGTGAGCTTCAGCGCGCGAATCCACTCGCGCGTGTCGCCGACGGTCCAGCGGCCGACTTCGGTGATCGGGTAGTTACCGAAGGTGACCGCGCGCGCGACGTCGTTCAGGCGCGTGCCTTCGCATTCCGGGCATGGCTGATCGACGATGTCGTCCGGCTCCTGATCCACCGAGCCGATGCTCTGCTCGCGTCCGCGATCGTCCTGCGCGAGGATGGTGTCGTCGAACGCGGCGCGCTGCTCGCGCGTGAGCTTCACGCCCGTGCCGACGCAGGTGTTGCACCAGCCGTGCTTGCTGTTGTACGAGAACATGCGCGGATCGAGTTCAGGATAGCTCGTGCCGCAGGTCGGACAGGCGCGCTTGGTCGAGAACACGCGCGTTTCCTCGCGGCCGCGGCGCGTGCCGCTCTGCCACGAACCATGCAGGTCGTCGAGCGGCGCGATCAGATGCATCACGCCCTTGCCGGCTTCGAGCGCATCGTCGAGCACGCGGCGCAGTTCGCCTTCGTTTTCCGCGCTGACGATCAGATCGGCCACCGGCAATTCGATCGTATGTTCACGAAAGCGATCGAGCTTCGGCCACGGACTCACGGGCAGGAACTCGCCGTCGACGCGCAGATGGGTATTGCCGCGCGCCTTCGCCCACTTGGCGAGATCGGTGTAGACGCCCTTGCGGTTCACGACCAGTGGCGCGAGCAGGCCGACGTGCTGGCCCTTGAAATCGCGCATGATCTGCGCCGCGATCGACTCCGCACTTTGCGACTGGACCGGCGTGCCGTCGTGGATGCAGTGCTGAATGCCGAGCTTCACGTAGAGCAGGCGCAGGAAGTGCCAGACTTCGGACGTGGTAGCCACCGTTGACTTGCGCCCGCCGCGCGACAAGCGCTGCTCGATGGCGACGGTCGGCGGAATGCCGTAGACGGCATCGACTTCGGGACGGCCCGCCGGCTGCACGATGGAGCGCGCATACGCGTTCAGCGATTCCAGATAGCGCCGCTGGCCTTCGTGGAACAGGATGTCGAACGCGAGCGTCGACTTGCCCGAACCCGACACGCCCGTCACCACGTTGAACTTGTTGTGCGGAATGTCGACGTCGAGCGATTTGAGATTGTGCTCGCGCGCATTGACGATGCGCACCACGTCCTCGCCCTGCAACGCGCGCCGCACGCTCGCGACTTCGGCCGCGAGTTGCAGCGGCACGCCAGCACGCTTTTCCGCCGCGCCCGACTGCAACGCTTCTTCGTATTCGACCAGCGCGCGGCCCGTATGCGAATGCTCGCAGGCAGCCACGTCGTCCGGCGAACCGACACAGACGATCTGACCGCCGCCGTCGCCGCCTTCCGGACCGAGATCCACGATCCAGTCCGCCGCGCGAATCACGTCGAGATTGTGTTCGATGACGATCAGCGAATGCCCGCGTTCGAGCAGCCGCCGCAGCGCCTGCATCAGCTTGGCGATGTCGTCGAAGTGCAGGCCGGTGGTCGGCTCGTCGAACATGAAGAGGCGGTTTTCGCCGTCGCCCTTCTTCGTCTGCGAGGTTTCGGCCAGAAAACCCGCAAGCTTCAGGCGCTGCGCTTCGCCGCCCGACAGCGTCGGCACGGGCTGGCCGAGCTTCACGTATTCGAGGCCGACGTCGACGATCGGTTGCAGCACGCGCAGCACTTCGGTGTCGGCGGCGAACAGGNGAGGATTTCCGCGCGATAGTGGCGTCCGTCGCAGTCAGGGCAGCGCAGGTACACGTCGCTCAGGAACTGCATTTCGACGTGCTCGAAACCCGAGCCGCCGCAGGTCGGGCAACGGCCGTCGCCGGAGTTGAAGCTGAACATGCTCGCGCCGTAGCCGCGCTGCGCGGCGAGCGGTGCTTTCGCGAACAGCTTGCGGATTTCGTCGAACGCACCGACGTAGCTCGCCGGATTCGAGCGCGCGGTGCGGCCGATCGGCGACTGATCGACGAAGACGACGTCGCTCAACTGATCAGCACCCTCGAGCGCGCGATACGCGCCGGGCGCTTCGGTCGCCTTGCCGAAATGACGCATCAGCGCGGGCGCGAGCACGTCCTGAATCAGCGTCGACTTGCCCGAGCCCGATACGCCCGTCACGCAGACGAGCCGTTGCAGCGGAATCTCCACCGTCACGTCGCGCAGATTGTGATCGCTCGCGCCTTCGAGCGTGAGCCGCAGCGTGTTCGCATCGACGACGCGCCGGCTCCAGTTCGATGCATGCGCGACCTGCTTGCGTCCGCCGAGATAGGCGCCGGTGAGCGTGTCGGTAACCTGGATGTCGTCGGGCGTGCCGTCGTAGACGATCTGCCCGCCGCGCTCGCCCGGACCCGGACCCATGTCGATCAGACGATCCGCCGCGAGCATCACCGAGGGATCGTGCTCGACGACGACGAGCGTGTTGCCCGCGTCGCGCAGCCGATGCATCACCTCGACGATGCGGTTGAGATCACGCGGATGCAGCCCGATGCTCGGCTCGTCCAGCACGAACAGCGTATTGACGAGCGAGGTGCCGAGCGAGGTCGTCAGGTTGATCCGCTGCACTTCGCCGCCTGACAGCGTGCGCGACTGGCGATCCAGCGTCAGATAGCCGAGCCCAACGTCGCACAAGTATTTCAGGCGCGTGCGGACTTCGGCGTGCAGCAGTTTCAACGCCTCGTCGAGCAGCCTCGAGGGCAAGGTCAGCGAATCGAAGAAGCGGCGGATGCGCTCGATCGGCATCAGCATGATGTCGTGCAGCGTGAGGCCCGGCAGCGCTTCCAATTGCGCGCTCGTCCAGTCGACGCCCTGCGGCATGAAACGATCCGGCAGCGACAGCACCGCATCGGCCTGTTCCTTCGTGCCCAGACGCCACAGCAGCGATTCGGTCTTCAGTCGCGCGCCCGCGCAGACCGGACAGGTCGTGTAGCTGCGGTATTTCGACAGCAGCACGCGGATGTTCATCTTGTACGCCTTCGACTCCAGATAGTCGAAGAAGCGCTGCACGCCGTACCACTGGTTCTGCCACTTGCCGGTCCAGTCGGGCGAGCCCTTGATGACCCAGTCGCGCNGCCGTAGCGTACGAGATCGTCCTGATTTTCTTTCCAGGTCGGCGTTTGCAGCATCTTGACCGCGCCTTCGCGAAGCGTCTTTTTCTCGTCGGGGATGACGAGACCGTAATCGACGCCAATCACGCGACCGAAACCGCGGCAGGTTTCGCACGCGCCATAGGCCGAGTTGAACGAGAACAGCGCCGGCTGCGGATCGGCGTAGCGCAAGTCGCTTTCGGAACAATGCAGGCCGGTCGAGAAACGCCAGATGTCCGGCTTGCCCTCGTCCTTCAGCACATAGACGCTCATGCGCCCGGTGCCGCGCAGCAAGGCGCTTTCGATGGCTTCGAGCACGCGCGAGCGTTCGGTGTTCTGCAAGCGGAAGCGGTCCGCGACGACGTCGAGCATCTGCCGCGAGCCGTGTTCGGTGTCGACGTGGCGCTTCGCCTGCACGCGCGTGTAGCCGCTCGCCGACAACCATTGCTCGACTTCCTCATCGCTCGCCGTATCGGGCAGCTCGACGGGAAAGGTGATCGCGATGCGCGGATCGTCGGCGCGCGTGCGATCGAGCATCTCCATGTAGATCGTTTCCGGCGCGTCGTGACGCACGCGCAGCGCGGTCTTTTTGTCGAACAGCTCGGCGGCACGCGCGTAGAACAGTTTCAGGTGATCGTTCAGCTCGGTCATCGTGCCGACGGTCGAGCGCGAACTGCGCACCGGATTGGTCTGGTCGATGGCGATCGCGGGCGGCACGCCATCCACGCGGTCCACTTGCGGGCGGTCCATCCGGTCGAGAAACTGCCGCGCGTAGGCGCTGAAGGTCTCGACATAGCGCCGCTGGCCTTCTGCATACAGCGTGTCGAATACGAGCTCGACTTGCCCGATCCGGACGGACCGGTGACTACCGTCATCTGGCCGGTGTGCAGGTCGAGATCGAGATTCTTGAGATTGTGCTGCCGGGCGCCGCGAATGCGAATTGCGTTATTGGATGCCAATTTTTCAACCGATTCAATGAGTTAGGCGACTCGAAGAAAGCCGCGGGCGGTACGTCGCTGGCGACCCGGACTGCACCAGCCGATGCGAACGGTACTGTACACTCATACAGTATCTGTCAGTATCTGTCGCAAAAGATGCCGGACTGTTCGGCCAGGCGTGCTTTCTCGCACGCCGATGCTTCGATCTCAGTTCGCCGACAGGAACGCGATCAGCGCATCGTGATCGACGGCATCGGGCGCCTCGCGCTGCGGAAAATGCCCGACGCCGTCGATCACGATGCGCTCGTAGCCGCCGGTGAAGTAGCGCTCCTGTCCCGCCAAGGTCGAAGGATCGGTGCACGAGTCCGCGCCGCCGTGGATCACGAGCATGCGCGTGCCGAGCGTGTCGATCGACGCGAGACGTTCGTGCAGGCTCGCGAGCGCCGGATCGGCCGCCTCGCCTTGACGCCAGCGGCGCCGATAGGCGTTGAGCGTGACGGCCACCCAGTCGGGATTCTCAAAGGCGCGCGCCGTCGCATCGAACTCGGCTTCGTCGTACCAGCCGGGCGGCACCCAGGTGTCTCACTGAAGGCGCGCGAAACCGTTTGGGATCGGCGGCGACGGCATCGGGACTCGCGTCGAGCGACATGAACCACTGGTACCACCAGCGCCGCGACTGCGCGAAATCCGGCAGATCGAACCCGCCGGATGGCTGATAGCCGACCGACAATGCCGCCGCGCGGCGCACGCGATCCGGAAACAGCGCCGACAGCATATAGGCCGCCCGCGCGCCCCAGTCGTGACCGACAAAATCGAAGCGGTCGAGACCGAGCACATCGGCGAGATCGACGGCGTCCTGGACGAGCACGACCGACGAACCGTCGCGCACGGCATCGCCAGACAGGAAACGCGAGCCGCCCGCGCCGCGCAGTTCCGGCACGATTGCGATATCCCGCGCCGTTCAGTCGTTCGGCGACGGCGTTCCAGGTACGCGCGGAATCCGGCCAGCCGTGCATCAGCAGCACGGGCGGGCGGCGGGCCTTCGGCGGGACCGGTGTCGGCGTAGGCGATGTCAAGCGTCGGGGTGACGATATGTCGATCGAAAGACATGACGGCGATCCTCGGCGAACGGGAAAGACCCATTCTAGAGTGGCTCGGACAAACGTTCCGGCGGCCGGCGGTGCGGGCCGCCGGCGATCCCGCGAGGCGTCAGCGCGACGCGTGCCGCGAACGCGAGTTGCCCTTCGCATGCGCGGCGGCATTCGCGCGGCGCGTGGCCCAGCCCTTCTTCGCCGAAGCCAAACGGTCGGCGGCCGAACGGCGGCTCGCGGCGGCATGCGTCTGACGCGACAGCGACTTCGGCGAGGTGGCCTTGGTGCTTTCGCGCTTGAGCGCGCGCGTCGAAGCGGCCGAGCGCTTAACCTTCGATTCCATGCTGGGACTTTTCTTGGTGCGATGCGCGGCCTTCGTGTCCTGCGCAGCCTTCTTGCGCGTCGCGGCCGACGTCGTGCTCTTGTTCGGCGACTTCAGCTTGACGACCGGGCGGCGCACTTCGGACAAGCCGATGGCGATCGCCTGCTTCGCGGACTTCGCGCCGTGCTTGCCTTCGCGGATGTGATCGATCTGTTCCTTGACGAATGCGCCCGCCTGCGTGCTGGCGGACTTGCCGGAGCGCTTCGCTTTGTTCGCGCGTTCGAGGGTTTTCTTTTCAGGCATGTCGGACCTCCGAGTGAAGTGGACTAGCGCTGAAGTCACAAGCATTGGACGTGCCCGGAAGAGAACGCGATGACGGCGGCATGCCGCCGTCATCGCGTGAGCGAGGCTTACTGGACGAGACGCAGCACACCGAGATTGCCCGCGATCTGCTGGAAGATCTGATTGAGCGTGGCGTTGTCGGGCACGTGATAGTAGGTTACCGGGCGTCGCGCACGACTGCATCATGTTCTGTGCGTTGACGCTGTCGGTATCCGTGCCGTAGTCGCCGAAGGTGATCGTGTAGATCACGATGCCGCTGTTCTTCATCGCCGAGCACACCGCGAGCTGGAATGTGTTGATGTCGTCCGGACTCATCAGCGAGCCGTTCAGCACCTTGCCGTTCGCATCGTAGGTGCCGGGCGACGACAGCTTCGCATTGCCAACCGCGAACTGATTGAAGTACGACTACGGCATGGTGTTGGTGCCGCCGCCCGGCGAATTGACACCGTCGGTCAGCAGGATCGCCACGCGCTGCAGACCCTGCGTCGATTCGGGACGCGGCAAGGTCGTATCCGACGAGATCCAGCCGTTGTTGGTTCCGGCGACCGCGCCGGACCAGTCCGACGACAGCATGCGCCAGCCCCACAGCAGACCCGATGGAATGATCGTCGCGCCGCTCGCCTGCATCGCGTTGATGGCTTTCGTGAGCTTGCTCGAATCCTTGGTCAGGAACACCACCGGCTGAATGCCGCACGGACGACTGTCCTGGTCGCTGCCATTCTGATCGAACGCGTAGCTCCAGTTGTAAGGCACCACCCCGACGAAGTTTCCGGGCGTCGCCACCGCCGTGCCATTCAGCCGGCACAGCGTGCCGCTCGAATACGCGGAATACGTGAGCGACACGCCTTTCGTGATGCTCGTGCTCTGCAGCTTGCAGTTGTAGTCGTAATTCTTGACCGTGAAGCCGCCGCTCGGCACGTTGTAGTAAAATGGTATGAAGCTCGGCGAGCCCGCCGGCGCGTAGACTTTCGGATAGACGTTGCCCGACAAATCGTGTGGCTCGACCGCGCAGCCGCCCCACTTCGACATCGACATGTTGGTCTGGTCGTAGGCGAACTGCTTGGCGGTGCTCTGCTCCATCCAGTTGCCCGTCGAACTCAGCGAATTGCTGAGTTTCACCATCGTCGTGAACGGGATGAGACCGATGTACGAGTCGTTGCCGCTCACGCCCAGAATGTTCCGACACAAGCGAGTTGGCCGCGTATTGCAGGCCCGACAGCTTGCTCGACGAACTGCCACTGCTGGCGGGATCGGCCATCGAGCCGGTGTTGTCGAGGATGAGGGCGAGTTCGAGGGTGGTCTTGGGCATCCGCAAGGCCACGTTCGATGCCGTCACGGTGCCGACCGAAGGCGTATTGGTCGAGCCGCTGCTCGCGACGTTGCCGCCCAGCAAGACCGGCGCGAGAAGCGGCAGGGAGCCGGACGCCGACAGCCTGATGGTCTGACCGGTCGCGGGCGTGCCCGTCACCGTCGCCGCGAACTGGTTGTCGGGCATCACGAGGTTGATGTAGCCCGTCGGCATGTTGGCGTTGTAATAGGCCCGCGCGTCCTTCTGCCAGTTGGTGAGGTCGGTACCGGTCGTGGTCGCGTAGTGCGACAGATCGGCGCCCGCCGACAGCGTCGCGACGTCGAGCGCCATCTGCATGCGCGATTGCGACGCCATGTAGTGGACCATGTCGATGGCCATGCACATCGAGCCGATCATCAGGCTCGCGCAGACGGCGAGCATCATGGTGCGCGCCTTCGTCGCCCTGGATGAGTGCACGCGCGCCCCATGCGGCCGCGGTGGGCCGCGGCGGATTCGGAATCTTGCTCATTACGAAGCCTTCAGGGGAAGCGGTAACCCGTCGCGCTGCCGCACGTAGACGCGTTCGTAGATCAGTTGCGATCCCGGCGCGTTCTTCCAGAACGGCAGCGTCATCGCGAACGGCGTGTAGGTGTAGAAGACTTCGACGACGACGGCCGAATCGCCGCTGCGAAACGGCTAGGTGCTCGGCAGGATGGAGGTCGAGGTTTCCTTGGTCGTCATCGCGCCCGTGTTCCAGGGCGCCTTGCGCTGCCAGTAGATCATCGGCGTGCGGTTGTTCCACGACTGCGCGGGCGTCGAGTTCGGCGTCGTGCAGCTCGTGCTCGCATCGCAGATCGACGTGATCACCACGCCGCCGCGCGTCGTGAACGCGCTGGGCGCCGCGAGCATGCCCGCTGCCGCCCACAGCGAGCCGAGATTGTTGTTGGTGGTCGCGTTGCTGTGATGACCTGCTGCATCTGGCCGATCGAATCCGCGAGCGTGAACGCCACGCGCTCCATGTTGCTCAGGGTGCGCATGTAGAGGTAGAGCTCGGTGAAGCCGAGCAGGACCAACAGCATCAACGGCACGATCAGCACGAACTCCAACGCGGCGGCGCCACGTTGCGAGCGCCAGACGCGCCCAAGGAGGCGCGCAGGCAAGCGCGCGCCCGGACGCGGCGCCTTGCGTGAGGAAGAAGTTTGCGTGCGCATCATTTTTCGTTTTGCACGAGATAGTTGCGTGAGAACGTCAGCAACTTGATGCCGAACCACTTCGGAATACCCGAAAAGCCCGAGATGGTCACGGCGACGTTGTACGACACGACATCGCCGAAGTTGTCCATGCCCGACTGATACGTGCCGCTGCTGACGTTGCCGTAGGTGCCGTAGTTGTAGGTCGAAATCGTGACGGTGCCGCCGATCTTTTCCCACCGCGAGAGATACGCGCGCACGATCGCCCTGGCCTGATCGTCGCGGGTGCCGCTCGACGGCGCCACGGTCGTGAGACCGACGCGCGACGCCTGCTGCGCGGCGAGCTGCACGGAGGCATCCACGAACATGTCCAGCGCGATCTCCACCGTGCCGAGCATGAGCAGGATCACCACCGGCCCGACGATCGCGAACTCGATCGCGGACACGCTGCGCTCGTCGCGCGCGAGCCGGCGGGCGAACGCGAAGGGAAGCCGGACGACCGGGCGTTTCGTCGCGCGCTCGCGGTTGCCGTGCCCGCCGCCATCTTCGACGGCTCGAGATCCGCGCGCTTGTCGAGACCGAGCCGCGCGCTGAATCGCATAATAGCGCAGGTTGTCTTGCACCGACGCCTTCGGCAGATCGCGCGACAGGATCTGCGCGGCCGCTTCGTCGTTGCCGAGCAGGCCGTAGGCGAGCGCCAGATTCTGGCGCGCCTGCGGAGGCGCGGCCGGGAAACGCGTGACGTCGAGCAGCACGTTCGCGCCTTCGCGCGGATTGCCGGCGAGCACCAGCGACAGGCCGAGATTCACGCTCAGCATCGGATCGCCGGGATTGGCCTGCAATGCCGCGCGCATCATGCTTTGCGCCGCCGCGTGATCGCCCTGCATGTCGAGCGCCGCGCCGAGTCCGGCCGAAGCCAGCGGATCGTTCGGCGACATCGCCAGCACGCGTTTGTAGGTGGCGATGGCGTCGTCGAAACGGCGCTGGTGGATCGCCACGCGCGCTGCCGATGAGCGGCATCGCCGCCGTCGCGTCGATCTTCGATGCGCGCTGGTAGTAAATGTCCGCGCGCGTGTAATCGCCGACCGAGTACAGCGTGTTGCCGAGGCCGGTCGGTCATCGCGGCCACCGACTTCGGATCGGCTTGCAGGAGCTTCTCGTACAGCGAGGTCGCGAGTTCCAGGTTGCCGGCTTTCGAGCGCCGTATCCGCGATGCGCAGTTCGCTCATCGCGCTCGGCGTAGCGTTGCGCGAGGCCGGACGCACGTCCGACAGCGCATGGGTCGTCGTCGTGGTCGTGCACGCGCCGGTGGCCATCACGATCGATACGGCGCCGAGCGACAGCGCGAGACGGCGAAGAATGTGGGTAGTGTTCGTTTTGATTGCTGCGCGATGAACGCAAGAAGTTGGATGACGGCCGAGCCGGCAGAAATGGCGACGATCGCGGGAAGGATGAACAGCATCATCGGCACGACCATCTTCGGCGCGAGCTTGGCGGCTTTCTCTTCGAGCGAAACGATGTGCGCGAGCCGCTCGGTGCGCGACAAGGTACGTAAGGCGTGGGTGATCGGCGTGCCGTAGCGCATCGATTGCGTGAGCGTGGAAATCAACGCGCGAATGGACGGCAGATCGATACGTTCGGCGAGCGCATTGAGCGCGCGCAGGCTGTCGCCGGACAGCTTCAGTTCGTCGGCGGTCAGCGAGAATTCGTCGGCAAGCGGCGGGCAGATCGATTTCATTTCGTCGGCCACGCGGCGAATGCTCACGCCGAGCGAATTGCCCGCGTTTGTGCAGATGACGAGCAGGTCGAGCGCGTCGGGCAGGCAGCCCGCCATCGCCTTGCGGCGGCGCGACGCCATGAAGGCGACCACGTATTCCGGCAGGATCATGCCGACGATAAAGGTCATCAGCATCGCGATGCCACGCGCCGCCGGATATTCGCCGATCATCGGCAGATTGGAGCCGAGCATCACCGTCAGCGCCGCGCAGACGAAGCCGACGCCAAACTTCACGGCGAGCAGGATCGACACCGCCATGTTGCTGCGGTAGCCGCTACGCAACATTTCCTTTTGCAGCTTCATGCGGTAAGCCACTTCGAACAGCGGAATCTTGTCGCCGATGCGCGACAGGCAGCGCATCACGCGCTTGCCGAAGCCCGCTTTCTCTTCGTCGTCCGCGCTGTTCGCGCGATCGTTGCGATACGTGTTCGCCGCCTGGCGCGCGCGTTCCGCGATGCGTCCGCGCAGTCCGCCGTGCTTGGTCATCCACCAGATCGCGAGGCCCGAGAGCAGCATCAGCAGATTGACGAGCGTCTCGATGGTTTCGGGTGTCATCGCGAGGTATCCAGTTTCGACATCTTCGTGATGGTGATCATGCCGATGGCGATCGAAATCGCGCCGAAGGTCAGCAGCTTGTGGCCCGGCTCCGTGTTGAACAGGATCATCAGATAGTCGTAGTTCGTCGCATACATCGCCAACATCACGACGACCGGAATGGCCGCGAGAATCTTGGTCGTGATGCGCGCTTCGCCCGTCAGCGCCTTTGTCTTGAGGCGGATTTCACGGCACGTGCGCACGATGCCCGCGAGGTTTTCGAGCGTTTCGCCAAGCTGGTCGCCGGTCTCGCGCTGCAACAGCAAACAGACGCAGAAGAACGAGAAGTCCGCGATCTCGATGCGCCTGACCGCAACGTTCAGCACTTCGTCCAGGTCGAGGCCAACCTGCAGCGAATCGCCCATCAGCTTGAATTTGGTGCGCAGCGGTTCCGGGCACTCGTCCGCGGCCGTGCTGATGACCTGCGTCACCGGCACGCCCACGCGCACCGCGCGCACGATCAGATCGATGACATCGGGAAAGCCGTCGAGAAAGCGCTTGCGAAAGCGCTCGACGAGGAAGCGGTACGCCTGCGTCAGCGTGAAGATCGGCAGGCCGATGATCAGCAAGGGCGTCGCGAAATCCGGCAGCGGCATGAAATGCACCATCAGCAGCGCGACGATCTCGCCCGCGATGCCCGCGCCGATCACGATCTTGACCCCATGCTCGGACGCAACCGTCTTCAGGCGCGCGATCTTCGGGCCGAACCAGCGCGTGAAGAAGTTTTCGTTCTTCGCGACCTTGAAGATATCGGCATCGCGCAGGCCGCCTTCGACCTGACGCACCGGCTGCGCCGCGAACGAAGTCTGCATGCGCGTGCGGATGCGCGCATGCAGCTGATTGTTGCGCATATCCTGCACGACGATCAGCATGATCCCCGCGAGGATCATGCAAACGAACGCGCCGGCCGTGACCAGGTTGACGATGTTCATGGCGCCATCGCCTCCAGCAGCGCCGATTCGAGTCCGTAATAGGCGGCGGGCGCCGAGAACGCCGGACGCACCGCAGCCGTTTCGAATACGCCCTTCACTTCCTCGCTGTAGGCGGTCACGTCGTATTTGAAGGCGAACAGATCCTGCGTGATGATCACGTCGCCTTCCATGCCGACCAGCTCCGTGATGCGGCGCATGCCGTCGCGCATCCGTTCGATCTGCACGATCATGTGCACCGCGCTCGCCATCTGCCGACGGATCGACAGAAGCGGCAGGTTGCCGTTGGCCATCGTCACCATCGATTCGAGACGGGTGATGCCGTCGCGTGGCGTGTTCGCGTGGATGGTCGTCATCGAGCCGTCGTGGCCCGTGTTCATCGCCTGCAACACGTCGAAGGCTTCGGGTCCGCGTGTTTCGCCGAGGATGATGCGGTCCGGACACATCCGCAGCGCGTTGCGCACGAGATTGCGCTGCGTCACCGCGCCGAACCATTCGGCGTTCTCCGGGCGCGTTTCGAGACTGACGACGTGCGGCTGCCACGAGCTGCAGTTCGGCGGCATCTTCGATCGTCACGGTGCGTTCGCCGAGGCCGATCGAATGCGACAGCGTATTGAGCAGCGTCGTCTTGCCCGAGCCCGTACCGCTCGACACGATGATGTTCAGCCGGCAGGTGCTGGCGAGCTTGAGCGCGGTCGCCATCGCGGGCGACAGGTTGCCCTGCTGCGACATGCGATGCAGCGTGATGTTGCGCTTGGAGAACTTACGAATGGAGATCGACGCACCGTGGATCGAGAGCGGCGGCAGCACGACGTTGNATTGTCGCGGAACTTACAGTTGGTCAGTTCGAGGCGGCCGTGGCGTTTCACGTACACCTGGTCGGGGCCTTTCACCAGCACGTCGGTGATGGTTTCATCGGCGAGCAGCGGCTCGATCGGACCGAGGCCGAACATGTCGTTCAGCAGTTCGCCGACGATCTGCCCTTGCTCGGCCAGCGTGATGTTCCAGGCGCTCGCGCTCCGTCACTTCCTGCACGAGTTGTTCGACCGCGGGCTTCATCTGCTCGCGCGTCTTGCCGACTGCCGCCGATGCGTTTATCGAGGCGAACACGCCGTTGCGCACGACGCGGAACAGATCGGAGCGAACCAGCGTGTTGTTGTTGTCGGCTTGCGCCTGACGCACGGGCGCGGTCGGCGCGAGCGTCGGCTGCGCCGCCGGCGCGGGCGGCACGGGCGGGTCGGCAAACGAGGGTTGCTTTGCGACCTGCTTCTGGCCAAACATCACTTTCTCTCGAGCTTGAACTTACGGAGAAACGAACGCTCGGAGACCGCCGTCTGTCCGGTCAGGTCGCCGACGATGCGGGCGATCGCCTGATTGAAGCCGTTCGGTGCCTTTTCGGCAGGCGCTTCGCCGAGGTTCTCGGCGGTCGCGAGCGCTTTCGGCTCGAATTGCACTTCATGCAACGCGGAGCGGCCGACCGCCGATACCAGATCGTCGGGCGCAATCTTGCCCGCGACGACCGCGTTCGGATTGTTCAGGACCAGCGAAGTGGGCGGATTGTTGTCGCGGTCTTCGATGAAACGCAGCAGGCGAATCGTTTCGCGCGTCGAATGCACCGAGCGGTCGGCGACCAGATAGGCGCGCGATGCGTGATCGAGCGCTTCCTTGGCGAGCGCGTTGCCGGGATCGGCGACGTCGACGATCACGTAGTGGAAGCTGTCGCACAGCGGTTTGATCACGCGCTTGAGCGCGCCCGGCTCGAACTCGCGGCGACGTCGTAATCGAGTTCGGCGGACAGCACGAAAAGGCGCGTGCTCTTCGCGACGAGCGTGCGTTCGACATATTGCGGGTCGAGACGGTTGACGTTTTGCAGCACGTCGTAGAGACCGTTGTTGCTTTGGATGCCCGAGCATGCTGTTGGCCGCGCCGCCGCACAGATTCAGGTCGACGTAAGCCACGCGGCGATGCGTGTCTTCGGCGAGGTGGCGCGCGAGGTTCAGCGCGATCGTGGTCACGCCGACGCCGCCGCGCGTGCCCGCGAACGCAATCGTTTTGCCGGCGCGCGACAGCGTCACCTGATTGATCTTGCCTTCGGAGACGTTGATCGTGCGCTTGAGCAGTTCGACGGTCAGCGGCTTGACGAGGTAATCGCGCACGCCGAGCTTGAGCAGGCTGCGAAAGAGGCCGACGTCGTTGCGTTCGCCGAGCGCGACCACCTGCACCGACGGCTCGCGCACTTCCGCGAGACGGCTCAGGTCGGACAGCGTCATCACCGAATCCTGCAGATCGACCAGCAGGAACAGCGGCGAGCGGTCGATCTTCGACAGATGCGCGATCGCGTCGTCGACGTTGCCGACAGCGATGTGCGCATGCGGCATCGCCTGTTTGAGCACGAAGCTCTTGAGGACCTGCTCGGTCTGCGATCCGACACGAACGCGACGAAATCCGCGACGCGCACGCTGTTCTTGGGCTTGAGGAAACTGAGGTTTGTGCTCATGGCTCTATCTTTCGAATGGACGCGTCACTTCGAATTGCGCGACGACGTCGTATCGAGCGGAATCACCCGGCCGTTCTTGTAGCGATTCACCGCGCTCGCGGCAACCGCTGCATCGGCCGGTCAGAGCGTCTGCGGATACACGATGTCTTCCGGGTTCGCGATCTGCGCGGCGAGGTTCGTGTAGGTCGCGCAGCCCCATTGCATCGACGGGCGGCACAACCGGCATCGGTCAGGAGCAACGGACGCGACAGCGCGTCGCAATCCGGCGGAACGATGTTCCTGCCGTCGAAGCCGATCACGGTTTCGTTGGGCATGTTGCGCGGCGACTTGAAGCAGCCGGTCACCGCGACGGCAAACGCGCAGGCGGTGAAGATCGCGAGAAAGCGGATGGTGTTCATGACGTGACGCTCGATCTCAATAGACGTAACCGGCGGCGCCCGACAGGCGCGGCTGACCGGCTGGCGGCGGCTCGTTGCCGGTGCCGCGCTGGAAGCTGTATTCGACGTCGCTGCTTGGCGAGATCAGCGAATCGAGCGGCGAGCTCAGCTTCGCGGGATCGGTCGGCTCGACGATGTAAGGCGTGACCATGATCACGAGTTCGGTCTTGTTGTTCTGATAGTTCGACGACGAGAACAACTTGCCGAGAATCGGAATCGAACCGACGCCCGGGACTTGCGAAATGACGTCGCTTGTATTGCTCTGCAACAGTCTGCCGATCGCGAAGCTCTGGCCGCTGCCGAGTTCGACGGTCGTATCCGCGCGACGCACTGACAGGCCCGGCACCGTGACGCCGTTGGTCGTCACGCTCGCCGTGGTGTCGATCTGGCTGACTTCCGGACGCACCTTCAGGCTGATGCGATGCTCGTCGAGCACGGTCGGCGTGAAGCCGAGCTTGACGCCGAACTGCTTGAACTCGACCGAAATCGCGCCGTTGGTCTGCTATATCGGAATCGGAAACTCGCCGCCCGCGAGGAGGCTCGCCGTCTGGCCCGAGAGCGCGACGAGATTCGGCTCGGCGAGCACCGTGAGCAGGCCTTCCTGGTTGAGCGCATCGACGAGTGCGCGGATATCGACGTTGTTGGTGCGATAGCCGCCGAACAGCGAGAACGCGTTGTTGGTCGGCAAATTCACCGGATAGCTGGTGCCGCCGCTCGTGATCGGCTGACTCAGGTTGTAGATCTGACGGCCGCTGAACACGCCGCTATAGAAGTTGTCGACCGCGTTGCCCATCGCCTGCCAGTTGATGCCGAGCTGCTGCGTGACGTTGCGGTCCACTTCGGTGATGCGCACGCGCAACTGCACCTGCAGCGGCCAATCGACGGTCATGCGGTTGAGCAGCACTTCCTTGTCCATCAGGAACGGCCGAACCGCCTGCACGACCGCATCGGCGTCGCGCGCATCGTGCAACTGGCCGCTGATCTCGAGCGAGCCCGAACCGGTCGTCGCCACCACGTTCTTGCCCGGGAAGCGGGCGTTGAGCATGTTCTGCAGCGCGACCATGTCGCGCGTGACCGTCACGGTGCGCTGCACGAGGGTGCGGTTGTTCGCGCCGAGCACGTACAGCGTGGTGGAACCGCTCTTCTTGCCGAACACGAACACCGCCTTGGGCGACGGCACCTGCACGTCCGCGACCGCCGGATCGGCGATGAACACCGACACGGCGTCTTCGTTCAGTTGCAGCATCACGCCCTTGCCCGCGTCGAGCGTGAGCGGCGTCGACGCATTCGCGGGCTGCGCGACGACGTTCGGCGGCACGCGGCGATCCGTGGCGGCGGCCGACGGCATGCGCATCTGCATCTGCGCGAGCTGCATGGCCAGCGCGGAATCCATCGCCGGCAGCGGCGGAAGCGTCGGGATCGGCAGAATCACGGGCTGCGCGGCGAACGCGGGCACACTCGCGAACCACATAGCGCATGCGACGACGAGCGCGACGCGCGGGGCGTCGAAGCGGCTCGGGCTGAACTGCGTTTTCATGAATGCTTTCCTGGCGAGATAAGTCGGCGTCGACATGGCCGTCTCAGCGCGGTGTGGCCGCGGCGGCACGCCGTCTGCCTGAGCGAGCGCGTTCGTACCGTCGGTGCCCTTCTCCGAGCCGCGATAGATCATTACGCTGCGCGGCGCGGGCGCGGCGGACGTGCCGGCGACCGGCGCCTGCTTCGAGCGCGGCAGCGCGCGCACAGCGCGCGAGATTAGCCGGCCCAGATCGGTGTGCGATCGACCGGAGACGCCGTTCCGGCAGCGGAGGCGACCATGTCGCGCGACGCGGTCGCGAAACTGCGCAGCGTGAGCGACAGCGTGCCGAGGCACGCGGCCACGGCGACGACTTCGCCCATGCGCGGCGTCACTTCGAGAGTGACGGTGCGGGCGCGGCTCATCGCTTCGGAGGCGTCGCCGGTGTTGACTTTCGGGCGGCTGATTTCGGAGCCGACCACGAGCACACGCACATGCTCGACCACGGTTTCGCCCGACACGGCGAGGTCCGGCGAATCGGTGCGGCGGTCCATCTGCTGCGTGAGCATCAGATCCACGTAGTCGCCCGGCTGAATCAAACCGGCGTTGCCGGACACATCGTCCACGGCGACCAACACGGCGCGCATGTCGGGCTTGAGCGTCGCGGCGAGAAAGCCCGGCGCGCTCGGCAGAATCACGTCGTCGGCGACCAGCACGGCGCCGCTCGCGACCGGATGGCGCAACAGCGTGCCCTTCAGAACAGGCGCGTTCGGCGCGCCGGAAACGGTTGCGTTGGGCGGAACGTCGGTGATCGGAATCTACTTCCAGCCGAGGTTTTCCTCGCGCAGCAGCCCTTGCGGCAGATCGGCCGCGCTGACCTGCACCTTCTGCGTATTGACGGCGGCGGGTTGCGACGGACGCGTCGCGCTGGCGACGACGACCCGCACGATCAGCGCGATGAGGATGGCGCCGACCAGCAGCACCGCGATCTTGATGATGTTGAACATGGGGACGCTGTCCTATCACGTCGAAAGCATGGGCACGAGCGCGGGCAGCACGATGACGGCACCGCCACCCAGCGCCAGCGCCAGCGCCACGCCATAAGGCACGTCGCGCGCGCCGGAGAACATCGCGAGCGCGCGCACGGGATGAGCGTGAGCGGCCGGGTCCATCTTGCGCGTGGCCAGACTGATCAGGGACACCACGGTCCCGATCAACGAAATAAGCGTGAGCGCGGGCAGCGACAAGCTGAGACCAGCCCACAGAAAGATGACGGCCGGGAGTTTCGCATCGCCGCCGAGCATCTTCGCCGCGTACAACACGGCGCAGAACAGGAACACACCAAACGCGAGCAGCAGATGCACGAGGACATCCTGCACCGTGAGTCCGATCAGGAACGCGTCGGCAAAAAACAATGCGCCGATCGAGAGAACGATCTTCGTCGGCAGACGCCGCGAACGAACGTCGATGACCGCGAGCCACAGCAGCACGCAGAGCACGACGAGGCGGATAATGAGAGAGAGGATCGACACGATGGCGGGTTCGACAAAAACGAATGAGGGGCGAGATTTGGACGACGCTTTTGCCCGAATCTCCCGGACCGGCTTCTTTAGTTGCCGGCCTTGTTCTGCGAGTTCGTCACGTTCGTGAAGAGCGTGCTGAACATCGTGCCGATGCTGGTCTTGAACGTTGCAGCCATGCCGCCCAGCGCGATCACGACGATGCCGGCGAGAACGGCGTATTCCATGGCGCTGACGCCACGCTCATCGCGAACAAATGTTTTTCATTTTGAATCCTTGAAACGAGAGAGTTGAGAGGTAGGTGTGGACCCGGCATAAAGGGGTACCGGGCACGACACATCCTAGCTATTCCCCGAAGAAATAACTTCGCCATTTAGAGGTGGAAAATGGCCTTAATTCGAGGTTTTAGAGAATGTATGCCTATACGCTGTCGGCACTGACGAGCAAAACTTTAGGGAAAGAGATCTTTCTTTTTGCACGCCGGGCGGGTGCAAAGGCGAGTCTCGCGCAAGCTTGCGCGGACTTTCAAAGTGACCGCAAAACGTTTGCGGGTAATAGACGCGAC
>JAQFVI010000353.1 GCA_029439495.1 Caballeronia sp. BR6202001590007
CGCGCGCGGGCGCCGCGGCCGGCGCCTGCGCCGCATGCGCCTCGAGCACGCGGCGCAGGCGCACGGAATCAGCGTTGCCGTTCATCTCGACCTTCACCGACTGCGCGTAGCGGCTGCGCGCGCGCTCCAGGTCCATCGCGGTATCGACGGTGAAACGGATGCCGCCCGTGAACGCGTCGTTGCGCGCCATGCCTTGCACGACGAGCAGTTCGTCTTCCTTGAAAAGCGCCTTGTTGGCTTCGAACTGCTCGTTGAAGACGGTGACTTCGCACTGGCCGCTGCCGTCGTCGAGATTGGCGATCAACATCTTGCCGCGCTGGGTCATCTGCGTGCGCATCGCGGAAATGACGCCCGCGACGAGCTTGTCGCGGCCTTCCTTCAGCTCGCCGATCTTCTGGCGCACGAAGCGGCGCACTTCGCCCTTGTAGGCATCGAAGAGATGCCCGGACAGATAGAAACCGAGCGCGGTCTTCTCTTCCTGCAAACGGCGCTTGTCGGACCACTTGGGTTCGTCGACGAGTTCGTGTTTCGCGAGCGGCGCGTCGCCCATGTCGAAGAGGCCGGCTTGCATCGCGTTGGCGGCGGCCTGATCGGCGGCTTCCATCGCGAGCGGAACCGAAGCGAGCAGTTGCGCGCGATTGGCGTGCAGCGTGTCGAACGCGCCCGAGCGGATCAGCGCTTCCACCGTGCGGCGATTCACCACGCGCCGGTCGATACGCTCGCAGAAGTCGAAGATGTCGACGAACTTGCCGTTCTCTCGCGCGCGCAGGATCTCTTCGATCGCGTTCTGGCCGCTGCCCTTCACCGCGCCCAGACCATAGCGAATGGTCTTCGAGCGCGAACCGTCCGCTTCCGCGACCGGCTCGAAACGATACGCCGACTGGTTGATGTCCGGCGGCAGCACGCGCATGCCGTTGGTCGCGCAGTCTTCGAACAGGATCTTGACCTTGTCGGTGTCGTCCATGGCGAGCGACATGTTGGCCGCCATGAATTCCGCCGGATGATGCGTCTTCAGCCACGCCGTGTAGTAAGCGAGCAGCGCGTAGGCTGCCGCGTGCGACTTGTTAAAGCCGTAGCCCGCGAACTTCTCCATCAGGTCGAAGATTTCGTCGGACTTCGCGCGCGTGAGGCCGTTCTTGGCCGCGCCTTCCGCGAAGATCTCGCGATGCTTGGCCATTTCCTCGGGCTTCTTCTTGCCCATCGCGCGGCGCAACAGGTCGGCGCCGCCGAGCGAGTAGCCGCCGATGATCTGCGCCATCTGCATCACCTGCTCCTGGTAGACCATGATACCGTAGGTCTCTTTCAGGACAGGCTCGACGCGCGGATCCGGATATTCGACGATCTCGCGCCCGTGCTTGCGCGCGCAGAACGACAGAATCAGATCCATCGGGCCGGGACGGTACAACGCCACCAGCGCGATGATGTCCTCGAAGCGGTCCGGCTGCGCGTCCTTCAGCATGCCCTGCATGCCGCGGCTTTCCAGCTGGAACACGGCGACGGTGTTCGCCTTCTTGAGAATCTGGAACGATGTCGGATCGTTGAGCGGCACCTGCGCGAGGTTCCAGTCCTGCTTCGACGGATCGAGACGGCGGATATAGCGCTCGGCCCAGTCGAGAATGGTGAGCGTGGTCAGCCCCAGAAAGTCGAACTTGACGAGGCCGACGGCTTCGACGTCGTCCTTGTCGTACTGGCTGACGACGCCGCCGTCCTCACCCTGCGTATAGAGCGGGCAGAAGTCCGTGAGCTTGCCCGGCGCGATCAGCACGCCGCCCGCATGCATGCCGACGTTGCGCGTCAGCCCTTCCACGCGCTGCGCGAGTTCGAGCAGCTGATGCACTTCGTCTTCGGCGTCGAAGCGTTCCTGCAGCGTCGGCTCTTCCTTCATCGCGTCCGCGATGGTGACGTGCTTGCCCGGCTTGAACGGAATCAGCTTGGCGACGCCGTCGGTGAACATGTAGCCGAGATCGAGCACGCGGCCGATGTCGCGCACCGCAGCCTTCGCGGCCATGGTGCCGAAGGTGGCAATCTGCGACACGGCGTCCGCGCCGTACTTGCCCTTCACGTACTGGATGACGCGGTCGCGCCCTTCCTGACAGAAGTCGATGTCGAAGTCGGGCATCGACACGCGTTCCGGATTCAAGAAGCGCTCGAACAGCAGGTTGTAGCGCAGCGGATCGAGATCGGTGATGCCGAGCGCGTAGGCGACCAGCGAGCCCGCTCCCGAGCCGCGGCCCGGACCGACCGGCACGCCGTTGTTCTTCGCCCACATGATGAAGTCGGCGACGATCAGGAAGTAGCCCGGAAAGCCCATCTTGATGATGGTGCTGCACTCGAAATCGAGACGCGCGTCGTAATAGGTGTCGCGCTGCGCGTCGCGTTCGGCTTCGTTCGGATAGAGCTGCTGCAGGCGGACTTCGAGACCTTCCTTCGACAGTTGCACGAGGTAATCGTCGAGCGACAGACCGTTGGGCGTCGGAAACAGCGGCAGCTTCGGCTTGCCGAGTTCGAGCGTCAGATTGCAGCGCTTCGCGATCTCGACCGTATTGGCGAGCGCCGACGGGATATCCGCGAAGAGCGCGCACATCTCATCCTGCGTGCGGAAGAACTGGTCGTTCGTGAAGCGCTTCTGCCGGCGCGGATTCGCGAGGATGTCGCCTTCGGAAATGCACACGCGTGCTTCGTGCGCGGTGTAGTCGTCGGGCGTCATGAACTGCAGCGGATGCGTGGCCACCACCGGCAGCCCGAGCTTCGCGGCAAGCTTGACGGCTTCCTGCATGTAAGCCTGTTCGCCGGGCTGACCCGCACGCTGCAACTCGATGTAGAACGCGTTCGGGAAGAGCGCGGCCCAGCGCTTCGCATGGCGTTCGGCGCTTGCGGCATTGCCCGCCGCGAATGCCATGCCGATATCTCCGGTCTGCGCGCCCGACAGCGCCAGCAGGCCTTGCGAGAGCCCCGTTTCGAGCCATTCGACCAGCACTTCGGCGCGGCCACGATATTGATTGGTCAGCCACGCGCGACTCAGCAACTCGCACAGGTTGAGATAGCCCTGCTTGTCGCGCACCAGCAGCAAGAGGCGCGACGGCTTGTCGCGATCGGCGGGATTAGTGATCCAGACATCGCAGCCGGCGATGGGCTTGACCCCCGCGCCACGCGCTTCCTTATAGAAGCGCACGAGTCCGAAGGCGTTGCCGAGATCGGTCAGCGCGAGCGCGCCCTGACCGTCTTTCGCGGCAGCTTTGACGATGTCGTCCAGCCGCACGATGCTGTCGGCGATCGAGAATTCAGAGTGGACGCGGAGATGAACGAAGCGGGAATCTGACATGGCGGTATTGTACATGCGGCCCGACGCGAACTTGCCCGGCACGGCCGCATTGGCCGAACGGATAAAGCTTTGAAAGCTATCGACATTGCGCCTGCGCAAGGGCCTGCGCGGCAGCGGCGGCGCATCGGGCAAATTGGACCAAGACGCGCGCCGTTTGCAGAATAATATGTGTTTTGTACGTATTTTGCCTTCGCGCTTCTCTCTCGCATTGCGCGCGCGCCGCGCCGTTTTTCGTTATTCGATCATGAGCACATCCTGAACCTTTCCGCCTATCAATTCGTCACCATCGAGGACGGCCCCGCATGGCGGCCGCTCGTCACCGAACGCTGCAACGCGCTCAGCCTCAAGGGCACGATTCTGCTGGCGCCGAAAGGCATCAACCTGTTCATCGCCGGACCGATTGCGCAGGTGCGCGAGTTCTCGACTACATCCGCACCGACGCGCTGTTCGGCGGCCGCTTCGCCAATCTGCAGTTCAAGGAAAGCCTGTCGGCCAAGCAGCCGTTCCGCCGCATGCTGGTCAAGCGCAAGCGCGAAATCATCACGATGAAAAGCCCGTGATCCGGCCCGAACTCGGCCGCGCGCCTTTCGTCGACGCCCCGACGCTCAAGACCTGGCTCGATCGCGGCCACGACGACGCGGGCCGTCCGGTCGTCATGCTCGATACGTGCAACGGGTTCGAGGTCGATGTCGGCACCTTCGACAACGCGCTCGATTACCGCATCACGAAATTCAGCGAGTTTCCGGAAGTCATCGAAAAGCATCGCGCCGATCTGGAAGGCAAGACCGTGGTGTCGTTCTGCACGGGCGGCATCTGCTGCGAAAAGGCCGCGATCCACATGAAGGACGTGGGCATCGATCACGTCTATCAGCTTGAAGGCGGCATCCTCAAATATTTCGAGGAAGTCGGCGGCGCGCATTATCACGGCGAATGCTTCGTGTTCGATTACCGCACGGCGCTCGATCCGAATCTCCAGCCGACCGCGACGGCGCAGTGCTTCGGCTGCCGCGCGGTCGTGAGCGTCGACGATCAGCAATCGCCTTACTATCAAGCCGGGCGAAACTTGCCCCGCTTGTCATCCCGACGCCTTGGCCGAGCGCGCGGCCTGAGGCCAAGACCCCACAATCCCCGATGACCTACCGCGGCCGCTTCGCGCCCTCGCCGACCGGACCACTCCATGCGGGCTCGCGGTGAGCGCACTCGCTAGCTATCTCGATGCGCGCGCACGGCGGACACTGGATCGTGCGCATCGAGGATGTCGATGCGCCGCGCACCGTGCCCGGCGCCGCCGACGAAATCCTCGCGACGCTCGCGCATTTCGGCATGCATTCGGACGAGCCGCCCGTCTGGCAGAGCGCGCGCGGCGACACGTACCGGCGCGCGTTCGACCGGCTGATCGCCGACGGCTTGGTCTTGTTTATCCGTGCGGCTGCACGCGGCGCGAAATGGCGGATTCGCTACTTCATGCGCATGCGCGGCATGCGATGCTCGCGTATCCCGGCACCTGCCGCGCGGGCTCGGCGGCAAGCCCGCGCCAGGTGCCGGACGGCGACGCGGCGCGTGTGTCGTTCATGGATCGCTGGCAAGGCGCGCAGAGCCAGGATCTGGCCACTGAAGTCGGCGATTTCGCGCTGATTTCGCGCTGCTGCGCGCTGACGGCTTGTGGGCGTATCAACTGGCCGTCGTCGACGACGACGATGCCGACTCGGGCATCACGCATGTCGTGCGCGGCGCGGACCTGCTCGATTCGACCGCGCGTCAGATCTATCTGCAGCGCTGTTTGGGCGTGCCAACGCCCGCTTATCTGCATGTTCCCGTGCTCGTCAACGCCGACGGCGAAAAGCTTTCTAAACAGACGGGCGCCGCGCCGCTCGATGCGCTCGTGCGCGCGGCGCGGCATCTGGGCATCGACGTGACGGAAACCGAATGGCTCGATGCCTTCTACGCCGACGCGACGGCGAAATGGGCACAGCGCATCGGCATCGCATAAAAAACGGCAGCTTTGGAAAGCTGCCGTTTTCGTTTGAACGATGCGAGCGATCAGGAATTGCGCCGCGGCATGCCGAGCCCGCCGAGCAAGGCCGCGAGCGGCTGCTTCGAGGCGCTCTTGCGCTTCGGCTCCGCCTGCTCTTCCTGGCGCTTCACCGCCGACGGCGACGGCTCGTAGGGCTTCAGGAAGAATTCGTCGACCGGCTGCGGACGCGAACGCGGACGATCGTAGGAACCGCCGCTCGAACGGCGGCGCGAGCCAGCGTCCTCGCGCGACGACGCATGACGATGCTTGCCGCGCTCACCACGTTCGCTCCGCTCCGCGCGATCGCGCCGCGGCGCGCCGATTGCCATCTTCGCGCAACGCGACGACCGGCATCGCTACTTCGGCGACAGCGCGACAGAAGGCTTCCCGAACACGATGGTCGCGATCGATCTCGTCGGCACCGCCGAGCCTCAGCCATCGGCATCGAGCGAACCGGGTGCCGCCACGCGTTCGAGCTATCCCTTGCTCGTGCGCAGGACGAACACGCAGAGCGACCCGCTGCGCGACGAATACGAAGTTCTGGCGTCCGAATTCGGCGCATTCCGCTATGGCGACTTCGACAAGACGATGCAGGCGCTGCGGCGCGCGTTCGATTCCCGAAGGCGACTATCCGCACGACGAGACCCGGCGAGACGTATCGGCGAACATGCTCGCAGGCGATCCCATCTTCCTGTTTCGCCCGTCGACCACCAGTCCGGACGAATTGCGACGAGAAGGCGGATTACACGCGCTGTCCACGGCGTTGAAAGACGTCAATCTGGTCACGCACGACTTCGATGTCGCCTCGCACGATGCGGATGTCGACAGCGCCGGCTATCTCGGCATGTTCAGGCGTCCGGGCATCGCGATCGAGCGGCTGTTGAGCAAGGCGCGCGACGGCTACGTGTATGCGATCGAGTCAGCGCGCAACCTGATCGACGTCGACGCGACGCTCGGCACGCATGCGATCGCGCCCGAGAACGGCGAGTTCGTCGCGCCGGGCGCGATCGATTCGACTCAGGTAATCGGATCGTGGAAGGTCAAAGGCGGTCAGGCCCAGCGGTTCAAGCTCAATCCGGACTATCGCTGGGACGTCTTCGGCGAGGAACGAACGGACGGCGCGCAGCCGCAACTGGCGCGCTTTCCGATGAACAGTACGGTTTGGACCGAGCCGGCGTATCGCCCCTATGCCGTGCCGGTCGAGCGCAATGGCCGGCCGATCGGCTTCGCGCCGAAGCAGGATCCCAACGTGACGCAGGCGGACTTTTATAGCGACGCGACCGCGGGCCTGCACGCGGCCCTCAAGCAGGACGCAAACGAGGACTTCCACGGTCCGATGACCCTGAACGCCTACAACGGAACCGGCAGGACGAAGTCGATCCTGTATGCGGACGCGAATAACCGCGTGTATGTCGACTATGCGAGCCGAAGCTATATCGGTTTGCCGACCAATACTCGCGCGTTCGTCTACGGATCGGACGGACGGTTTCACTTTCCGCGCGACTGGACCAAGGTGCTCAGAGTCGATCACGACGGCAATCTCTATGTCGGCCCGGTGCCGGATGACGCGCAGGGCAGAAACGGGGTATTCAAGTCGGGGTATTCAAGTTTCAGCATGGACGGCTGTACGAAACCGAAACGAGGGACTTCAAGGCGCTGACGGTGCCCATCAGCGCGTACACGCCGTTCGTTTCGTATGTGGACGAAGGACTGCGGTCGACCTGGGCGCTGACCGATTCGAAAGGCAACGCGGTCGTCCCGAAACGCTCGAACCGCAACACGTATTTATTACTATATTACTATGCGCCTGAAACGGGCACGCAGGAGGAGCTTTATGACTTCGACCGGCGTCCGGAGTCGTTGCTGCCCGGGCACGACGCACTTCGTGACCCAGGTGCCGGACGACACGTTCACCGGCACGTTCTCGGACTATCTGAAAACCGGACGGCACGGTATTCCCGCGACGATCGAATGGCTCGACTGGACCGGTGCCGCCTGGCTTTTCAAGGACGGCGTGTATGCCGTGGCCACCGGTCCCAATCAGATGGAAATACGGACGCTGGTCGGCAAAACCATTCACCGTTACACGATCGATCCGGTTTCCCGCTATATGTCGAGCGAGCCGCTCGAGCACTATTCGACCTCGTATGCCGTGCGCGACGACATCTGGAAGGAGATTCAGGACCGCGAAACCGCGCGCCATGCTTCACGCCCGGCTCGAATCATGAATCCTTGCGCATGCGCGTTGAATATTCACTACTCGGACGGCGCGATGCGCCGTAAGAATGTTCCCAACGAGTAGCGGACGCGTTGCGTGGCGAAGCGGCATGCGGCACTTGGGCGTGCCGCTTGCCGGTCATCGTCAGGGAGGCAGTCGTGAGGGTTTCACGCGTGACGGGCGCGGCGTCGACACAGTCGATCGCGGTTCCGGACACGGACGAGCCGGACGCCACGCAGATGCTCGATCCGCCGCCGCTTCGCGAGGACGCGCTTCGAGCGCAGCCTAAGGGTGCGTCATCGGAAGCATCGGAGCTCGAGCCAGCGCCGCTGCCCGTTGTCGCGCAACTTCGGCACGCCGATTCCGTGGCGCCGCCGGTGTCTGACGACGACGTCATGCCGGCGCCAGATCCTGTCGAAACGGCACGGCCAGTCACGACCGTCCACGCGGACGACGCACAGGCGCGTTCGCGAGTCGAGCGCGGCGGATGCGCGGGCAAGGACATCTTTCGCGATTATCGCGGCGACGGCGACGTGCTGCGGGCGCGCGCGACCTACTGCGTCAGATTCGATCAGGATGACTACCGGGAGCGGTGCGGCTATCCGGACCGGCGCCTGCGATGGCCTTGTCCACGAACTGATGCGCCGCATCGACCGCGCAGCGACCACGCCGGGACGATCGCTGATGTCGGACGTCCAGGCGATGCGCGACGATGCGCAAGCCGATCCGCGCACGCCCGCCCATCAGGATTTCTGCTCCCATGTTGACCGGTATCAGGGCAAATGCATGGAGTCTTGCGTTTTCGAACTAGATCGACGACGCGGCGGGATGACTGTCGTGCCATTCGCGCAGCGCGGCGAGGCTCTGCTGGCGACGGGCGCGATCGGCTTCTGTCGGGCTCAGCGTTTCCAGCGCATCGCGAAAGCTTTGCGCATGTCCGCGTCTGACCATGTTCAGCGCATAGCCCGCAAGCGCTTCGTTGTGCGCCGTGCCGCTCGACCCCGCTTCCGCGACCGGCACCGATTCCGGCGACAGCGGCAGCGTGCGCAGCGCAGAGTCGGCGTAGAGCTGATATTCGTAGTCGCTCACCGATGGATTGGCGCCCGCGTATCCTTTGCCGCGATGCCAGCACCTCAGCGCCTTGCGCGCCGCGTGTAGCGCTGCATGCGCACCGGCGAAATCTGCCAAGGCGTATTGGAAAATGCCGCGTCCATATAGCCGTCGAGCGAGCGCTGCATGTCGGTCCTGCTGCCGTACTGGAACGCGCCGTTGTTGGGATCGAAGAGTGTATAGCTCTCCCCCGGCGTCGCGCTGAACGAGCAGCGCGTGTCCCCACTCCTGCAGAATGCCGCTCGATTCCATGCCGATCTGGATGTACACCATCTCGCTTGGCCTCAAGGGGGCCAGTTCGAATCTGAGCGCGCGCATGCGGCCTTTCGGCTCGGCGTGATCGGCCTTGAGGTTCGTCGACGGCTGCACGATCGATCTCGCCAACTTTTCACGTCACGGCGGACGCAGCGATATCGTCGGCGCCGACGCGCTGATCGACGATCTGCGCACGCATTTCGGCGGCAGCTACTACGGCAACAGCGCCACCGCCGGCGCCCGCAATCTGATGGCGGCGCTCGATCTAACGCCACACGGAGCGGCACGGAACACGGCTTCCGGCGAAGGTCCGCACAGTCATCCGATGCTGATCCGCAGGATCCACCCGGGTAACGATTACGCGCGCGATCACTACGAGCTCTACGCGCCCGAACACGGCGCGTTCCATTACGTGGACTTCGATCACATGTCGGCCGCCGTGCAGCGCGCCTACCAGTCGTCGCTGCGCGGTGAAGGCGGCATCGATCGCGCGGCGGCGACGTGGTTTGCGGAAAACACGCCCGTCGGGCGCGCGGCGTTCGCCGCCTTGTCGAATTCGCACGATTCGCTGAATGAGTTTTCCGGTGGTGCCGGCCGAAGAGGGCGCGGCGCGCGTGGACGGCGCGGAGGCCTTTCCAGCCGGCTCTTATCCGCACGATCTGAAACGGGAGACCGCGCGCGTGGCAGGCAAGCCGCCGTTTCTGTTCCGGCCATCGACGAAGGCGCCCGAGGCTTTACGCCTGAAAGGCGGTTTTGATCTGCTCGGCACGTCGCTTAAGGACGTCAATCTGAACACGTACTACTTCGACGTCGGCAAGAGCAAGTCCACGCTGGACAGCACGGGCTATCTCGCGACCTTTGCCGATCCCAGGGTCGCGCTCGACCGACTCGCGTACCGGTCGGGCAACGGCTTCGTCTATATGCGATCAAGCCCGGGCCGAATTTCGTCGATGTCGACGCTACGCTGGGCCCACATGCGGTCGCACCCGCGAATCGCGAATACGCGGCGATGGGCACCATCGACTGGACGCAGTTCATGGGTTACTGGCTGGTCAGAGGTGGCGTCGCGCAAGCCTTCGTGCCCAATCCGGACTATCGGTGGAGCGTCTACGGAACCGAGCGGTCCGCGGGCGCGCAGCCTCAACTGGCTCGCTTCGGGATGAGAGATCCGGCGAGATCCGGCGTGGGTGGAGCCCGCATACCGGACCTACGTGACGCCGGTGATCCGCGACGGCAAAGTGCTGGGCTACGCGCCGAAACAGAATCCCCATCTCACGCAGGCCGACTTCTATAGCGGCGCGCTCGACGAACTCAGCCAGGCGGCCGGGCTCAGGCCAAGCATCGCGATTTTCGCGGGCCGATGACGCTCGGCGCGTACGGCGGCGAAGCCACGCTGTCCGCGATGCTCTACGCGGACGAACGCGACAACGTCTACGTCAACTGGAGCGATTTCGCGAGTACGCGTCGTGCGGGCAATACGCGGCAGTTCGTGATGGGCGACGATGGGCGATTCCACTATCCGCACGACTGGAACAAGACGCTGCGCGTGGGACACGACGGCTACGTCTACGTCGGACCGATTCCGCCGGCTGCGTCCCGTTGACGGCGTCTTCAAGTATCAGAACGGCAATCTAGAACGGCAATCTGATCCATCTCGAAGACAACAAGTACCTCACGGTGCCGTATTACGGCTATGTGCCCTATGTCGAGGAAGCGAACCTGGGATACCGCGCGCAATGGGCGCTGACCGATGCGACAGGCGTCCGGGTTACGCCGCCGCTCTCCAACCGCAACACCTACTGGTACGCCGCGGAGACGGGGACACCCGAGCAGCTATACCGCTTCGATCTGCGGCCGGCATCGGCGTTGCCGGCAGGACGACGCACTTCGTCACGCAGGTGCCGGGCAACGGCTATCAGAGGGCAGCTTCATGATCATGAACTATCTGCATGCGGATCACGGAAAGATCGGCGCGACGATCTCCTGGCTCGACACGCATAACGCGGCGTGGATTTTCAGGGACGGTTTCTATGGCGTCGCCACGGCGCCGGACACGTTCATGGTCTATACGCTCGGCGGAAATCCCGTTTATCAGATCAGCATGGGCGGCGGCGCGAATGCGGCCGCCGAATCGTCGTTCGGCACGATCTCCGCGCCGATGACGATACGGGGCGATGTCTGGAAAGGCATCCAGTCGCGCAAGCTGGAACGTCAGAGGCTCAACAAGGTGCTCGATCAGTGAGTTGGGCCGATCGCGCGCCTCACGGGACGAAACTCGCCGCGCGTCTCGTGCATCCGGAGCGCCGCCTCGATGGGCAGCATCCCCGCGACGAAGCCGATGATGCGGTTCGCCACCGTGAGCGTGATGCAGCCCACCGCGATATGCGCGACATCCGCGCGCTACACGGCCGGCTTGTGCTGCGTCAGTTCGTCCGCGATCGCGACCGTGCCGCGCGCCGCGTCGTCCGACAGCGGACCCGGCCGCAGGATCGCGTAGGGCATGCCGCGCCGGCAGACGTATTCATCAGCTTCGCGTTTCATCCGCGCAGCTCGTCTTCAAGGACAAGGCTGCTTCCGCCGAGTAATCGTCGACAAGCCGATGCTGCACGGAAAAGCACCCCCTAGTGGCGCAGCGCGAAGCCGCTCGCCGCCGGTTCGAATGCCGACAGCGCGCTCACCACGACGATCTGGCGCACGCGGCGCCGCTTCGCGTAGTCGGCCGCGCGTATAACGGCGTCGCGATCACCTCGTGCACGCCTTCGGTTTCCGCCGAGCCGGCGGCGTAGACGACGTGCGTGATGTCGTCGAAGACGTGGGAGAAATCGTGGGTCAGATCGCTGAGCGCGATTTCCGCTCCTAGCGCCGCGAATTCGCTTTTGTGCGCGGACTTGCGCAGAAATGCGCGGAAGGGAATGGCTTCGTCATGCAGACGCTGCGCGATATGGCGGCCCGTGCGGCCGTGCGCGCCGATCAGCAGAACCTTGATGGCGTTCATTCGGGTTCGCTCCCTGTCGGTGGGCGGGGGACGACACACGGTACGCGATTTCGGCGGGGCGTGCCATGCGTGATATAGCATGCCCCGGCCGCCGGCAGTGTTTTGCGCGAAGCCTATTCCGTCGCGCCGGCCCGCCGTGCGCCGCGCTGACGCCGCGCGCGGCGTTCGTCCGACCATACGCGGATGCGGTCCATGTACAGATAGACGACCGGCGTCGTATAGAGCGTCAGCATCTGACTGACGATCAGCCCGCCGACGATCGCGATGCCGAGCGGCGCGCGCAGCTCCGAACCTTCGCTGCTGCCGAACGCGAGCGGCAGCGCGCCGAGCAGGGCGGCGGCGGTGGTCATCATGATCGGGCGGAAGCGCAGCAGGCACGCTTCCTCGATGGCGTCGCGCGAGGTCTTCGCGCCGTGGTGCGTCGCTTCGATCGCGAAGTCGACCATCATGATCGCGTTTTTCTTGACGATGCCGATCAGCAAAATGACCGCGATGATGCTGAACTCGGTCTTGAAGAGCAGCAGCGCTAGCAGCGCGCCGACGCCCGCGGACGGCAGCGTCGAGAGAATCGTGATCGGATGGATGTAGCTCTCGTACAGCATGCCGAGCACGATATACACCGCCGCGAGCGCCGCGAAGATCAGGATGGGCAGCGAGCTGACCGACTGCTGGAACGCCTGCGCCGTCCCCTGAAAACTGCCGTGGATGGTCGGCGGCATGCCGATCTCGGCCATCGTTTCGTAGATTGCGGCGGTCGCGTCCGACAGCGACTTGCCCGGCGGCAGGTTGAAGGAAATCGTCGAGGCGACGAACTGGCTCTGGTGATTCACCGACAGCGGCGTATTGCCCGGACCGAACTTCGCGATGGCCGAGAGCGGCACCATTGTTTCCTTCGACGTCGACACCGCCGCGCCCGACGACGAGCCGTTTTTGCCCGTCGCCGCGATCGCATTGGTGGCCGAGTTCTTCACGGCGGCGAGCGCAAGCGCCGCGGTCGTGTCGCTCGCGCTCGTCGATGCGCCGCCCGCGCCGCTCGAGCCGGTTGCCGTCCTGGATGCGGTCGAGCCCGAGGTTGTCGTCGATTGCGTCGACGCCGAGCCGCTCGCCGTGCCGCCCGAGGTGCTGATCCAGATCTGCTTGAGCATCTCCGGGTCCTGCCTGTATTTCGGCGCGAGTTCCATCACGACGTGGTACTGCGACAGCGGGTTGTGAATGGTCGAGACCTGCCGCTGGCCGAAGGCGTCGTAGAGCGTGTTGTTGATCTGCGCCAGCTTGATGCCCAGCCTTGCGGCCGTCGCGCGGTCAAAAGTGACCATCGCTTCGAGGCCGCCTTGCTGCTGGTCGGAATTGACGTCGGTGAGTTCGGGGCGCTTTTGCAGCGCGTCGGTCAGGAGCGGCCCCCACTTGTACAGGTCAGCGGTCGTGTCCGAGAACAGCGTGAACTGATACTGCGCGTTCGATTGTCGTCCGCCGACGCGGATGTCCTGCACCGCCTGTAGAAAGGTCCGCGTACCGGCGACATCGCCGAGCGGCGCGCGCAAGCGGTTGATGACCTGATCCGCCGAGACCTTGCGCTCGCTCTTGGGCTTGAGCGAGATGAACATGAAGCCCGAATTCGTCGGCCGCGGAACGCGACGCGTTGAAGTGATGTCCGAAGCGCTTGCGCAGGCGCTGGCCGAGCGACTCGAAACCGAGATAGATGACCGGCGTCGTGAAGAGCGTGAGCATCTGCGACACGATCAGCCCGCCGACGATGGCGATGCCGAGCGAACGCCGCAGTTCCGAGCCCGCGCCCCAGCCGAGCATCAGCGGCAGCGCGCCGAGCAGCGCCGCCATGGTCGTCATCAGGATCGGGCGGAAGCGCAGCAGGCACGCCAGGAAGATCGCTTCGCGCGGCGACTTGCCGCCGTCGCGTTCGGCTTCGAGTGCGAAGTCGATCATCATGATCGCGTTCTTCTTCACGATGCCGATCAGCAGCACGATGCCGATGATGCCGATGATGTCCAGATTGTTACCGGTGATCATCAGCGACAGCAGCGCGCCGACGCCCGCGGACGGCAGCGGCACCTGTCCGCTCGACGCGGTCGAAGAGGGCAGGTAAATGTCGTTCAGGATGTCGCTGTAATGCGCGTCCGACGGTTGGGCTTCGAGGATCACGCGATACTGATTCGACTGCGTGAAGATGGTCGAGATGATGCGTTGACCGAAGGCGTCGTAGAGCGCGTTGTCGACCGTGGCCGGCGTGATGCCAAAGCGCGTCGCCGTCGGCCGGTCGATCTCGATATAGACCGACTGCCCGTTCTGCTGCAGATCGGTGGCGACGTCGGTCAGGATGTCAGTATGCTGCAGGCGATCGACGAGCTTCGGCACCCATTCGGCGAATTCGGACGGATTCGGATCGGTCAGCATGAACTGATACTGCGTCGGGCTGACGGTGGAATCGATAGTCAGATCCTGCACCGGCTGCATGTAGAGCCTGATGCCCGGAATGTCCGCGACCTCGCTCTGAATCGTGCGGATGATCTCGCTCGACGTATTGCTGCGGTCGTCGCGCGGCTTCAGGTTGATGAGCATGCGGCCGCTGTTGAGCGTGATGTTGGTGCCGTCGACACCGATGAACGACGTCAGGCTCTCCACGTCCGGGTTTTCCAGGATCTTTTTGGCGAGCGCCTGCTGCTGCGCCGCCACCGCCTGATAGGACGCCGCCTGCGGCGCCTGCGTGATGGCCTGGATCACGCCCGTGTCCTGCGTCGGGAAAAAGCCCTTCGGAATGAAGATGTACAGCATCGCGGTTAGAATCAGCGTGAGCACGAAGACCAGCAGCGTCGCGCGCTGGCGCGCCAGCACCCATTCGAGCGCGACCGCGTAGCGGCCGATCACCCAGTCGATGAACTGATGTGCGCGCGCCTCGAAGCGGCGGCGTATGGCGCAACAGCTTGGCGCACATCATCGGCACGAGCGTGAGCGAGACAATCGCCGAAATGACGATGGTCACGGCGAGCGTGATCGCGAATTCGTGGAACAGGCGGCCGACGACGTCGCCCATGAAGAGCAGGGGAATCAGCACGGCGATCAGCGATACCGTCAGCGAGATGATGGTGAAGCCGATCTGCTTCGAACCCTTGAGCGCGGCTTCGAGAGGCGGGTCGCCTTCCTCGACGTAGCGCGCGATGTTCTCGATCATCACGATGGCGTCGTCGACGACGAAGCCGGTCGCGATGGTCAGCGCCATCAGCGACAGGTTGTCGAGCGAGAAGCCGCACAGATACATGACCGCGAGCGTGCCGACCAGCGATAGCGGCACCGACAGGCTCGGAATGATGGTCGCGTAGACGTTCGCGAGGAACAGGTAGATGACCATCACGACCATCACGACCATCACGACCGACAGCGCGAGTTCGAACTGCACGTCGCGCACCGATGCGCGGATGGTCGTCGTGCGGTCCGTCACGACACGCACGTCGAGCGCGGCGGGCAGCGACTGCTGCAAGTTCGGCAGCAGCTTCTTGATGCCGTCGACCACCTGGATGACGTTCGCGCCCGGCTGGCGCTGCACGTTCAGGATGATCGCAGGCGTCGCGTCGACCCATGCGCCGAGCTTGGTGTTTTCCGGGCCCTGCACGATGGTGGCGACATCGGTGAGCATGGCCGGCCGGCCGTTGCGATAGGCGACCACCGCGCTCTGTAGGTATCGGCGTCGGTCAGCTGGTCGTTCGCGTTGATCGTGTACGCGCGCGTCGGGCCGTCGAAGTTGCCCTTGGGCGTATTGACATTGAGGTTGGAGATGGTTGTGCGCAGATCGTCGATGTTCAGGCCGTACGAGGCCAGTGCGCGCGCGTTCGCCTGGATGCGCACCGCAGGGCGGTTGCCGCCGCTGATTGAGACGAGGCCGACGCCCGCAACCTGCGAGATCTTCTGCGCAAGGCGCGTGTCGGCGAGATCCTGAACCTGCGTGAGCGGCAGCGTCTTCGAACTGACGGCGAGCGTCATGATCGGCGCGTCGGCGGGATTCACCTTGGCGTAGATCGGCGGCGCGGGCAGGTCGGACGGCAGCAGGTTGCCCGCCGCGTTGATCGCGGCCTGCACTTCCTGTTCGGCGATGTCGAGCGGCAGATCCAGCGAGAACTGCAGCGTGATCACCGACGCGCCCGCCGAATTCTGCGAGGACATTTGGTTCAGGCTCGCCATCTGCCCGAACTGCTTTTCGAGCGGCGTGGTGTGACGGAGGACGTCATCACGTCCGGCGACGCGCCCGGATAGAATGTCTGCACCTGAATGGTCGGGTAGTCGACCGCGGGCAGCGCCGACAGCGGCAGAAAGCGCAGCGCGACGAGGCCGACCAGCATGATCGCCGCCATCAGGAGCGCCGTGCCAACCGGGCGCAGGATAAAAATGCGGGAGGGATTCATGCGTNGAGGCCGGCGCCGCACCCGACGCACCCGACGCACCCGACGCACCNTGCCGCCCGGGCCTTGTCCGCCGGAATGGTGATCTTCGCGCCTTCCTTCAGGCGGTCCGATCCGTCAATGACCACGCGCTCGCCGACCTGCAGGCCGGATTTGATGCTGGTGCGCTCGCCGTCGACGGGACCGACCTTAATGAGCCGCACGGTCACGGTGTTGTCCGGCTTCACCACATAGACGAAGGCGCCCGACGAGCCGTTCAGCACGGCCGATGTCGGCACGATGGTCGCCTGGTTTGATCACGTCGACCAGCAGCTTGGTGTTGACGAACTGATTCGGGAAGAGGCCGAGGCCCTTGTTGTCGAAGGTCGCGCGCAGCTTGACCGTGCCGGTGGTGGTGTCGATCTGGTTGTCGACGGTTTCGAGGAAGCCCGATTCGAGCGCCGTGGTGTTGGTGCGATCGTAAGCGGTGACGGACATCTTCGTGCCCGCGCACAGCGGTTTGAGGATGGCGGCGAGATTGTCCTCGGAGGTTGTGAAGATCACGCTGATCGGCTGCAACCGCGTGATGACGACGACGCCGTTGGTGTCGCCTGTTGTTACGTAGTTGCCCGGATCGACCTGGCGCAGACCCACGCGCCCCGACACGGGCGCGGTGATGCGCGCATAGGTGAGATCGAGCTTGTAGGTATCGACATTGGCCTGATCGGACTTGACCGCGCCTTCGTATTGCTTGACGAGCGAGGCCTGCGTATCGACTTGCTGCTTGGCGATGGAATCCTGGGAGAGCAGCGTCTGATAACGCTGCAAGTCGAGCCGCGCGGTCTGCAGCAGCGCCTGATCCTTTGCGAGCGTGCCTTCGGCGTTGCGCAGGGAAATGTCGTAGGGACGCGGATCGATCTGCGCGAGCACGTCGCCGCGCTTCACCATCTGTCCTTCCTGGAAGTGCACTTCGGTCAGGATGCCGTTCAGTTGTGTTTTGACCGTCACGTTTGCGAGCGGCGTCACCGTGCCCAGCGAATTGATGACGACCGGCATCTCGCCCTGCGTGATGCTTGCCACATGGACGGGCTGCGGCATGTTCATTCCGCCGGGACCGCCAGGGCCGCTGCGCCGTCCGCCGCCTTGCCGCGCTTCCTGCTGGGCGCCGGGGCCGCCCGGTGCGTTGCGGCTCCACGGATGCCACCACGCGCCGGCGCCGGCGACGATCAGCACGGCGACGACGATCGGAACGATGCGGCGTTTCTTGGGCGGGGATTCCGTTTTCACGGAAGAGGCGGGCGGTGTGGGCGTCGGGCGCGGTTGCCCGGAAGCGTTCTTTTGATCGTCCATCGGTTCGCTGGCTGATACGTTCAGTTCTGTTACGGTGCGCGGATGGGCGGTGTTTCGCGATGCGAGGCGTCTGCCGGGCACGGCGCCGGAGCGTCGGAATGCATCGTCATGCTTGCGAAAGCCTTGCGCCACGGCCCGCACGGCGCGACCCCGGCCACGCGGCGCGAGCGACGTCATCGTGACGGGCGAGCGTGTCAGTTTAATCGGCGAAGGGAACGACCGCGCGGCCGCCGATCTCGCGGGCGATGCGCGCCACGCATTCGAGAAGCGCCGGGGCGACGTCGTTGGCGAGCGTGCCCTCGGGACATTGATGCGCGGCGCCGCCGCAGTTGAGGGAATAGCGCTCTTCGGACGGCCCGACGAAGCCCGCGGCGACCGCGTTCAGGCCGTAGTGCCATTCGCCAACAGAGATCGCGAAGCCGTGTTCGCGCGCGTAGTCGAGGCCGAGTTGCAGGCCACGCGCGATGGCGGGCCAGTCGTCGCCGGAAGTGGTCTGCAAACTGTCGATCAGCGTCTGACGCTCGGACTCGTCCAGCACGGAAAGATAGGCGCGGCCCACCGCCGTGCGGCCCAGATCCATGCGCCCACCGATTTCGAGCCGCGAGACGAGCACGGCCGAGCATGGGCGGATCGGATCGATGACCACCATCTCCAGCCGGTCGCGCACGGCGAGATGCACGGACAGGCCGGTTTGCTCCGCGAGCGCGATCAGAAGCGGCCGCGCGCGGGCGCGGATATCGAAGTTGCGCAGGAAGCCGTTGCTCAGTTCGAGCACGGACGCCGTCAGTACGAAGCGCTCGCTGTCGGGCAGGCGCAGCAGGAGGTCGCAGCCCACCAGCGTCGCGGTGATGCGCGACACCGTGGGTTTCGGGATTCCCGTCCATTCGGTCAACTCCCGATTGCTGACGGGCGCGTCCGCGCCGGCGATGCGGCGCAGGACATCGAGTCCGCGCGCAAGGGCGGTAACTTCTTCGCCATCTCTCTTTTGTCTTGTCACGGCCCGCCGTGGTCTGGTTTTGCATGTCGATATAGTTTTTATGAAACGTCGTTTCGGCCAAAAAGCGGAACGGATTCTATCTGTGCCATCTACGAAGTTTGCAAGCCGTGCAAGCCTGGTCGATTTGTGGCATTCACGGTGAAACTTTGTTAACGACCCTTGCTGCATCAAGGTTTCGGGCACTTGCCCGCCCCTTGAAATTTTGCTTGACTTGGGCAGCGATCCCAGAAAAAATGAAACCCAATTTCGAAAGTTACGAGCGATGTGCACTGCTTGCTTCCCGCTTCGACTGCTTGGAATTTCGTCTCTCAGGTTCTAGCACGGCCCTCGGAATGGCTAGAACTTTTAAGGCGCTACGGCAACGTAGCGCCTTTTTTGCGTTGCGCAAAGGCTCGGTCATGAGCTTCGGCGCGCGAAATCGCGACAGACATATGGCGACCTGTGCATGTCGTCTTTCGACCGTACAAAAATCGCCATCCATCCAGAAAAATCCGCTTCGCACTCGGCCAGAAACCAAAACTGAGGAAGTCCTCTAGTTTGCGGGAAAACGATTGCAGCTTGTATAGACCGGGGACATTGCTGACAGTCTGTT
>JAQFVI010000354.1 GCA_029439495.1 Caballeronia sp. BR6202001590007
GACGGCGTCTTTGCTTCCGCCGCCGCTCATCTGTCGCGACGCGCGCGCAGCGAAGGTCGCGTGCTCGCGCTCGACATCCCGAGCGGACTGAACAGCGATACCGGCGCGCCGGTCGGCGGCGGCGCGTGCGTACGCGCGACCCATACGATCACCTTCATCGGCGCGAAGCCGGGACAGTTCACCGCCGAAGGCCGCGATCTGTGCGGCGCGTTGTCGGTCGCGACGCTCGACGTCGAGCCGCCCGCCGCGCCCTCCATCGTGCTGAACGCGAATGCGCTCTTCGCCGATGCCTTTCCGCCGCGCGATTTCGGCACCAACAAGGGCAGCTTCGGCACGCTCGCCGTGATCGGCGGCGATACCGGCATGTGCGGCGCGCCGATCCTCGCCGCGCGCATGGCGCTGTACGCGGGCGCGGGCAAGGTCAACGTCACGTTTCTCGGCCAGGGCTTTCCGCCTTATGATCCGCCGCATCCCGAACTGATGCTCCATCCGGTCGACGACTTCGCGCTCGACAAAATGGACGCGCTCGCCATCGGCTGCGGCATGGGCAAGAGCGATCGCGCGAAAGAGGTCCTCGCCGACGTGCTCGAGCTCGACGTCCCCAAACTGCTCGATGCCGATGCGCTCAATCTGATCGCGGCCGACGACGCGCTCGCGGCCGCCGTCGCGAAACGCGGCATGCACGGCGATCCGTGCATCCTGACGCCGCATCCGTTGGAGGCCGCGCGGCTCGCGCATTCGTCCGATGCGAAAGCCATACAGGCCGATCGCATCGCGGCGGCGCGGCAGCTTGCGGCGCGTTATGCGGCCGTCGTCGTCCTGAAAGGCTCCGGCACGGTGATAGCATCGCCCGACGGCCGCGTCGCCGTGAATCCGACCGGCAACGCGGGCCTCGCCACCGGTGGCACCGGCGACGTCCTCGGCGGATTGATCGGAGCATTGCTTGCGCAACGCTTCCCCGCTTACGAGGCGGCGCTCGCGGGCGTTTATCTGCACGGCCTCGCCGCCAAAGATCTGAGCGACGACGGCATCGGACCGGCCGGCTTCACCGCGGGCGAACTCGCGCCGCGCGTGCGCAGCCTCATCAACCGCCGCTTCTATGCGCAAGCCGCCGCGACGCACGCCGGCCAACGCGCGTGACGCGTTGCAAGCATCGATTCATGTATCGTCGCTATACTTTTTTGGATTCGGGCATCCGCGACCGGTTTAGTCGCGCTCACGAAACATCGACGGGTTTCTGACGCAGCACGACGCCATATCGCGACGCACGAACGTTTTTCTCTGCCACTTCAGACTAACGGACCGCTCATGACCCAACACTCGACGCTCGATTCGCTTCCTGCCTGGTCGGCGCTCCAGTCGCATTACGAGACCCTCTCCGGCAAGCATATGCGCGACTGGTTTGCGCCGCAAAACGACCGTGCCCCCACGCGCGCCGAGCGCCTGACGTTCGAGGGCGGCGGCCTCACCATCGACTTTTCCAAGAACCGCATCGACGACGAGACGCTCAAGCTGCTCGTGCAGGTCGCCGAACAGGCAGGCGTCACCAAGCGCCGCGATGCGATGTTCGCGGGCGAGATCGTCAACGTCACCGAACATCGCGCGGTGCTGCATACGGCGCTGCGCGCGCAATCGGCCGATGCGCCCTTTCATCGCGAAGTCGAAACCGAAAAGGCCAAGATGGCCGCGTTCGCGGACAAGGTGCGCGACGGCTCGTGGACCGGCTACACCGGCAAGCGCATTCGCCATGTGGTGAACATCGGCATCGGCGGTTCGGATCTCGGGCCGAAGATGGTCGTGCACGCGCTGCATCATCTCGCGAGCAAGGACTTCGATACGCATTTCGTGTCGAACGTCGACGGCGCGGATCTATGGAACGTGATCAATCAGATCGATGCCAAGGAAACGCTGGCGATCGTCGTCTCCAAGACCTTCACCACGCTCGAAACGATGACCAACGCGCATTCGATGCGCGACTGGTTCCTGAAGTCCGGCTGCCTGGAAGATCAGTTGTCGAAGCACTTCGTCGGCGTGTCGGCGAATTCGGCGAAAGTGACCAAGTTCGGCATCGCGAAGGAGAACATCTTCGAGATGTGGGACTGGGTCGGCGGACGCTATTCGCTATGGTCGGCGGTCGGCCTGTCGATCATGCTCGCGGTCGGCCCGAAAAACTTCGACGCGTTGCTGCAAGGCGCGGACACGATGGACCAGCACTTTCGCAACGCACCGCTCGACAAGAACCTGCCCGTGCTGATGGGCATGATCGGCATCTGGTATCCCAACTTCTTCGGCTCGCAGAGCGATCTGATCGCGCCGTATTCGCAGGCGCTGTCGTATCTGCCTTCGTATCTGCAGCAACTGGAGATGGAGAGCAACGGCAAGTCCGCGCGCCTCGACGGCACGATGGTCGACTACCCTACCGCCGCGGTCATCTGGGGCGAACCGGGCACCAACGGTCAGCACGCGTTCTTCCAGATGCTGCATCAGGGGCCGACGATCATTCCGATCGACTTCATTGCGGTGCTGACGCCCGAGCATCCGCTCGTCGATCATCATGCGAAGCTGCTGGCGAACTGCTTCGCGCAAAGCGAAGCGCTGATGCTCGGCCGCACGCTCGAGGAAGCAAAGAAAGTCGCCGGTCCCGGCAAGGAAGAACTCGCGACGCATCTGAGCTTCCCGGGCAACCGGCCGACCACGACCATCATGCTCGATGCGCTGACGCCGCAGACGCTCGGCGCGCTGATCGCGCTCTACGAACACAAGGTGCTCGTGCAGGGTACCGTGTGGAACATCAACTCATTCGATCAGTGGGGCGTGGAACTCGGCAAGATCCTCGGCAAGGTGGTGGAAGCCGACATCACGGCCGCGTCCGCCGATCCGAAGAAACACGATTCGTCGACCTCCGCGCTGATCGAGCGCGCGCGCAAGGTGCAAAAGCGCTAATCGATGCCGCCGCAGACGCCCGCATGCGCCATGCTGCGGGCGTTTTCTTTTGGATACTCAGACAGCCTTTCAGACGCTCATGCCGTTGACGAGACGCCCCGCTTTGATGGTCACCGTGGCGTCGCAGCGTTCGGCGAGTTCGGCATCGTGCGTAACGAGCACCAGCGTCGCGCCGTTGCGGCGGTTCATCTCGAACATCAGGTCGATGATCGCGTAGCCGGTCGCGGCATCGAGGCTCCGGTGGGTTCGGCAGCGACAGCACGGCGGGATGCGTGACGAACGCGCGCGCGGCGAAATCCGCGTGCGGCATCTCGGCGCGCAATTCGAGCGGCAGCATGACGTTTTCGAGCGCGGTGAGATGCGGCATCAACTGGAACGACTGGAACACGAAACCGACCGCGCCGCTGCGCAGGGCCGCGCGTTCGTCTTCGTTCAGGGTGGACAGGTCGCGGCCGAGCAGGCGAACCGAGCCTTCGCTCGCGTTGTCCAATCCCGCGAGCAGGCCGAGCAGCGTCGACTTGCCCGAACCCGATGCGCCGACGATCGCCACGCTGCTGCCCTTCGCAATCGACAGGTCGATGCGATCCAGTATCGTGAATTCACCCGTCGCGTCCTTCACCCGCTTGCTCAATCCCCGAACTTCGATGACCGCTTCGATATCGTTTTGCATGGACACTTTGAAGAAGAACCTGCGCGGCTGCATGAGCGCGCTGCTATGGATGGGCGTGTGCTCGACTATGGCACACGCGGCCGATGCGCCGCAGAAACCCGCGATCGTCGTGCTCGGCGATAGTCTGTCGGCGGAATACGGCCTTGCCGCGCGATACCGGCTGGGTGAAGCTGTTGCGCGACCGGCTGGCGAAAGAGCGCTTCGATTATAGCGTCGCGAATTCGAGCATCAGCGGCGACACGACGAGCGGCGGACGCGCGCGCCTGACGGCCGTGCTGACGTGGCTCAAGCCCGCCATCGTGATCGTCGAACTTGGCGGTAACGATGCATTGCGCGGCGTGCCGTTCGCGACGACCGAAGACAATCTGCGCGCGATCGTTCGAGAACAAGCAGCAGATGTTTCAGGCCGATCAGATCCATCCGACGGTGCAGGCCCAGCCATTGCTATTGAAAAACGTCTGGCCAAGTTTGAAACCCTTGCTGGGTGCGAGCGCGTTCCCATGATCGAACCGATCGTGACGTTGCAGCTCCGGCCTCGTTGAACCACGCGGAATACGGCCACGATTCAGATCTCTGAACTTTCGCGTCACTCTGATAATCCCGCTCGCCCGACGAGCGACTCTGACTCTACAAGGAGAAAACGTGAAATACGCTCCCCTGAAATACGCTCCCCTGCTCGCATTGACCATTGCGATCTCGGCTTGTGCCGCGCAATCGCCCGCCGGCGTTCAGCAAGTCGGCACGAGCACGAAAGCACCGAAGGTCGTCGCTCAATGCGTCGCCCATACGTGGGCCGACAAGACGCAGCAACAGGTCGTGTCGCAAGACGTGCTCGCCAACGATGGCACGGTCGACGTCTTCGTGCCGGGTCAGCAGCCGCCGAACGGTGCCGCCGCGGTGATCCGTCCCGCCGTGTCGGGTCCGGGTTCGTGGGTCGGCTTCCGTGCATCGGGCGCGGCCGACAGCCAGGCGACGAGCGATATCCAGGCCTGCCTGTAACGCTACAGAGTTCCATCGCACGCCGATCCCCGCTCGGCGTGGCGTGCAGTCGTAAAAAAGCCCGCTTCCTTACGGTTGTGGGCTTTCTTTTCGGCGCGTGCTTTGCGACGCGCGATTACTGATTCTCGGATGCCGCCGGCGCGTGACTCAGCTTCACCTTCGAGCGCACCTTCAGCGAATCGACATAGGCTTCCATGTCGGCTTGCGCGTAGACCTGCGCGATCTGCTGCTGCGCGCCCGTCAGACGATCCGGCGCGACGTTCGCGGGTTTCTCGACCGAATTCACGCGATAGATCGCATAGCCGTCCGCACCGAGGTCGACGCCGACATACGCGGGCAACTTCGCCGCATCGGCCTTGAAGATCGCGGCCAGCACGACGGGCGGCAGGCCTTGCGCATCGTTGCGCGACACGGTGATCGGCGACGTGAAGCCGTCGGTCGATTTCGACTTCTGCAGATCCGCAAGCTTCGCTTCGCCTTCCTTCTTCGCGGTTGCCGCGGCTTCCTGCGCGATGACCTTCGCGCGGACCGTATCCTTCACGGCGTCGAACGCGGGCACCGCGGACGGCTTGTAGTCCACCACGCGAGCCGCGATCAGCGTGCTGTTACCGACGTCGATCGCCTGGGTGTTATTGTGCTCCTTCACCGAGTCTGGTGCAAAGACGGCCGCGAGGAACTTCGCGTTGTTCAACGGATTATCCTGCGGCAGTTGCGGATTCGGCTGCGGCCCGACCGTCGCGGTCTGGACCGTGAGCTTGTACTTGTCGGCCGTCGGTTGCAGCGACTTTGACTTTCCGTAGACGCTGTCTGTGAAGCCTTGCGAGTTGTCCGCGAAGCCCTTCGTGCCGGCCTGCGCCTCGAAGTCTTTCGCGGCCTGATCCTTCACCTGATCGAACGGCTTGGTTTCAGCCGGCTTCACGTCCGTCGCCTGAATGATGTGATAGCCGAAGTCCGACTCGACGATATTGCTCACCCCGCCCTTCTTCAGGCCGAAGGCGGCATCGTCGAAAGCCTTGCCGCCCGCGATCTGGCCGCGCGCGAAGTAGCCGAGATCGCCGCCCTTGCTCGCCGAGCCGGGATCTTCCGAACTTTTTTGCGCGATCTGCGCGAACTGATCGGGATGGGCTTTGACCTGCGCGAGGATCTTTTCGGCTTTCTGCTTGGCCTTTGCTTTGTCGGCGGCGCTGGCGTCCTTCGGCGCGTTGATCAGGATGTGGCTCGCGCGCACTTCGGCGTCGGTGCGAAAGCGCTGGATGTTGTCGTCGTAGAACTTCTTCAGATCGGCATCGCTCGGCTTCGATGCCGCCGCGATCGCCGCCGGTGACAGCACGAGATACTGGACCAATGCCGTCTCGGGCGTCGCGAAATCGTTGCGATGCGCGTCGTAGTACGCGTGCAGTTGCGTATCGGTCGGCTGGATCTTCGCGGCGTAATCGGTCGTGTGCAGAGACAGACCCTGCACGGCGCGTTTCTGCTCGACGAGTTCCGTGAGGTTCTGAGCGAGCGTCTTCGACATGAACGAAGTCTGCTGGATGCTGCTCGGAATCTGCTCGCTCGCGATCGAGTAGCGCATGCGCTCGTCGTATTGCTCGGGCGTCATGCCCTGCATGGCGAGCAATTGCTTGTAGCGATCGAGGTCGATGCTGCCGTCCGACTTGCGCAGCGACGAGATGACCGGATCGTTCAGCAGCGCGCGGCGCACGGCGTCGTCCGACGCGGTCAGATGCAAGCGCTGCGTCTCGTCGGAAAGCGCGCGTTGCTGCACGAGACTGTCGACCATCGCGGCGCGCGTCTCGGGCGAATCGAACATCTTGGCGTCGAATTGTGCGCCGAGCATCTGGCGGGCGCGATCAACCTGCTGCTTGAAGGCGCTGTCGAACTCGGCGCGCGTGATCTTGTGACCGTTCACGCTCGCGACATACGCGCTTTCATCGAAATAGTTGCTGAAACCCTGAATGCCAACCATGCCGAGACCCGGCACGATGATCAGGATCAGCAGCGCCATCATCAGGCGCTGATGGTTGCGGAAGAAATCGAGCATGCGAAACGCTGCGTGGTTAGACAAGTCACTCATATTACAACAGTGGATATTACAACAGTGGGCGCCGAAAAGGCGAAATCGGGGCGTCGGGAAGGCTGTTGGGAGCGGAATTCGGAACGATGCTTAGTTAGCATCGTTAATCAATGCGCGATGCTGGGGCACACGCGTTCGCGCTAGAAACGAAAAATCCCGCAAGCCGTGAAGCTTGCGGGACTTTGTCGACGTTCTGGCGGAGCGGACGGGGCTCGAACCCGCGACCCCCGGCGTGACAGGCCGGTATTCTAACCAACTGAACTACCGCTCCTAACTGAACTACCGCTCCTTGATGATTTCGCTGCTGCTTCGCGTAGCGACGGAAGCAAGTGAAACTGGTGGGTGCTGAGAGGCTCGAACTCCCGACCTACGCCTTGTAAGGGCGCCGCTCTACCAACTGAGCTAAGCACCCGGATTGTTTACCGTCTTGAGCAGAGAACCCGGTTGAGCGGTTGAGTACCGTTTTCGGCGAGTTTGCTAGTTTAGCGCATCCTTCAGGGCTTTGCCAGGGCGGAACTTGGAAATTTTTGCTGCCTTGATCTTGATGGCCGCGCCCGTGCGCGGATTGCGTCCGGTGCGCGCCGTGCGCTTGCCGACCGCGAATGTGCCGAAGCCGACCAGCGTCACCGTTCCGCCCTTCTTCAGCGTCGCGCTGACGCTGCCGATGAGCGCTTCGAGCGCACGTTGTGCGGCCGCTTTGGAAAGATCGGCGTGCTGCGCGATATGGTCGACCAGTTCCGTCTTGTTCATTGTGTTCCCCAAATCTGTGTTGGCACGATGTCATCGATATGCTTGCGCCGCTTCGATCTCGACGCGGGCTCATTAAACGTAGCCGAAACCGCAGTGTCAACGAGGGTTGCGCCCGATTCGGCGGGCTTCGCGTGGGCTTTAGAGGTATTCGTCGGACGCCATGAAACGCGCGGCTAATAAAAAACCCACGAGGCGAACTCGCGGGTTTTGTTCGATGCAAGCGCCTCGAAAGAGGCTCAGTGCTTCACGACATCGCCCGAAGCGGGCTGGTCCCTCTTTGCTTCGGCGGCGACGGGCGTGGCCTTCGCTTCCTCTTCCGGCATGCGTTCGAGCGCCAGTTCCAGCACGCGATCGATCCAGCGAACCGGCACGATCTCGATGGCGTTCTTCACGTTGTCGGGAATGTCGGCCAGATCCTTCGTGTTTTCCTCGGGGATCAGGACGAGCTTGATGCCGCCGCGATGCGCCGCCAGCAGCTTCTCCTTCAACCCGCCGATCGGCAGCACTTCGCCGCGCAGCGTGATTTCGCCCGTCATCGCGGCATCCGCGCGGACCGGAATGCCGGTAAGCACCGACACCAGCGCCGTGGTCATCGCAATACCGGCGGACGGACCGTCCTTCGGCGTCGCGCCTTCCGGTACGTGGATGTGGATGTCTTTCTTCTCGAACGATTCGTCCGTGATGCCGAGCCGACGCGAACGTGAACGCACCACCGAGCGCGCCGCTTCGACCGATTCCTTCATCACGTCGCCGAGCGAACCGGTGCGGATCACGCCGCCCTTGCCGGGCATCACCGCCGCTTCGATCGTCAGCAGATCGCCGCCGACTTCCGTCCACGCGAGACCCGTCACCTGGCCGATCTGGTTCTCCTTCGCGGCCAGACCGAAGTCGTACTTGCGCACGCCGAGGAAGGTGTCGAGATTCGGACCGTCGACCTTCACCGCGCCTTCGGCCTTCTTGAGCAGCAGCATCTTTACGACCTTGCGGCAGATCTTCGACACTTCGCGCTCGAGCGAACGCACGCCCGCTTCACGCGTGTAGTAGCGAATAATGTCACGGATGGCTTGTTCCGTGACTTCGATCTCGCCTTCCTTCAGGCCGTTGTTGCGCTTTTGCTTCGGCAGCAGGTAACGCTGCGCGATGCTGACCTTCTCGTCTTCCGTGTAACCTGACAGGCGGATGACTTCCATCCGGTCGAGCAGCGGCGGCGGAATGTTCAGCGAGTTCGACGTCGCCACGAACATCACGTCGGACAGGTCGAAGTCCACCTCGATGTAGTGGTCGGCGAACGTGTGGTTCTGTTCCGGGTCGAGCACTTCGAGCAGCGCCGAAGCCGGATCGCCGCGGAAGTCCATGCCCATCTTGTCGACTTCGTCGAGCAGAAAGAGCGGATTGCGCACGCCGACCTTGGTCAAGCTCTGCAGGATCTTGCCGGGCATCGAGCCGATATACGTGCGACGGTGACCGCGAATCTCGGACTCATCATGCACGCCGCCGAGTGCCATACGCACGAACTTGCGGTTCGTCGCGCGCGCGATCGACTGGCCGAGCGAGGTCTTGCCGACGCCGGGCGGCCCGACGAGGCAGAGAATCGGCGCTTTCACCTTCTCGACACGTTGCTGGACCGCGAGATATTCGAGAATGCGTTCCTTGACCTTTTCGAGGCCGAAGTGGTCTTCGTCGAGCACGCGTTCGGCATTTGAGAGGTCGTTGTTGACCTTGCTCTTCTTGCGCCACGGCAAGCCGATCAGCGTGTCGATGTAATTGCGCACGACGGTCGCTTCGGCCGACATCGGCGACATCAGCTTGAGCTTCTTGAGTTCGGCGTCGGCCTTCTTCTTGGCTTCCTTCGGCATGCGCGCGGCGGTGATGCGCTTCTCGAGTTCCTCGAGGTCCGCACCCTCTTCGCCTTCGCCCAGTTCCTTCTGGATCGCCTTGACCTGCTCGTTCAGGTAGTACTCGCGCTGGCTCTTTTCCATCTGGCGCTTGACGCGGCCGCGGATGCGCTTTTCGACCTGAAGGATGTCGATTTCGGCTTCGAGCTGCGCGAGCAAATGCTCCAGACGCTCGATGACCGGGAACATCTCGAGGATGTGCTGCTTCTGATCGAGCTTGAGCGGCAGATGCGCGGCGATGGTATCGGCCAGACGACCCGCTTCGTCGATGCCCGACAGCGAAGCCAGGATTTCCGGCGGAATCTTCTTGTTGAGCTTCACGTACTGATCGAACTGCGAGACGATCGCGCGGCACAGCGCTTCGGTTTCGGCGCTGTCGGCATGATCCGGCTCGNTTTTGCGCGCTGCAGACCTTCGACCAGCACTTTGACCGTGCCGTCGGGCAGCTTCAGCATTTGCAGGATGTTGGCGACACATCCTACTTCGTACATGTCCTTTTCGGTCGGCTCGTCCTTCGCCGCCGTTTTCTGGGCAACGAGCATGATGTGCTTGCCGCCTTCCATCGCGGCTTCCAGGGCCTTGATCGACTTGGGCCGCCCAACGAAGAGCGGAATCACCATGTGCGGGAAGACGACTACGTCACGCAGCGGCAGCAGCGGTAGCATAATACATTCCTGCGGCAGGAGTTGGGTTCCTGACATTTTCATTTCCCAGTAATGGAATCGGTTCGTTCGTAAGTGAGGCCGTTATGCGCTATTGCAAGCCTTTATTGGAAGGGAAAAGTCGTTAGCCCAAGTTCGCGTCAGTCACGTCCACAAGATAAATCGAAAAAATAAACAAAGGCCGTTCACGTCGCCATGAACGGCCTTTCGCCGACACACAGCCTACTTCAAGTTGGAACCCGCTACTTTCGGCGCATCTTCGTAGATGAGCAGAGGTTTTCCGTCGCCGTCGATGGTGTTGTCGTCCACGATCACCTTGGACACGCCCTTCATGGTGGGCAGTTCGTACATGACGTCGAGCAACGCCTGTTCCAGAATTGAACGCAGACCTCGCGCGCCGGTCTTGCGGCAAATCGCCTTCTGCGCGATGGCCTGCAACGCCGCCGGACGGATTTCCAGTTCCACGCGTTCCATGCCGAAGAGCTTGTGATACTGCTTCACGAGCGCGTTCTTCGGTTCGATCAGGATCTTGACGAGCGCAGCTTCGTCAAGCTTGCCGAGCGTCGCCACGACCGGCAGGCGGCCGATCAGTTCGGGGATCAGACCAAACTTGATCAGATCTTCCGGTTCCACGTCGCGCAGCACTTCGCCCGCGTCGCGATCCTGCTTGCTCTTCAAGCTCGCACCGAAACCGATGCCGGTTTTTTCCGTGCGATCGGTAATGACCTTCTCGAGCCCATCGAACGCACCGCCGCAAATGAACAGGATATTGGTCGTATCGACCTGAATGAAGTCCTGATTCGGGTGCTTGCGTCCGCCCTGCGGCGGCACCGACGCCATCGTGCCTTCGATCAGCTTGAGCAGCGCCTGCTGCACGCCTTCGCCCGACACGTCGCGCGTGATGGACGGGTTATCCGACTTGCGGCTGATCTTGTCGATTTCGTCGATATAGACGATGCCGCGCTGCGCCTTGTCCACTTCGTAGTTGCAGTTCTGCAGCAACTTCTGAATGATGTTCTCGACGTCCTCGCCGACGTAGCCGGCTTCAGTCAGCGTGGTCGCGTCCGCGATAACGAACGGCACGCTCAGCATGCGCGCGAGCGTCTGCGCGAGCAGCGTCTTGCCCGAGCCGGTCGGTCCGATCAGCAGGATGTTGCTCTTCGACAGCTCGATGTCGTCCTTCTTGTCGAGATGCTTGAGACGCTTGTAATGGTTGTACACGGCCACCGCGAGGATCTTCTTCGCGCGTTCCTGGCCGATGACGTACTGATTGAGGATGTCGCTGATTTCCTGCGGGCTCGGCAGGTCGGACTTGGTCAGCCCAGCCTCTTCCGCCGCGCCGGCCGCTTCGTCGCGAATAATCTCGTTGCACAGGTCGATACATTCATCGCAGATGAAGACCGACGGCCCAGCGATGAGTTTCTTCACCTCATGCTGGCTCTTGCCGCAAAACGAGCAATACAGCAGCTTTTCGCTGCTGGAACCTTTTTTGTCCGCCATAAAAGTGTAAGCCTCCGGACACATCCTATTACAGGATACGCCCTTCGATCCGGCCACGCAGCTTCAGGCCGCGCGGCCCGGACGAAGCGCGTTTACGCCGCATCGGCCAGTCTCGTCTCTTTGACCGGCGCGGCGTCACTCCGGACGCCCATCGACGCTGGTAATGCGCGTCTTCTCGTTGCGGATCAGGGGCGCTTGTGCAGCACCTGGTCGACGAGACCGTAAGCCTGCGCGTCGTCGCCGGACATGAAGTTGTCGCGATCGGTGTTGCGCGCGATGCGCTCGACCGGCTGACCCGTGTGATGCGACAGCAACTGGTTCAGACGTTCCTTCAAATACAGGATTTCGCGCGCCTGAATCTCGATGTCCGACGCCTGTCCACGGGCGCCGCCGAGCGGCTGATGGATCATCACACGGGCATTGGGCAGCGCGACGCGCTTGCCTTTCGCGCCCGCTGCGAGCAGAAACGCGCCCATGCTGGCGGCGAGGCCCATGCATAGCGTCGACACGTCCGGCTTGATGAACTGCATCGTGTCGTAGATGGCCATGCCGGCCGACACCGAGCCGCCAGGGCTATTGATGTACAGGCTGATGTCCTTGTCCGGGTTTTCGCTTTCGAGGAACAGCAATTGTGCGACGACGAGATTCGCCGACTGATCGTTGACTTCGCCAACGAGGAACACGACGCGCTCTTTCAGGAGGCGCGAGTAGATATCATAGGCACGCTCGCCGCGGCCGCTCGTTTCCACGACCATCGGAACCAGGCCGAGCGCCTGGGCTTCGAAGTCCCGCGGTGCGTGGGACACCAACGTGTCGAGCAATTCAGCGCAAAAGGTCATGCAATTTCCTTTTCGGAATAGGGATACTGACGACAAAGTACGACCAGAAGAACGGCAGTCGAACGGACAAACTTTAATGCAAAAAAAGCGTGCGGGGTCGTCAACGCCGACGACCCCGCACGCCCTCAAGCTCTACGCGTCAGGCTTTCAGGCTTGCGCCGTTGCGCTGGCCAGTTCTTCGAAGCTGACTTCCTTGTCGATCACCTTGGCCTTGCCGAGGACGAAGTCGACGACGTTGTTTTCGACGACATACGCTTCCATTTCGGCGAGGCGCTGCTGGTTCGAATAATACCAGCGGACGACTTCCTTCGGATCTTCGCAGCTCTTGGCGAACTCGTCGACTTCGGCGCGGATCTGTTCCGGCTTCGCCTGCAATTCGTTGGCCTTGACCAGTTCGGCAAGCACGAGGCCGAGCTTCACGCGGCGTTCGGCTTGTTCAGCGAACATTGCGACCGGAATCGGTGCGTCGGCCGCGTTCGGCACGCCGCGCTGCTGCAGATCCTGGCGCACCATGTCGACCAGACGCTGCTGATCCTGTTCGATCGGCGCCTTGGGCACGTCGAGTTCGGAAATCTTCAGCAGCGCGTCCATGACCTGGTTCTTGACGATCTGCTGCGTGCGGCGCTTGGCTTCGCGTTCGAGGTTGTCTTTGATCTCGCCGCGCATCTTCGTCAGATCACCGTCTTCGATGCCGAGCGACTTCGCGAAGTCGGCATCGACTTCCGGCAGATGCGGCCATTCGACCTTCTTAAGCGTGATGGTGAACTGCGCCGTCTTGCCGGCGACATCCTTGCCGTGATAGTCGTCCGGGAACTTGAGGTCGAAGGTGCGCTCTTCGCCGGCCTTCAGGCCCGTCGCGGCCTGTTCGAATTCCGGGAGCATTCGGCCTTCGCCGAGCACGAACGCGAAGTCCTGCGCGCTGCCGCCTTCGAAGGCGACGCCGTCGATCTTGCCGACGAAGTCGAGCGTCACACGGTCGCTGCTCTTCGCAGCCGTGTCCTCGCCGCCGTCGCCATGCTTGCCGCCTTCTCCGCGTGCGTGGAAATGCACGCGCTGCTTGCGCAGGATGTCCAGCGTGCGGTCCACTTCGGCTTCCGAGATGGTCGTGACCATGCGCTCGATTTCAGCCGTGGCGACGTCGCCCAACTTGACGTCCGGATAGACTTCGAAGGTCGCGTCGAACGCGTATTGCTCTTCGCCGCCCTCGACCTTCGGCGCGAAGCTCGGCTGGCCCNACTTCGGCTTCGACCTGGCCGCCGTACTGCTGCGTCACCNGGATGCGCGAGTCGACTTCCTTCTGCACGGTGTCTTTCGGCAGCGAGATAGTTACGCGGCGTCGTTCGAGCTTGCCGAGGTTTTCAACAACGTTAGCCATGGCTTCAATCGTCCTAGAGTAAATCGGTGTTCGGTTCTTCCGCGGTTCTAAAGGCGCGGATCCAGTGGACTCTGCGCGAGCCGGGCCGGCTTGAGCGCTGACGGCATGCGGCTCTGTGCTCCGGCGCGGCGTGCGCGCGCAAAGCGGGAACGCTTGCGACGATCAGGCTGTCGCCGACGCGGTAAACAGAGCCAAGCATTTTAGCAAACAAATCGAAGCGCTCCGGAACAGATCGCTGCACGGAGCATTTCGCCTCGTTTCGATGCATTTTCCGCGCCGTTTTCGATCGATGCGCCCGCCGGTACGATCCCCGTTATCGCGGCGGCGCTATTTTGCGCGGGGCGGTGCGCTGATAAGCTTGCCGGCACGCATGGTTCGCATGCGCAAAGTGCATGATCCATGTCGCGCCCGTTTCCCGCTCTTCCTCCAGACCAGAACATCGAGACACCATGCCGAACGCCCCGTCCGCTTCACAGCACGCCTCCTTGCCCGTTTCCGTCGTCGTCATCGCACCCGATTCCTTCAAGGGCTCGCTGTCGGCCGAAGACGTGGCCGACGCCATCGCCGAAGGCATCCTGCGCGCGCGCCCGGACGCGGAAATCCGCATCCGTCCGATGGCCGACGGCGGCGAAGGCACGCTCGACGCGATGCTCGCGGCAGGCGGCGAACGGCGACTCGTCAACGTGCGCGGCGCAGCGGCCGCCCGGCGCGATGCGGCGACCGGCCTGCTCGCCGACGGCAGCGCGATGCTCGAGACGGCGAAAATCGTCGGCATCACCGATCCGGACGGCATGGGCGAAGCGATCCGCGCGCTGCTCGACACCGGCGCGCGCAAATTCTTCGTGGCGCCCAGCGGCAGCAGCACCAACGACGGCGGCGCGGGACTGCTCGTCGGCCTCGGTCTCAAGCTGTTCGACGCCGTCCGCGTTGCCGAAGATCGCGCGCATCGACGCCTCGGGGCTCGACCCGCGCGTGAAGGAAGCGAAATTCGTCGGCATGTCGGACGTCGACAACCCGCTCACCGGCGATCATGGCGCGACCGCGATCTTCGGTCCGCAAAAAGGCGTGACGCCCGATCGGATCGCCGAGCTGACGAGCTGATTCGCGAAGCCGAAGTAGCGTCCCATGTGCAGCGACGTGCCGTAGGAAATCCATTGCGCGACGCATCCGTAACTCGAGTACGAGATATCGGACAGCACTTCGCCGCTGTAATGGTCGACATGCAGCATGCGTTCGTCGCGCGGATCGGGCGGGAAGTACGACACCGTGTAGACGCCGCTTTCCGTCTTTGGCAGCGCGATGCCGTAATCGTCCCTTATGCCCTTCGATGCGGCGAGCGCGATCACGTCGTCGAGCGACACGCGGCGCTGCGTGCCTGAAGCCTACGCGCTATCGGGCACATCGGTCGCGCCGACCCGCCCAGGGCGTCTGATGCAGCGGCAGATCGTCCATCTTCATCGGCTCGTCGTGCATCGCATGCATCGCGTGCATGTCATGTTCTGCATGCGCGGCGGGCGCCGCCGAATGCACATGCGCTTCGCCCCACGCGCCCTTCGGATAGCCGAGCGAAGCCGATGTCGCCAGCGCCTTGAACTGCTTGCTTCACGATCCCGACCACGGCAGTCCGCTCAGCACGAAAAAGATCGCGCCGATCGCGAGCCACACGCCGCCCACCTTGTGCATGTCGCGCCACCATGCGCGCCCGGTCAGCGAAAGACGCGGTAGCCAGACGCCGCCCGCGCGCGTCTTGCCCGGCCACCACAGCGCGATGCCTGTGCCAATCATCACGAACGTCCAGCAGTCGGCCAGTTCCATCACGAGTTCGCCGGTCTTACCGAGCATCAGTCCGCGATGCAGATTGCGGATCTGCTTCATCAGGCGATGTTCGACGTTCAGCATGCCGAGTACCGCGCCCGTGTACGGATTCACGTAGACGCTTTCGCTGTCGCCGGACGACAGGCGGAACACGAATTCCGCGCTGCGCGTGCGATCGGTTTCGACTTGCGCAAGCGTCGCCACCGCATCGCGCGGCTCGGCGGCGGCTCTGGCGAGCAGCGCATCGCTCGACAGACGCGGCGCGCCGGTATCCGCGACGATCATTCGCGAGCCGTACAGCAGCGGCTCGATCTGCGACTGAAAGCAGTACAACGTGCCCGTGATCGCCAGCACCACGAGCAGCGGCATCACGAAGAGGCCGGCATAGAAATGCCAGTGCCAGAGCGTGCGGCGCTGCGCGAATGCTTCGTCGTTCGACGCCGTGGCCGCCTGAGTTAGGGTTGTGTCCATATTCGATCCGTTTCGATGTTTCGATGTCGTGTGCCGTGCATCAGATGCCGATGCGCCCTTCCACGTAGAACGTGCGCCCCGCATACGGGTGGAACACGTAGTAGCGCCGGTCGAACAAGTTGTCGATGCCGACGCCGAGTTCGGTGCGCTTCGTGGGCTTGTAGGTGAGCTTCGTGTCGACGACGAAGTACGTGCTCGTGCCGCCGTAGGTGTTCGGCTTCGTGTCGGTGTTGGTGAGCGTGTTGTACTGGCGCCCCGAGTAGCGCGCGGCGACCGTACCCGCCAGCTTCTCCGTCGCGCGCCAGGTCGCGGCGACGTTCGCCCGCCACAGCGGAATCCGATAGAAGTAGTTGCCGACGGTGGCCGAATTCGTCGCGTTGGCGATCAGATCGAGTCCGTGCAATACGACGTCCGTGCCTTCGTAAGCGAGTTCGACGCCGCGCGAACGCACCTTGTCGATGTTCTGGAAGTTGGTCACGTTCGGGATGACCGTCGTGTTGGTCTAGCTGAAGATCGTATTCTTCACGTCGTCCTGAAACAGCGTGAAGCGATACAGGCCGTCGCCGTGCGCCCATTCGGCCGTGAGTTCCTTCGACAGATCGTCCTCGGGCTTCAGGTTCGGATTGTTGTTGACGATGTTCACGCCGTTGATGGTCCCCTGGAACAGTTCGCCAACGGTCAAAAAGCGATACGCGCGCCTGATCGATGCGCGCAGCGTCAGTTCGTTGGTCGCATCGAAGGACAGCGAGGCTTTCGGCGACCAGTGGCTCTGGCTCGCATCGCCATAGGCGAGCGAGGTCGCGCCGAGCGCGCGTGCCGTCGTAGGCGTTCCAGTTCTCATAGCGCACGCCGTAGGTGAGCGCCCAGCGCGGCAGCAATCGCCATGCATCCTGCGCGTAGACCGCCTGCGTGCGCGTGCGTCCGCCGAATGCATTCGCGAACCAAACGCCGTCGCCGTCGCGCCACGCGGCGGTATTCGAAGTCACGCTGTCGAGGAAGTAGTTGGCGAAGTGATAGCCAAACGACAGCGCATGCGCCGCGAGCCCCGAGCGCGTGAGAGGCGTCCAGCTCGTGCACAGATCGAGCGTCTTCCAGCCGGTGCAACCGTCGATCAGCGTGCCGGGGCCGTCGCCGGGCACGCCGGGCACGCCGGAGTTCGCGAGCTGCGCGATGCTTTGCGTGATGTCGAAATACGAGGCCACCGCTTCGGCGTACCAGCCGGTGTCGTTGTGCGTGCGCAGCGACACGCCGTATAGCAGGTTTTCGCNTCACGCGGCCGCTGTAGACCGGNGCCGAAGGTGAAGCCCGCCTGCAGCGTGTTCGTGATGTCGTAGGCGAGCTTCACGCGCAACTGGTCCTGAAACGTGCGCTCGATGCCTTCGCTCGACGTGCCGAGCACCGCCGTGCGCGTGTTGGTCTGATCGTTGTAGAAGGTCGCGCCGGTGACGGGCGTATCGGCGGCGGTCGCGGGCGTGCGCGATTGCGCGAGCGTCGCGAACTGCAGCGGCTGACCGGTGTTTTCCAGATGATCCGCGCCGATCAGAAAGGAAAAGCGGCCGATCTTGTCGCCGATCGTCGCGGTCGTGTTCGTGCCGTTGAAATTGCGGTTCACGCCGAACAGATCGAAGTGCTGCGTGAAGGCCTGCACTTTCGCATCGGCTTCGAACGCGGTCGGCATGCGCGCGGTGATCGCGATGGTCGCGCCGATCGAATTGCCCGGATAGAGCGCGGAGTACGGGCCGTAGACGACGTCGGTGCGCTCGATGTCATCGGCGAACACCATCGACCAGCGCGGCGCATAAGTCCAGGTGTACCGAGGAAGTTGCTGAGCAGCAGGCCGTCGGCATAGACGAGTCCGCGCGCGGTCTGCGAGTTGCTCGTGCCGCGCACCGCGATGCTCGCATTCTGGTCGCCGATGAAGCGCTTGCGCACGGCCAGGTTCGGCGCGTACTTCAGCGTGTCTTCGGGCGTGGTGACGTTCCAGAAGCGGAACTGATCGGCGGTGACGGTGTTGACGGTTGCCGGAGGATTCGGGTCGAGCGTGCTTGCGCGCGGCGCGGCCTGCGCGCTGACCAAGACCGGCGCGAGGCTCGTGTCGGCGGNCCAGGAATGACAGCGGCAACATGGCGCNCTGGCGAGCGAGCGCACATACACGTGCCGCGCGTTCAGACGCGCGGGAAGCGGCGATGCGATCGGACGGAAACGGACTTCAGGAAAGCGACGGAGGCGCGCGCGGAGCGGCGGCGTTGAAGGACTTGATGCCGTCGACACGGACGGCGGCAAGCGCCGGCAAGCGCGCGACGCGTCCGACGATGACTACATCGGGCGCGACGCCCTGCGCGATCGGCAGGTTGTACGCGAGCAGGCCGCAATAGGCGCAGGCGTCGAAGTGGCCGGTGGCGTCGTGATGTCCGGCGGGCGCGGCATCGTCGTGCATCGCATGCATGTCGTGCGATGGCGCGGCGTGCTGCATGCCGTCCATGACGGCGGCGCACATGACCGCCTGCGGATCGCTCGCGGCATGATGCGACGCGAGCGTCTGACTGATGACCGGCGCGACAATGTCAAGCCACATGGCGGCGATGCCGAGCCATGCGACGAAGCGATTGCGCGCAGTGCGAGTCATGTGAGGAAGCGTCGGAAATGCCGGGTGGCGTGATGCAACGAGTGGCAATGAATTGCAGCGAATTGTAGGCAAGCGTTATGCGTACCGCAATCGCGACCTGCATATTCCCGGCATGGGATTGCTTCCGATGCTGCAACGACGCCCCGCCGCCCGCCGTCTTCAGCGAAGGAAAGACGCAGACATCGACAAACGAATCGGTTAGAATCCCCAGCCTTGGCGGAAATCGGGCAGGTGCGCACGGCGCGCCGGTCCGACGCTTCAGAGGCTGGCTCGGCGAGGGTGGCGAAATTGGTAGACGCACCAGGTTTAGGTCCTGACGCCCGCAAGGGTGTAGGGGTTCGAGTCCCCTCCCTCGCACCACGCGGCCATCGGCGGTCGATGTCCGGCCCGCACATCCTTACCGTATTCGTACGTTTCGTGCAGGCCGCAATGCAAAACCCCTTCGATACACCACGAAGGGGTTTTTGTTTTTCAGGCGCAGATATGCGCAGCAAAGCGCTGCGTCTTCGCTTCAGGACAGCGCGATGTTCAGCACTTCGCCCTTGTTCTGCGAACGCCCTTCGAAGTCGACGCCCGACTGACCGAGCATCTNNCGTTGAGCGGATACGACAGCTTCGCGTCGTTCTGACGATGCGCGGTGATATGCAGGCCCATCGTCGGCGAGACGCTCATCTGCCGCGGGATACGTGAAAGTCGAAGCCGAAGTCCGACGCCACGCTTTTTACGAGTGTATAGACCGGGGACATTGCTGACAGTCTGT
>JAQFVI010000355.1:0-18217 GCA_029439495.1 Caballeronia sp. BR6202001590007
AATACGCAAGCAGTCGGCAAGCACGCCGAGCTTCCCAGTAGATCATAGTTTCACCTTGCAGGCGATCATGGAGCTGCAAAAAAACAAATCGTGCTTATGGCGGGAGACGCTGGCTTCGTGCCAGCGGCCAAGCTGGCGCGTCGGGAGGGGATAGATTTCATTCTCGACCCCATGTGACAGTCGATCCCTGCCAACCTGAACGAGCATATCGACGGACTGCGCTCGACGTGTCCACAAGTGATAAGGGCTAGTCCGAACACGGCTACGATGTGAAAAGCCCCGCACCACGCGAGGCTTCCACTTGCAACTTCAGCCAGCCAGCCAGCATCGGCATTGACCAACCTCACCCACCAGCGCTCACTTCCCCGACGCGATGCGCTCCTCGATATGCTTTGCCCGGGCCGGCGACGACGGATGCGAACTCAGCATGCTCGATTTGCCGCCATCGAGGGTCGCGAGTTTCTGGAACGCGGTAACGACTCCCTTCGGGTCATAGCCTTTCTTCTTCTGCGTATCGAACGAATAATCGTCGGCCGCGGTTTCCTGCGATTGTGAAAACTGCGCGTTGACGAACTTCTCCGACAGATCGCCCACCTGTGACGCCGACAGGTTGCCGACCACGCCGCCCGCCGATGCCGCCACCGTGCGCGCCGCCGACGTCACGTACGCGACCTGCATCGCCTTCTTCGTGTGACCGAGCGCAACGTGACCCATCTCGTGTCCGACCACGCCGTGCACTTCGTCGTCGTTCATCAGGTCCATCAGGCCGCTGTACACCGCTGTACACGCGCACGCAGCCGTTGGCCATTGCCCCACGCGTTGACGTCCTTCGTCAGATACACCTTGTAGTTGACCGGCACGCCGTTGATGTTGTTGCCGAGTTGCTTCGATAGCTTGTTCAGACGCTGCGTGTACGGACTGTTCGCGGGCGCGATCTGATTCTCCTCGTCGAGTTCGGCGCAGGACTTGTCGGACAGCGTGCGCACGTCGGCGTCGCTCAGCGACAGCGCCTGCGTGGCCAACTGGCCCCACTGCATCAGTTGCGTCGGATCCAGGCTGCTCATGTTGCTGCAGGACGCGAGCGTGGCGACGGCGCACGAAAAGTCGCACGCGAAGCCGCAAGGCTCGCTCAGGACGATCTTCAGCGCGCAATACCGCAAGCGCACGACGGTCGCAGCAGTGCTGCTGACGGTGGCGATCATCGGCTTGTGGGCGGGGGCGGTGTACGAGCCGTCCGCCGTGATTCAACTGGCAACCAAAGCCCGCATGAACAAGGCCGAAGCCGCGCGCATGGCTTCGATCGCGACGGGCCTGCTTTCCATCGGCACGCTCGTCGGCTGTCTCGCGCTGCCGCCGATGGCCGAGAAGATCGGCCGCCGCAAGACGCTCGCGGTGTATTTCGTCGGCATGGCGGTGTCGATCGCGCTCGCGTTCGGCTGGGCGTTCTATCTGAGCAACGGGCTGGTGCCGTTCATCGCGCTCTTGGTCGTGCTCGGCTTCTTCGGTGGCAATTTCGCGCTGTTCTCGCTGTGGCTGCCCGAGCAGTTCGAAACGCGGGTGCGGGCGACGGCGTTCGCGTTCTGCACGTCGGTTGGGCGTTTCTTCGGCGCGATCGTCAATTTCGGCATCGGCGCGATGGTGCTCAACATGAAGACGCTGGGCGTGCCCATCGCGCTGACGGCGATCGCGTTTATCGTTGGACTCGCGGTGATTCCGCTTGCACCAGAAACGAAAGGTCAGGAACTGCTGGGCTGAACGTCGCGCGCCGCGCGTAAGGATTCGACGGTAATGCGGCGTTACCAAGTGCAATGGATGCGCGGCGCTGCCTTCGCTATAGTCGCCTCACACAATAAACAACCCAACGAGAGGTGAGCTTCAGATGAACAAGGTATCGAAGGCTTCCGTGCTCGCGGGCGCGCTCGCGCTCGGCGGCTTGACGATGTCCGGCGCAGCGACGGCGGGAGTGTCCGTGGGCGTGAATATCGGGGTGCCCGCGCCGGTTTATGTCGCGCCCGTGCCCGTGTATGCGCCGCCGCCCGTCGTGTACGCACCGCCGCCGGTGTATGCGCAGCCGGCGATCGTCATCGGCTGGCACGGCGACCGTTACTGGGACGGCCGCTGCTACTGGAACCGCAACGACTATTACCGTCATCATGGACGCGGTCCGCATGGCGGACCCGATTATGGTCACGGCCATGGCGGCGGGCATCACGGACGGCATTGAAGAAGGCACTCGACGTCGCCGTCGGCGCGGGCAATACGAGCAAATAAAAAGGCCGCTTTCGCGATGAAAGCGGCCTTCGTCATTCCGGATGCGTGATCGATCGCGCCTGACTTACTCCATGCCCGCCATGCCGCCGACCACCGCGTGGAAGCCCGCATCGACGTGGACGATCTCGGCGCTCACGCCGCCCGCTAGATCCGACAGCAGGAACGCGGCGACGTTGCCGACCTGCTCGATGGTCACGTTGCGCTTGAGCGGCGCATTGCCTTCGACGAAATCGAGAATCTTGCCGAAGCCCTTGATGCCGCTCGCCGCGAGCGTCTTGATCGGGCCGGCGGAAATGCCGTTCACGCGCACGCCCTTGTTGCCGAGCGATGCCGCGAGATAACGCACGCTCGCTTCGAGCGATGCCTTGGCGAGACCCATCGTGTTGTAGTTGGGAATCGCGCGTTCCGCGCCAAGGTAGCTGAGCGTCAGCAGCGATGCATGTTCGGACAGCATGCCGTTCACGGCCTTGGTGAGCGCGGGGAAGCTGTACGCGGAGATGTCGTGCGCGATGCGGAAGTTCTCGCGCGTCATGCCGTCGAGGAAGTCGCCCGCGATCGCTTCGCGCGGCGCGAAGCCGATGGAATGCACGAGGCCGTCGAGCTTATCCCAGCGTTCCTTGAGCGACGCGAAGAGCGCGTCGATCTGCGCATCGTCGGCGACGTTGCACGGATAGATCATGTCGCTGCCGAATTCGGTGGCGAACTCGGTGATGCGCTCCTTGAAGCGCTCGCCGACATAGGTGAACGCCAGTTCCGCGCCTTCGCGCTTGCATGCTTCGGCGATGCCGTAAGCGATCGAACGGTTCGACAGCAAGCCCGTCAGCAGAATTCGTTTTCCAGCGAGAAAGCCCATGGATGCTCCTTGATGAGTCGGTGTTGGCGCGCGGCGGGGCAAAAGCGTGAAGATCGCGCGCGGCGTGCGGGGCACGGCGGCGTTTCTTGCGGGTCGTGAGAACCTTCTTAAGCGGCCGGCGCGTGATTTTGGGTAGAATTCTCTCACATCGCAACGGCGCGTCGGCGCCGGCGAGCCGCTCCATCACCGGTCAACGCGCTTCATGCGCAAAAGAGGCTTATGACGACTCGCACGACGATCCGCTCATTCATCGCCCGGCGTTTCTGCATGACGCTCGTGCTGACCGGATCGGCGGCGTTCTGCGCGAGTCCCGTGCTGGCCGTGCATGCGATCGCACAATACGGCGAGCCGAAGTATCCGGCCGGTTTCAAGCACTTCGATTACGTCAATCCCGGTGCGCCGCGCGACGGCACGCTGGTGCTCGCCAATCCGAGCCGGCTGACGAGCTTCGACAAGTTCAATCCGTTCACGCTGCGCGGCAATGCCGCGCCCGGTCTGTCGCTCATGTTCGAGAGCCTGACGACCGGCAGTTCCGACGAAATTTTCACCGCCTACGGCCTGCTCGCCGACGATATCGAGGTCGCGCCCGACGGCATGTCGACGACCTTCCACATCAATCCGAAGGCGCGCTTCTCGAACGGCGATCCCGTCACGGCGGAAGACGTCAAGTTCTCGCTCGACACGCTGAAGAATCCGCAGGCTGCGCCGCAGTATGCGGTCTACTTCGGCCAGATCGCGCGCGCGGTCGTCGTCGATCCATTGACGATTCGCTTCGAATTCAAGGTCGCGACGCGCGAGATGCCGATTCTCGCGGGCGGCATCCCGGTGTTTTCGCGCAAGTGGGGCATGAAGCCGGACGGCACGCGCATTCCGTTCGATCAGATCGCGTTTCAGAAGCCGATCGGCAGCGGCCCGTATCTGATCGATCACTACGACAACGGCCGCACCATTGCCTACACGCGCAATCCCGGCTACTGGGGTTATCAACTGCCGGTGCGTGTCGGCACGATGAACTTCGCGCATATCGACTACAAGCTGTACGGCGATTCGACCGCGCGAGTCGAAGCATTCAAGGCCGGCGAATACGACGTGCTCGTCGAATACGTCGCGCGCAGTTGGGTGTGGCGCGATATCGGCAAGCGCTTCGACAGCGGCGAACTCGTCAAGCGCGAGTTTCCGTATCACAACGGCACCGGCATGCAGGGCTTCTTCATGAACACGCGCCGGCCGCTTTTCAAGGACGTGCACGTGCGCCAGGCGCTCGATCTCGCGCTCGACTTCGAATGGCTCAATCGCCAGTTGTTCTTCAGTCAGTACCGGCGCATCGACAGCTTCTTCGTCAATACGGATCTGCAGGCGAAGGGCAAGCCGAGCGAAGGCGAACTCGCGATCCTGAATCCGCTCAAGGCACAACTCGATCCGTCCGTGTTCGGCGAGATGCCGACGCAGCCGAACACGAATCCGCCTGGATCGCTGCGCGCGAACTGCTTGCGCAGGCGGGCTGGACCTATCGCGACGGCGCGCTGCGCAATGCGAAGGGCGAACCGTTCGTCTTCGAGATTCTCGACGACACGAGCGGCGGCGCATCGATGGAACCGGTCGCGGCCGCGTTCGGGCGCAACCTGCAGAAGCTCGGCATCACGATGAACTTTCGCACCGTCGATTTCGCGCTGATTCAGAAGCGGCTCGACGCGTTCGACTTCGACATGACGAGCGTGCGCATGCCCGACGTGCAGATTCCCGGCACCGAGCAGATCACGCGCTTCGGCAGCAAGTCGGCGGACGAGCAGGGCTCGGACAATCTCGCGGGCGTGAAGTCGGCGGCGCTGGATACGATCCTGCAGAAAGTCGTGTCCGCTCAGACCCGCGAGCAACTCGTCGATGCGACGCACGCGCTCGATCGCGTGCTGATGAACGGTTATTACGTCGTGCCGCACTGGTATTCGGAGACGCATCGCGTGGCGTATCGCAACACGCTCGGCTATCCGGCGACGCTGCCGCTGTACTACACGGCGGAAGGCTGGATCGTCGATACGTGGTGGGTCAAACACTGAAGGGATGGTGAGCGCCATGTGGAGCTACATTCTCAAACGCATCCTGCTGATGATCCCGACGCTGATCGGCGTGCTGACGTTGACCTTCGTCGTCATTCAGTTCGTGCCGGGCGGGCCGGTCGAACAGGCCGTGCACGATCTGCGGCGCGGCCAGTCGGAAGCAGGGGGCGGCGGCTTCGGGCTGCGCACGCACAGCGGCGTCGATGCGCAGCAGGTCGAGCAACTCAAGAAGCTCTACGGCTTCGACAAACCGCTGCTCGAACGCTATGTGTCGATGCTCGGCCGCTTCGCGCGCTTCGATCTCGGCGAGAGCTGTTTCCGGCATCAGACGGTTTGGTCGCTGATCGTGTCGAAGCTGCCGGTATCGATCAGCATCGGCTTATGGACGTTCTTGCTGACCTACCTGATCTCCGTGCCGCTCGGCATCGCGAAGGCGGTGAAGAACGGATCGAGCTTCGATGTCGCGACGAGTCTCGTCGTGCTAGTCGGCTTCGCGATTCCGGGATTCGTGCTGGGCGTGCTGCTGCTCGTGCTGTTCGGCGGCGGATCGTTCTGGCAGTTGTTTCCGCTGCGCAANCACCTTGCCGATCGTCACGTCGGTGGTCGGCAGCTTCGCCGTCGTCACGNAGGATTGTCGGAGCGGCGCGTGCTGTGGAAGCACGTCTTTCGCAACGCGCTGCTGCCGCTGATCGTCGGCTTTCCGGGCGCGTTCATCGGGGCGTTCTTCACCGGCAGCCTGCTGATCGAGACGCTGTTCTCGCTCGACGGCCTCGGGCTGCTGTCCTACGAATCGGTCGTGCGGCGCGACTATCCCATCGTGCTCGGCACGCTCTATCTCTTCACGCTGATCGGCCTCGCGACGAAGCTCATCTCCGACTTGTGCTACGTCTGGGTCGATCCGCGCATCCAATTCGAGCAACTGGAGCGCTGACTTGAATCGAGCCGCTTCATCATCGCGACGATCCGCCCACGGCGGCGATGCGCAACCCCTGAGTCTCGAAAAATCCATCTCGCCCGGCAGGCGCGTGTGGCTGCGCTTCAAGCGCAACCGGCTCGGCTACTGGAGCCTCGTGATCTTCGCGACGGCGTTCGCGATCAGCCTGCTCGGGCCGCTCTGGTCGAACGACAAGCCGCTCGTCGTGCGCTATCAGGGTCAGTTGTACTTTCCGCTCGTGAAGACCTACGCGGAAACGACCTTCGGCGGCGACTTCCCGACGCCCGCGGATTATCTCGATTCCTACGTGCGCGATCGCTTCGGCGCGTCGGGCAACTTCGCGATCTATCCGCCGAATCACTACTACTACGACACGCTCAACTACTTTTCGAAGGCATCGAATCCCGCGCCGCCGTCGCGCGAAAACTGGCTCGGCACCGACGATCGCGGCCGCGACGTGTTCGCGCGGCTCGTCTACGGCTTTCGCGTGTCGGTGCTGTTCGCGCTCGTGCTGACGGCGATCGGCACGATCCTCGGCGTGGTCGCTGGCGCGGTGCAGGGCTATTTCGGCGGACGCGTCGATCTGACCGGACAGCGCCTGATCGAAATCTGGAGCGCGACGCCGGAGCTGTATCTGCTGATCATCTTCGCGTCGATCTTCGAGCCGAGCCTCGTGCTGCTGATCGTGCTGTTGTCGCTGTTCGGCTGGATCGGGCTGTCCGATTACGTGCGCGCGGAGTTTCTGCGTAACGGCCCGCAGGATTACGTGCGCGCCGCCCACGCGATGGGCCTGTCGAACTGGCAGATCATCTGGCGGCATGTGCTGCCCAACAGCCTGACGCCGGTCATCACGTTTCTGCCGTTCCGGATGAGCGGCGCGATCCTCGCGCTCACGAGTCTCGATTTTCTCGGCCNGTGGTGGATTTCGCTGTCCACCTTCGGCGTGCTCGTCGCGACGCTGCTCTTGCTGACCTTCATGGGCGATGCACTGCGCAACGCGCTGGATACGCGCATCGCGGATGCGGTGAAAGCCGGAGGCGGCCGATGAGCGCGCCCCTGCTTTCCATCGACGACCTGCGCGTGTGCTTCAACGGCACGCTCGCCGTCGATGGCGTCAGTCTGGACATCCATGCGGGCGAGCGCGTCGCGCTGGTCGGCGAATCCGGTTCGGGCAAGAGCGTGACGGCGCTGTCGATCCTGCGCCTCGTGCGCGATGCGGAAACGACCGGCGCGATCCGCTTCGACGGGCAGGATCTGCTCGCGCGCAGCGAGCGCGAGATGCGCGGCCTGCGCGGCTCGGACATCGCGATGATTTTTCAGGAGCCGATGACGGCGCTCAACCCACTCTACACGGTCGGCGATCAGATCGGCGAGACGATTCAACTGCACGACGGCGCGAGCCCGCGCGAGGCCCGCCAGCGCGCGATCACGCTGCTGGAGCGCACGGGAATCGGGGAACCGCATCGGCGCGTGGACAGCTATCCGCATCAATTGTCGGGCGGGCAGCGCCAGCGCGTGATGATCGCGATGGCGCTCGCGTGCCGTCCGCGCTTCTTGCTCGCGGACGAGCCGGCGACCGCGCTCGTCGCGACGATTCACGCGCAGATCGTCGATTTGCTGCTCGAACTCCAGCGCGACGAAGCCGAGAAGCGCGGCATGGCCGTGCTGTTGATCACGCACGATCTGAATCTGGTGAAGCGCTTCGCGCAGCGCGTCGCGGTGATGGAAAAGGGCGTGCTCGTCGAAAGCGGCGCGACCGACGCGATCTTCGAGGCGCCGCAACATGCGTACACGCAGCGGCTGCTGGCGAGTCGGCCGAAGCGCACGGTGCTGCCCGTGATGCCGATCGCGCCGACGCTGCTCGATGCGAAGCAGATCACGGTTGATTACCCGACGCGGCTGCCGGGCTTCGAAGGCTGGTTCAGGCGCGGCCGCTTCAAGGCCGTCGACGACGTGAGTCTGTCCGTGCGGCAGGGCGAGACGCTCGGCATCGTCGGCGAATCCGGATCCGGCAAATCGACGCTCGCGATGGCGCTGCTCGGGCTGCAGCGGATTTCGACCGGCACGGTGACGTTCCAGGGCCGCGCGCTCGGCGAGTATCGCGGACGCGAACAGACGGCGCTGCGCTCGAACATGCAGGTGGTGTTTCAGGATCCGTTCAGTTCGCTGTCGCCGCGCCAGACGGTGGAGCGGATCGTCGGGGAAGGGCTCGCGCTGCATCGTCCGGAACTGGACGCCGCCGCGCGCGCCGCGAAGGTGCTTGCCGTGCTGCGCGAAGTCGGCATGGACCGCACCGCGCTCACGCGCTATCCGCACGAATTCTCAGGCGGGCAGCGGCAGCGCATCGCGATCGCGCGGGCGCTGGTGCTAGAACCGAGCATTCTGATTTTCGACGAGCCGACCAGCGCGCTCGACGTATCGATTCAGACTCAAATTCTGGCCCTTTTGGCCGATATTCAAAAGAAACATAACCTCGGATACGTGTTCATCAGCCATGACTTGCAGGTCATCGGCGCGATAGCGCATCGCGTCGCGGTCATGAGAAATGGGATAGTCGTCGAGACCGGCGAAGTAGAGAATATTTTTTCGAACCCGTTAGAGGAATACACAAGGAAGCTTCTGCGGGCAGCACTGGAATCCTAAAAATCTTTCTTTTTCGTCAATTGGGTGTCCGTCTCAATTGTATTTTCCTATTTCTTTTGACAGTTAAATAATTGGTGGCTAGTATGCGTTCAAAGTTTCACGTATCTACCTGATTTTTCAGTCTTTAATTGTAAAACCTACCGACCGATGCAGCCAATCACATTGACTCAGACATGCGCGCGGGCAGCCGCCGGCATGTTGATCGGCCTTATGATGACAGCAACTTCCGGGACGTTCGCCGACGAAGTCAACAGTTATAGCCAAAACGCCATCAACGGCGCACTGAACTACAAATCCACCGATGTCTCCGCTCCCGCGGAAACCGCCAGCAGCCAGGGCGGCGCGAAGTCGTTCCTGTCCGGCGTCGCGAGCAAGGCGGGCGACGTCGTCGTCGGCGCGCTCAACATGATCGGCGTGCGTTATCGTTGGGGCGGCAATACGCCAGATTCCGGCCTCGATTGCAGCGGCTTTGTGCGTTACGTGTTCCAGGACACGCTCGGCATGACCCTGCCGCGCCGCGCCGAGGAAATGAGCCGCGTCGGCGAGAAAGTCACCGTCAGCGATCTGAAGCCGGGCGACCTCGTGTTCTTCAACACGATGCGCCGTTCCTTCTCGCACGTCGGCATCTATATCGGCGACAACAAGTTCGTGCACTCGCCGTCGACTGGCAGCACGATCCGCGTCGACGAAATGGACGACGGTTACTGGGAAAAGCGCTTCCAGGGCGCGCGCCGCATCGAGAACGCGCAGTCCACCGACGGCAGCGATTTGCGTCAGCGCGTAAGCGCCACGCTCGGCCAGTAAGCGTCGCGTAGTCATCGTAATGTCGGTTTGTCGAAAGCCTGCCTCCTTCGGGACGCAGGCTTTTCGTGTTTCTGGGGCCGGCGCTTCTACGCTTTTGCGGTGGACGTGTCAATCGGAGCGATCAGAAAGCTTCATTGCGTGCGCTTCTAAAAGCCGTTATGATTTTTAAATAAACTTTTTTTCGTTCTCCCTCTCGCTGTTCTTCGCTGGTACGCCGCTAAACGCGCTAATTCCGCTCGCCTCCCGTCTGCTCGTCTCGTCTTCGGTTTTCGACGCCAGCGGTGGCGCGAACACCCGAATTCCCTTTTATTCTATCGTTCCGTATCCCGAATTTCCAATAATCGATGAATCCCCGCTCAGGAGCCCAACATGGCAGCAGACAAGTTGATCATTTTCGATACGACCTTGCGCGACGGCGAACAGTCGCCCGGCGCCTCGATGACGAAGGAAGAGAAGATCCGCATCGCGAAGCAACTGGAGCGCATGAAGGTCGATGTGATCGAAGCGGGTTTCGCCGCCAGCTCCAACGGCGATTTCGACGCGATCAACACGATCGCCTCGCTGGTGAAGGACAGCACGGTCTGCTCGCTCGCCCGCGCGAACGACAAGGACATCCAGTGCACCGCCGACGCGCTCAAGCCAGCGAATCAGTTCCGCATCCATACCTTCATCGCGACGTCCGCGCTGCACATGGAAAAGAAGCTGCGCATGACGCCGGAGCAGGTCTACGAACAGGCGCGTCTCGCCGTGCGCTTCGCGCGCAAATTCACGGACGACGTCGAATTCTCGCCGGAAGACGGCAGCCGCTCGGACATCGATTTTCTGTGCCGCGTGCTCGAAGCGGTGATCGCCGAAGGCGCGCGCACCATCAATATCGCGGATACGGTCGGCTACGGCGTGCCGGAACTCTATGGCAACCTCGTCAAGACGCTGTGCGAACGCGTGCCGAATTCGGACAAGGCGATCTGGTCCGTGCACTGCCACAACGACCTCGGCATGGCGGTGGCCAATTCGCTCGCGGGCGTGCAGATCGGCGGCGCGCGTCAGGTCGAATGCACGATCAACGGTCTGGGCGAGCGCGCGGGCAATACGTCGCTCGAAGAAATCGTCATGTCGGTCAAGACGCGCAAGGACTACTTCGGCCTCGAACTCGGCATCGATACGTCGCAGATCGTGCCGACCTCGAAGCTCGTGTCGCAGATCACCGGCTTCGTTGTGCAGCCCAACAAGGCAGTCGTCGGCGCCAATGCGTTCGCGCACGCGTCGGGCATTCACCAAGACGGCGTGCTCAAGGCGCGCGACACCTACGAAATCATGCGCGCGGAAGACGTGGGTTGGAGCGCGAACAAGATCGTGCTCGGCAAGCTGTCCGGCCGCAACGCGTTCAAACAGCGCCTCGAAGAACTCGGCGTGACGCTGGAATCCGAAGCGAACGTGAACGCCGCGTTCGCGCGCTTCAAGGATCTCGCGGACCGCAAGGCGGAGATCTTCGACGAAGACATCATGCAGATCGTCTCCGAGGAATCGGCGGAAGCGCAGGCGAAGGAACACTTCCGTTTCGTGTCGATGAAGCAGCACTCGGAAACCGGCGAGCAGCCGCAGGCCAAGGTCGTGTTCGCGGTCGAAGGCACGGAAGTGACCGGCGAAGCGCGCGGCAACGGCCCGGTCGATGCGACGCTGCACGCGATCGAATCGAAGGTCGACAGCGGCGCGGAACTCGTGCTGTATTCGGTCAACGCGATCACGACCGGCACGCAGGCGCAAGGCGAAGTGACGGTGCGCCTGTCGAAGAGCGGCCGCATCGTCAACGGCGTCGGCACCGATCCGGATATCGTCGCCGCATCGGCGAAGGCTTACATCGCCGCGCTGAACAAACTGCATTCGAAGGTCGAGAAGCTCAATCCGCAGCTTTGATACGGTCGAGCGTCCAAACGCAAAAGCCCTCGCGGTCGGTCCACGCGAGGGCTTTTTCGGCCTGACGACGGTCAGAAGAAGTTGCGAAGTTGCGCCGGTCGGGATCGTGCAGCGGATCGGGCGTCTTCTGTGTCAGGCGCACGATGCCCTGTTCGTCGAAATAGAAGCTGTACATCATGTACCAGACGTTCGCTTCCATGTAGCGATAGGTCCAGACTTCGCGCTTCATCAGCGGAAAGTACGAGGTTTCCACCGGACGCCCGAAATTCACGAGCACGTCCTTCTTGGTCCACATGCCGATCTGCGCCTTGTAGAACTCGTTCTCGTTGAGCACCTGGCGCACGGTGACGACCTTGCCCGACGCGTCGATGTCGGCCGCGGTCGTGAATTCGCCGAGCGGTTGCGTTGGCCACATCAGACGTTTGTTGCCGTTGGGCAGATCGTAGATTTCCCGCGGCGGTCCGAGGCGCTCGCGCCGAGCAGTCGATTGAATGAGTACCGCATGGCAACCTCCAGGTGCTGAAATCATCGTTCGTGCGATTTTGACATGCATAGGCAGCAATTCATTCGCCTGGGCGCGGCTTGATTCGCGCCGGCGTGTCGGCACAGCGAATCCGTCCGTTGGCGCGCCGAACTTGCGGGCCGGGCGTCGCGCGGCCTATCATCCGCGCTTTCATTCGACTGGAAGATTCGATGCCGACCGTTTTCGCCAAGCGCTGGCTGCAACTCGCGACGTGCATGTTCGCGTGTCTCGCCGTCAACGCAGCGTCCGTTGCCGCGGACTTGTCGCCCATCAAGCTGGCGCTGATCGAAGGCATGTCCGGCCCGTTCGCCAACGCGGACGCGATGGTCGAGCGCAATCTGTGATTCGGCATTGAGCGCGTGAACGCGAAGGGCGGCGTGAAGCTCGTGGACGGCACGCATCCGCTGCAACTGGTCGTACTCGACGGCAAGGGCAGCAGCGAGGCGAGCCTCGTGCAACTGCGCGCGGCGATCGACGAGCGGATCGGCTTCGTCATGCAGGGCAACAGTTCGGCGGTGGCGGCGGCCCTCGTCGCGGCCACCGACAAGCAGAACGCGCGCGAGCTGGATCGCCGCGTCGTGTTCCTGAACTACTCGGCCGACGATCCCGCGCTGACCAGCGCATCGTGCAGTTTCTGGCATTTCCGCTTCGATGCGCACGCCGGCATGCGCATGGACGCGCTCGCCGACGCGCTGCAGAAGGATCGCGCGGTGAAGAAGGTCTATCTGCTCAATCAGGATTACAGCTTCGGCCACGACGTCAGCCGCGAAGCGCAGCGCGCGATTCGGGAGAAGCGGCCGGATATCGCGATTGCGGGCGACGAGTTTCATCCGATCGGGTGCGTGAAAGATTTCGCGCTGTATATCGTCAAGATCCGTGCGAGCGGCGCGGATGCGGTGGTTACCGGCAACTGGGGCAACGATCTCACGCTGATGGTGAAGGCCGCGCGCGAACAGGGCCTCGACACGAAGTTCTATACCTTCTACGGTAACGGTCTGGGCGAGCAGGCCGTGCTCGGCGATGCGGGCGTTGGACGCGTGATCGCGGTCGCGGACTGGCATCCGAACGCGGGCGGCGCGGCGTCGGACGCGTACTATCGCGCGTTTCGCACGCGGTTCCCGGCGGCATCGGACGATTATCTGGTGCTGCGTATGCCGCTGATGATCGACATGCTCGCCGCCGCGATGACGCGCGCGGGCAGCGCCGATCCTTTGCAGGTCGCGCACGCTCGAAGGCATGCGCTTCGACGGCGAAGGTTTCCATCATCCGATGACGATGCGCGCCGACGATCATCAGGTGCTTCAGCCGCTCTACGTAATGGAAATGGACCGGGCCGGCGCGAACGGCGTGCGCTTCGACAACGAGGGCTCGGGCTACGGATTCCGGACGCTGCTGAGCGTGCCCGCCGCTGCGACCGCGCAGCCGAACGCCTGTCGGATGGCGCGCCCCGACCGCTAAATGCTTGATTTATCTCGCACGCGGGCCTGTCGGCGGGGCGATGTGCTGTGCTATACTTTACATTTCGTTTTTTGCGGGTGGTGGGTGGTCTGTGTTTAGGCAAAACGCACAGGTGGCGCGCGTCGAAAACGAAGACTTTCCGGTAACCCACGGCACGGCCTTTCTTCCGTGACCGCCTGCCTGTCTGTAACTTAAGGAAAATTAAGGAAAAGGAAATGTCAGTAGCAGAAGTCAAGAAGTCTGACATCGTCGCCGAATACGCGCGCGGTGCCAACGACACCGGCTCTCCCGAAGTGCAAGTCGCACTGCTGACGAGCCGCATCAACGAACTGACCGTTCACTTCAAGTCGCACTCGAAGGATCACCACAGCCGCCGCGGTCTGCTGCGCATGGTGAGCCGTCGCCGCAAGCTGCTCGACTACCTGAAGGGCAAGGACGCGGATCGTTATCGCTCGCTGATCGAGAAGCTAGGTCTGCGCAAGTAATTGGCGCGAAGCGTGGCTTTGCGGCCAAGTTTCTAATGAAGTGCCTGTGTCAGTTCGCTGATGCAGGCACTTTGTTTTTGTACGTTTCGGTCGTGAAGTGGTGCCAGAACGCAGTCGATGCGCGCAGTGCCGCCACAGTCGGACAGCAGTTTCCGTAATTTCAGCAGTTCATGTGCTTTAACCCGGATGAATCCATCCGGTCCGACACTCGGTCCGGCCTCGCGGCGGAGCTTTGTGTCATNGCATAACATACCTCTCAAGCGCGGCTTTCGGACCTTCCCGCACGCGCCAGTCGACCGGTGCGGCGCAAACGTAGAAGGAGTCGAAATGTTCAATAAGATCGTCAAAGAGTTCAAGTGGGGGCAACACAACGTCCGCCTCGAAACGGGTGAAATCGCCCGTCAGGCGAGCGGCGCCGTCATCGTCGACATCGAAGACACCGTCGTGCTCGCGACCGTCGTCGGCGCGAAGTCGGCGAAGCCGGGTCAGGATTTCTTCCCGCTGACCGTCGACTACCTCGAAAAGACCTACGCCGCCGGCAAGATCCCGGGCGGCTTCTTCCGCCGCGAAGGCCGTCCGTCGGAAGGCGAGACGCTCATCTCGCGCCTGATCGACCGCCCGCTGCGTCCGCTCTTTCCGGAAGGCTTCTATAACGAAGTGCAGGTCGTGATCCACGTCCTGTCGCTGAACCCGGACGTGCCGGCCGACATTCCCGCGCTGATCGGCGCGTCGGCCACGCTCGCCGTGTCCGGTCTGCCGTTCAACGGCCCGGTCGGCGCCGCGCGCGTCGCGTACATCAACAACGAATACGTGCTGAACCCGACGCGTCCGCAGATGAAGGAATCGGCGCTCGACCTGGTCGTCGCCGGCATGGAGCGCGCGGTGCTGATGGTCGAATCGGAAGCGCAGCAGCTTTCCGAAGAAGTGATGCTCGGCGCGGTCGTGTTCGGCCACGAGCAGATGCAAACGGCCATCGACGCGATCCACGAACTCGTGCGCGAAGGCGGCAAGCCGGAATGGAACTGGCAGCCCGCGCCGAAGAACGAGGCGCTGATCGCACGCGTGACGGAAATTGCCCGTCCGGAACTGGAAGCCGCTTATCAGTTGCGCAACAAGACGGCGCGTTCGACCAAGCTGAAGGAAGTCTACGCAGCGACGTCGGCGAAGCTGGAAGAAGAAGCCGCCGCGAGCGGCACCGTCGCCGCCGACAAGGCGAGCGTCGGCAACGTGCTGTTCGACATCGAAGCGCAGATCGTCCGTTCGCAGATCCTGAACGGCGAGCCGCGCATCGACGGCCGTGACACGCGCACGGTGCGCCCGATCGAAATCCGCACGGGCGTGCTGCCGCGCACGCACGGCTCCGCGCTCTTCACGCGCGGCGAAACGCAGGCGATGGTCGTCGCGACGCTCGGCACCAAGGGCGACGAGCAGAGCATCGACGCGCTCGAAGGCGAATACCGCGAGCGCTTCATGCTCCACTACAACATGCCGCCGTTCGCGACGGGCGAAACCGGCCGCGTCGGTTCGCCGAAGCGCCGTGAAATCGGTCACGGCCGTCTGGCGAAGCGCGCGCTGGTTGCGTGTCTGCCGAGCGCCGAGGAATTCGGCTACTCGATCCGCGTCGTGTCGGAAATCACCGAGTCGAACGGTTCGTCGTCGATGGCCTCGGTTTGCGGCGGCTGTCTCGCGCTGATGGACGCCGGCGTGCCGATGAAGGCGCACATCGCGGGCATCGCGATGGGCCTGATCCTCGAAGGCAACAAGTTCGCGGTTCTGACCGACATCCTCGGCGACGAAGATCACCTCGGCGACATGGACTTCAAGGTGGCCGGCACGGCGCAAGGCGTGACCGCGCTGCAAATGGACATCAAGATCCAGGGCATCACGAAGGAAATCATGCAGGTCGCGCTCGCGCAGGCGAAGGAAGGCCGCATGCACATCCTCGGCAAGATGACGGCCGCGGTTCCGCACACGAACACGGAACTGTCCGACTACGCGCCGCGCATGATCACCATCAAGATCAATCCGGAAAAGATCCGCGACGTGATCGGCAAGGGCGGTTCGGTTATTCGCGCGCTGACGGAAGAAACCGGCACGACCATCGACATCTCCGACGACGGCGTCGTGACCATCGTGAGCACGTCGAGCGAAGGCATGGCCGAGGCGAAGAAGCGCATCGAGAACATCACGGCCGAAGTGGAAGTGGGTCAGATCTACGAAGGTCCGGTGCTCAAGCTGCTGGACTTCGGTGCGATCGTCAACATCCTGCCGGGCAAGGACGGTCTGCTGCATATCTCGGAGATCGTCAACGAGCGCGTGAAGGACATCAACGATTACTTGAAGGAAGGCCAGGTCGTGAAGGTCAAGGTCATCCAGACGGACGAGAAGGGCCGCGTTCGCCTGTCGGCGAAGGCGCTGCTCAACGAAGGCGCGCCGCAGGGCGAGCCGACGCAGCAGTAATGCGTTAAGGTGACGACGGCCGGCCGCCTGTGCGAGCCGGCCGTTTTCATGTCGGACGCGTGCCGGGCGATGCTTTGCCCGACGCGCATGCGGACCCGATGGCGCTGTGAGCGTGTTAGGTTCGCGCGATCCTTTCGCATGGTTTGTCGATTGCTTTCGCGCACAGTGTCATCCGGTTCGAACCGATTCGCGTGTCGCGGTGCTTGCCGTGGCCCTTACCGCAGTCCCTGAGAACGATTGGGAGAAGATATGAAGGCCGTCGAAATCACCGAGTTTGGCGCACCCGAAGTCTTGAAGCTGGGCGAACGCCCGACCCCGTCGCCGGGCAAGGGCGAGGTGCTGATCAAGGTCACGGCGTCGGGCGTGAACCGTCCGGACGTGTTCCAGCGCAAGGGCGCGTATGCGCCGCCGCCGGGCGCATCGGACCTGCCGGGGCTCGAAATCGCGGGCGAGATCGTCGACGGCGATTTCGACGCGAAGCACAATCCGTTCGGCCTGAAGAGGGGCGATCGCGTGTGCGCGCTGCTCGCGGGCGGCGGCTATGCGGAATACGCGGTCGCGCCGCTCGAACAATGCCTGCCGGTGCCGGGCAACCTGTCGGACATCGAGGCGGCGTCGCTGCCGGAAACCTTCTTCACGGTGTGGAGCAACGTATTCGAACGCGCGCTGCTCGGCGCGGGCGAGAACGGCGAGGAAGAAACGCTGCTCGTGCAGGGCGGATCGAGCGGCATCGGCGTGACGGCGATTCAGATCGCGAAGACGCTCGGGCATCGCGTGTTCGCCACGGCCGGCACCGACGAGAAGTGCCGCGCCTGCGAGGCGCTCGGCGCGGAACGCGCGATCAACTACAAGACGGAAGATTTCGTCGAAGTCGTGAAGTCGCTGACCAACGATCGCGGCGTCGACGTGATCCTCGACATGGTCGCGGGCGATTATCTGCCGCGCGAACTGAAGGCGCTCGCTGACGGTGGCCGCATCTGCGTCATCGCGCTGCTCGGCGGCGCAAAGGCGGAGATCAACCTGAACGACATCCTGCGGCGCAGGCTCGTCATCACCGGGTCGACGCTGCGTCCGCGTCCGGTCGCGTTCAAGGCGAAGATCGCCGCGAAGCTGAAGGAGCGCGTGTGGCCGGAGCTGGAGGCGGGGCGCATCAAGCCAGTGATCCATCAGGTGATCCCGGCGAGCGAAGCCGCTGCCGCGCACGCGCTGATGGAGAGCAGCACGCACGTCGGCAAGATCGTGCTCGACTGGCGCGAGACGCAGTAAGGGCGTGTCGTCGTGAGGATCGAGTGCGGATCGTTGCGGAATCTGTGTCGACGGTTTGACCGACTTCGCGAAATCACAGTAAAATTTTCCATTTTGCAGGCACTTTGCAGATAGTTGGCTGAAAGTCGGCGGTTCGCGTGCGGTGGGCGCGCAAAACGCCAAAGTTTGGCCGCTTCAACGCTTCATTCCAATAACAGGGACACACACAGGGACACAGGGCGGCTCCAGCAAGCCGCCGCCGAGTGGCGGGACATATGTCGAGGATGTCGAGGGATGTCGAGAGAAATGTCGAGAGAACGAGCGAAACTGGTGGTGGGCAACTGGAAGATGCACGGCCGCATCAAGGACAACGCGGCATTGCTGAGCGAAGTGGCCGCGGGGGCATCGGCTTTGCAGGGCGGCGTGTGCGTGTGCGTGTGCGTGTGCGTGCCGTGTCCGTATCTCGCGCAGGCAGAAGCGCTGTTGGGGGGATCGGTCGTGCGCTGGGGCGTGCAGGACGTGTCGGCTCATACGCATGGCGCGTACACCGGCGAAGTCGCCGCGGAAATGGCG
>JAQFVI010000355.1:18226-19619 GCA_029439495.1 Caballeronia sp. BR6202001590007
CGCAGGCCTGACGCCGATCGTCTGTATCGGCGAAACGCTCGAAGAGCACGAATCGAATACGACCGAACAGGTCATCGCCACGCAACTCGAAGCCGTGCTGCTCGCGCTGACGGAAGAGCAGGCGGCGAACATCGTCGTCGCCTACGAGCCGGTCTGGGCGATCGGCACGGGCAAGAGCGCGACGGCGCAGCAGGCGCAGGACGTTCATGCGTTCGTACGCGCGAAGCTGGCCGAAAAGGGCGCTGAAGCGGCCCGCGTGCCGGTTCTCTACGGCGGCAGCGTGAAGCCAGAGAATGCACAGGAATTGTTTGGACAACAGGACATCGACGGCGGGCTGATCGGCGGCGCGTCGTTGAAGTCGAAAGATTTTCTGGCGATCTGCCAGGCGGCTCAAACCGTGTTGCAACAGGCGGCGTGAGCGCAGGGCGGTCGCAAGAGCGCATCGCGGCACGTCGAGTGTCACGGAAACATCAAGATCCAGGTGAGTGGAAATGCTGTATTTGAAGACTTTGATTATCATCGTCCAGTTGTTGTCGGCGTTGGGTGTCATCGGGCTCGTGCTGCTGCAGCATGGCAAGGGCGCGGATATGGGCGCGGCGTTCGGCAGCGGCGCATCGGGCAGTCTGTTCGGTGCGACGGGTTCGGCGAACTTCCTCTCGCGCACCACGGCCATTCTCGCGGCCGTGTTCTTCATCACGACGCTCGCGCTGACTTATCTCGGCAGTTACAAGCCGCAGGCTTCGGCAGGCTTGCTGGGCGCGGCGCCGGCGGCTTCGGCTCCAGCGGCGGGTTCGGGTGCGTCGGTCGCGACGCCTGCATCGGCTGCGCTGGCGACGAGCGCGCCTGGCTCGGACGTGCCAAAGTAAGCACGAGATCAAATTTCGCGAAATTCGCTTTTTGTGCGTTGAACAATTCACAAGGGCTAGTTATAATTCAAATCCTAAAGCGATTCGCGGCGATTAGATTAAGAAGTTGTTTTCCCGGATTGCAGCGCCGACGTGGTGAAATTGGTAGACACGCTATCTTGAGGGGGTAGTGGCGAAAGCTGTGCGAGTTCGAGTCTCGCCGTCGGCACCACAAGTGACAATGCCAGCCGCTTGCATCGCTTCGGCTGGCATTGTCACTTGTGGAGTATCCTTACGTGTTTGTCGTAGAATCGTAAGCGGTCCCAAGTGATCCTCCCGCCGGATGGTCCGTCCCGGCAGAGGCGCTTCGATCAAACACAGACCAACTCTACCGACAGAGGATAGCTTTGAACCTCGCACCCTATTACCCCGTCTTCTTGTTTCTTCTGGTGGGCCTCGGTTTAGGTATCGCGTTGGTTAGCATCGGCAAGATTCTCGGTCCCAACAAGCCGGACACCGAGAAAAACGCTCCCTACGAATGCGGCTTC